>NZ_JBIAIV010000041.1:0-74105 GCF_042871645.1 Streptomyces sp. NPDC005774 | reverse complement strand
GTCGTGCTCGCGGACCAGAGCGAGCGCGGTCTTGTGGGCGTGGTCGAGCCGCTGGCGGCGGACCCTGCCGTGCAGTTTGGCGACGTTCTCCGCGGCGCGCCGGTGGTTGGCGGTGCGCCTGTCCCGGCGCACACGGGGAAACCGGGCGAGGGCCCGCTGTGCTTCTTCGAGCCTGGCGGCGGCCCTGCGCCCGTGGCGCGGGTTGTCCACGAAGTTGCCGTTGGAGTCGGCGAGGAAGTTCGTGATCCCCATGTCGATGCCGACCACGGAGCCGATCACGGGAAGCGGCTCGGGCCGGGCCTGCTCGGCGGTCAGGATCACGTACCAGCGCTTGCCCTCACGCTTGAGCGACACCGTCTTGACCTTGCCGGCCACCGGCCGGTGCTGGTTGACCTTGACGTGTCCTACGCCCTGGAGACGGACGCGGGTGAGCGGGTCGTGCGGGGTGGAGTCCCAGCGGCAGCCGTCCCCGTCCTTCGGGAAGTCCACCGTGTCGAACCAGTTCACCCCTCGAAAGCGCGGGTAGCCGGGCGTCTCGCCGGACTTGACCCGGCGGAAGAACGCGGTGAACGCCTTGTCGAGACGACGGAGTGTCGACTGCTGGCTGGAGAACGACCAGCGGCCCTGACGCTCCGGGTCGAACGCCCGGATGTCCTTGAGCTGCGCGGACTGCATCCCGTACTTGATGCCCGTCTTCGACACGTGCCGGTACGCGTCACGGCGTTCCTGCAGTGCCCCGTTGTAGAGCGAGCAGTGATCGGCCAGTATCGCGGTCAACGCGGCGGCCTGGCCCACGGTGGGCCGCATGAGGAACTTGTACGCACGGATCACCCGGCCCACCTCCTTTCGGCTTGATTGCGCCGATCGTACTACGCTTGGTATATGTCACCACGCTGGGAACCAAACTCTGATATTCGCACCGGTCGCCACGTTGTCCATAACCTGCACGCGCACTTGGTGTTCGTGACAAAGTACCGGCGCGGAGTGTTCGACGACCAGATGCTCAAGCGCTGCGAGGAGATCATGCGCGAGGTCTGCGCCGGCTTCGAGACCGAGCTGCGCGAGTTCAACGGTGAGGCCGATCACGTGCACCTGCTGGTGCACTACCCGCCGAAGGTCGCCCTGTCGAAGCTGATCAACAGCTTGAAGGGCGTCAGCTCCCGATACCTGCGCGCCGAGCACACCGGCCGGATCAACCGGATCGGCATGGGATCGGTCCTCTGGTCACGCTCGTACTTCGCGGGCTCCTGCGGCGGCGCCCCGCTGACCGTGATCCGGCAGTACATCGAAGATCAGAAGCACCCCGTCTGACCGTCACTCCAGGGCGCAGAGAACTCCGGCGCCTCGCGCCTCCGTGCCAAGGATGCGTTTCCCTCCCCGGCTGAAGCCGGGGATACCCACGCAAGATCAGGGATGGATGCCCAGGCCGCCCCCGGCACCAGTGATCACGGCCACGCGGCTGTTCCGGTCATTCACCAAGTCCTCCTGACGTGCGGGCGCTTCGAACACTAGACGAGTCTTTCCGAATGCCTGCGGGCGCGAAGAGAGGGTGTCCATGACCGTTTGTGACGACGAATCTGGACACCCTCGTGACCGCACTCTACGTACAGATCGACGACGACTGGGCGGGTATCGCGCGGCTGCCGGGCAGGCCGCCGAAGCTCAGTCACTCGGAGCTGCTGTGCTTGGCGGTGATGCAGGCGATGCTCGGCTTCCACTGCGAGGCCCGCTGGCTGCGGCACGCTCGCCGGCACTACCGGCACCTGTTCCCCTTCATCCCGTAGGACGCGGGCCACAACAAGCGGCTGCGGGCCGCGCTGCCGCAGATCAAGCGGGTGAGACGGGTGCTCGCCAAGGGCACGGACTTCTGGCACGACACGGTGTGGATCACGGACTCGACGCCGGTGCCGTGCGGGATGTCCCGCCCCACGGTCAAACGCTCGGAGCTGGCGGGCTGGGCCAACTACGGCTACTGCGCGTCGCATTCGTGGTTCTTCTGGGGGCTGCGGCTGTACCTGGTCTGCACCCCTGCGGGGATGCCGATGCTGTGGGCGCTGGCGGATCCGAAGCTCGGCGAGCGCGAGGTGCTGGCCGCGATGCTGGAGGTCGACGCCGAGCCGGTGCGCGAGCGGTCGGGCCTGCTGCTGATCAGCGACAAGGGCTTCGCCTCGAAACCCTTCGAGCCGGTGTCCAGGCCGCGCGAGACACGCTGGTCGAGTTGGCCACCGCGGTGACGCACCACGGCTTCGACGATGTGAACACCCGCCTTGCCCCAGCCCTCGCCCAGGCGGCGAAGAACCTCGCAGAGCAGCGGCTCGCAGACGCCGACCTCTCGCCGGCGATGCTGGCCCGGGAGCTGAGCGTCTCGGTGCGTACTCTGCAGCGCGCGTTCGCGGCGGGCGGGGAGTCGGTGACCGCCTACATCCGGGAACGGCGCTTGGAGTCGGCCAGGCAGGCGCTGTCGGCGTCTCGGCTGGCCGTCTCGGAGATCGCCGCGCACTGGCAGTTCGCCGACAGCAGCCACTTCAGCCGCGCTTTCAAGCAGCGCTATGGCCTCACACCCACCGAGTACGCCCGGCAGCGAGGGCCGCGCCGAGAACCGGTACGCCGACGCCGATCAGCGCAGTGAAGGCAGCGAGGCGCGTGAGGATGCCGGTGAGAGCCCAGGAAGTGCCGGATCGGACAGCGTCGCTCACCGCCCGCTCGATGTCGAACAGGTCGACGTGCTCCGGACGCGGCGCGCGCCGGCGGACGCACTTCTGGCACCGCACGTCCATCGAAGGCGGGGTCCGCCAGGTGGCCCCTGCCGGCATCTTCCCGCAGCAGGCGAGCGAAGATCAGTCGCGGCACAATGCGCCGCCTCTCGGACGATCGCTTTGATCGGCGTCGAGAGGCTCGATGATGCGCGCGCCGATGTCGCCGAGTGCGAGAACGCCAAGCCCGTCGAGGGGCCTGCCAGGAGGGGTGACCTCAGCCGGCGAACCGCCCGACCGGGCCCGTGGCCGGTCCTGTGGTGGACCAAGCACACCGGTTCGCTGACGTGCAGCTGCACCTGCCACGCCAGAATCTGGTTGACATGTAAACCATGAGAGTGTCAAGGTTTACATGTCAACTAGATCGGCGGAGGTGGTGCGGGTGACCAAGCGGACTGCGGAGCAGAGCGTCCGGCGTCCGGCGTCCGGCGTCCGGCGTCCGGCGTCCGGCGTCCGGCGTCCGGCGTCCGGCGAACAGGATCCCCTCCCCCGTCTGCGCGCGAACTGCTGCCGGCGATGACGACACGCGGGGCCCGATCGGCAGAGAACTCGCGCAGGTCGCCCGGGACAGACGTCCCGCCCGGTCGTCACGAACCACGCGCCACCACACCCCGACACAACGAAAGCGTTGAACACGATGGATGTTTCGCAAATCGAGTTCGGTATCGACAGCTTCGGAGACCGGCCCCGAGACGACCAGGGCGTGATCGTCTCGCACGCGCAGGCGATCCGCGCCGCGGTGGCCGAAGCGGTCCTCGCCGACCAGGTCGGTATCGACGTTGTTGCGTTGGGCGAGCACCACCGACCCGAGTACGCGATCTCCAGCCCTGAGACAGTACTGGCCGGCATCGCGACAGCCACGAAGCGCATCCGGCTCGCCTCGGGCGTGACAGTGCTGTCCTCGGACGACCCGGTGCGGGTGTTCCAGCGGTTCGCCACGGTCGATGCGCTCTCCAACGGTCGCGCCGAGGTGATCCTCGGACGCGGTTCCTTCACCGAGTCGTTCCCCCTGTTCGGGTACGACCTCAAGGACTACGAGGTGCTGTTCGAGGAGAAGATCGACCTTTTCCACCGGCTCCTGGACGAGAAGCCGGTCACCTGGGAAGGCACCACGCGCGCCGCCCTGCACAAGGCGGACGTGTACCCGAAGACGGATTCGGGACGTCTCAACACCTGGGTAGGGGTCGGCGGGACACCGCAGTCCGTGCTCCGCACCGCTCAGTATGGCTTCCGGCTCATGCTGGCCATCATCGGCGGCGCCCCCGACCGGTTCGCTCCCTACGTGGATCTGTACCAGCGTGCCAGCGAGGAGTTCGGCACGACCGCACAGCCGGTCGGGACGCATTCGCCCGGCTTCGTCGCCTCCACTGACGAAGAGGCCAAGGAGCTCTTCTACCCTGGGTACAAGGAGATCCGCGACCGGATCGGGGGGCAGCGCGGCTGGCCGCCGCTCCGCCGGGAGGACTTCGACGCCGAGGTGGACCGCGGCTCACTGTATGTCGGCTCGGTGGAGACGGTCGCGGCCAAGATCGCCCATGCCATCCGGGTACTGAACGCGGGCCGGTTCGACATGATTTACTCCGCCGCCGGCACCGTTTCTGCCTCCGCACGTCTACGTTCGGTCGAGCTGTACGGCACCCAAGTCATCCCTCGGGTCCGCGAGCTTCTGGCCGAGGAGTCCGTGGCCACGGCGGGAGCCACGCGATGATTAACCCTGTCACCACTATCGGGATCCTGGGAGCCGGGAAAGTCGGCACCGTCCTGGCGCGCCTGGCGGTCGCCGCCGGCTATCGAGTCCTGATCTCAGGGTCCGGTGACCCCTCCAAGATCGCGCTTACCGCCAAGATCCTCACCCCTGGAGCGACCGCCGTGTGGCCGGCCCAGGCCGCGGATGCCGCCGACGTGGTGGTCCTGGCTCTCCCGCTCGGCAAACACCGCGACCTCCCCGTTGCGGAGCTGGAGGGAAAGCTGGTCATCGACGCGATGAACCACTGGTGGGAGGTCGATGGTCCCCGCGAGGCGATCCTCCCGCCTGACACCTCTTCCAGCGAAGTCGTTCAGCGGTTCCTGACAGGCGCACGTGTCGTGAAAGCCTTCAACCACATGGGCTACCACGACCTCGAGGGCGAGGCTCGTCCCGCCGGCGGCCTCGGACGCAAGGCCATCGCGCTCGCCGGTGACTCGCCCGAGGATCTCGCTGTGGTGTCCGCACTGATCGACACTCTCGGATTCGACCCCGTCACCATCGGCGACCTCGCAGCGGGCATCCGGCTCGAGCCGGGAACCCCCGCCTTCGGAGCCGATGTCGACGCCGACCAGCTTCGCGTGCTCACCGCCACCCCTGCTCCGACAAGACTTTTTGAGCACTCGTAACAGAGAAACAGAAGCACCTCGGCCGGACCGGAGGACTGTGGCCACGCCGTGACGCTCTCTGAAGAAGGACAGTCAGATGACTCAAGGGTTCACTGACAACACAAGAAAAGGCACTCGCAGACAGCATTCGCGAAGACGTCACCGTCGTGCCGTTGTGCCCGATGTTCGCTCGCCATCTGCGTCACGCGCGCCGCGCCTGGCGAAACGTGGGGTCATCTCCCTGGCTACATCGCAATGTGACGCCGTGAAGTGCCGCCAGGGGCAGCCTGACACAAGGGCGGACGCAACGCGGTTCTCACAGCGTGAAGATTGCAATTATGCATGGAGGACGAATGCGGCCCATCATTCCCGACTATTTGGCCGAGGTGCTGAAAGATGTGGAGTCGGACACGTCCGGAGAGCTGGCGGGATACATTCCTGAGCTCGCAGCAGCGGACCCCGAGCGCCTCGGAGCGGCCTTTGCCATGATCGGCGGAGAGGTCTATGGTGCCGGCGACATCGATATCGAGTTCACCATCCAATCGATCTCCAAGCCGTTCGCATATGCGTTGGCCCTGTCTGATCGCGGATTCGACTCTGTGCTCGCCAAAGTCGGTGTCGAGCCGTCCGGAGAGGCGTTCAACGAGATCTCCCTCGAAAGCGACACCGGGCGCCCTCTCAATCCCATGATCAACGCCGGCGCGATCACCGTGCACTCACTGACCGGCGCGGAGGACCTGAATCCGGCGGAGCGTGTGGAACGAGTGCTCCACGGCCTCTCGGCGTTCGCCGGTCGTCGGCTGAGGATGGATGAGGCGGTATGTGCGTCAGAGATGGAGAACGCGCACCGCAACCTCGCCATCGCGCACATGCTCCGCAGTCACGACGTCCTCACCGAGGATCCCAGGCCCGTCGTGGACGGCTACACCCGCCAGTGTTCCGTGCTCGTCACCACGCGAGATCTGGCCATGATGGCCGCGACGTTGACCAACCGCGGGATAAACCCTCTCTCGGGTGAGCAGGTGGTTCCGGAAGCGGTGGCACGTCAGGTGCTGAGCGTCATGTTCAGCTGTGGAATGTATGACGCCGCTGGTGACTGGGCGACCCAGGTCGGTATTCCGGCGAAGAGCGGGGTGGCCGGGGGCCTGATCGGCGCGCTCCCCGGGCAGATCGGAATTGCCACGTTCTCACCACGACTGGACAGGCACGGGAACAGCGTTCGCGGAGTGTCACTCTTCGAACGGTTCTCTTCAGACATGGGCCTGCATGTGATGGAGGTCCCCGCCGCCGCGCGTGCCGTCGTGCGGTCCCACCATGTCGTCGGCAGCGGACCGAACGCGCTCCGGGTCCTGCAACTGCAAGGTGGCATCGGCTTTGCCGGAGCCGAGAGAGTTGTTCAGGAAGCCATGGACATTTCGCCTTCGGACATCAGGGTGGCTTTGGACCTGACAAGGGTCTATTCGATCGACGACGTGGCACGGCGCGTGCTGCTGGAGGTCGCGCGCCGGCTGACGCTGAATGGTCACGAGGTCTACCTCGTCGACCCAGAATCGATCATGCCCGATCCCGATCCCGGCGATGGTGGCCGAGTCACACTCGTGGACAACATGAACCACGCTGACCTAAACGCCGCGATCGCGGGAGGAGGTCAGGGCGGTTGAAAGCGCATGGTGGAATTCGCTTCCCGCCGCAGGCCGATGCGGAACGGCGAGACCTCTGACCCGCCTCCGAGCACACGGTTTCCACATACAGATATGGGTCGGCGTTCGTTTCGTCGGCCAGAAGGGAAAGAAGTCATGGGTTACATCACCGTCGGCACGGAGAACAGTACGCCGGTCGAGCTCTACTACGAGGATCAGGGTTCTGGGCAGCCGGTCGTCCTGATCCACGGCTACCCACTGAACGGGCACAGTTGGGAGCGTCAGACGCGCGAGTTGTTGGCCCAGGGCTATCGGGTCATCACCTATGACCGTCGTGGCTTCGGCCAGTCGTCGAAGGTGAACTCCGGTTACGACTACGACACCTTCGCCGCTGACCTGAACACGGTCCTTGAGACCCTCAACCTGCAGGACGTCGTCCTTGTCGGTTTCTCGATGGGCACCGGGGAACTCGCCCGCTACGTGAGTCGCTACGGTCATGAGCGTGTCGCGAAGCTCGCCTTCCTCGCCTCGCTCGAGCCGTTTCTCGTCGCCCGCGACGACAACCCCGACGGGGTGCCGCAGGAGGTCTTCGACGGCATCGCCGCGACTGCAAAGGCGGATCGGTACGCCTGGTACAAGCAGTTCTACGCGGACTTCTACAACCTCGACGAGAACCTCGGCACGCGTATCAGCGAGGAGGTCGTGACCGGTAGCTGGAACGTCGCGATCCGCAGCGCTCCGGTGGCCGCGTACGCCGTGGTGCCGGCATGGATCGAGGACTTCCGCGCCGACGTCGAGGCGGTCCGCGCGAGTGGCAAGCCCGCACTGATCCTGCACGGTACGAAGGACAACATCCTCCCGATCGACGCCACCGGGCGCCGCTTCCACAAGGCGCTCCCCGAGGCCGACTACGTCGAGGTCGAGGGAGCGCCGCACGGCCTGCTCTGGACCCACGCCGACGAGGTCAACACCGCGCTGCGCGACTTCCTCGCGAAGTGACGGTGGATGACCGGCTGTTCCCCTGAGGCTTCTCATGACGCGGAACCGCGTCATCGCCGTCGACGAGGGGCGTATGTGGCGCCGAACTGATGTTGAGGCGCCACATATGCCCCTCGGGGTCCATCAACGCAACGGATGCCTGATCTTCGACCGTCACGGCACCCACGCGTCGACACGCTGTCCGGCGGCACCCACCACACCAGTGCCCGGCACCTGCCACTGCTGGACGCGCTGACCTCCCTCAGGGGCCTGCTCCGGCCTGCACAACCTCTGCCTCCGAGCCCCCCGAACGACAGACCGGTACCCCCTCCCCAGGGGGCGATCCCCGGCGCCCCCGCCTACTAAGTGGATACATCAACTATATTGAGTCTTCCGATAGTCATATGAAACAGGCGTACAGCCTGAGGGGAGAAGTCCGGGATGCGGAATCTGACCGTGGCTCAGCAGATGGTGGACATTCTGCGCCAGGCGGGCGTGGAGCGGATCTATGGCGTGGTGGGTGACAGCCTGAACTCGGTGGTCGACGCGGTGCGCCGTACCGACGGCATCGAGTGGGTGCACGTACGGAACGAGGAGGCCGCCGCCTTCGCCGCCGCTGCGGAGGCGCAGCTGACCGGCAGGCTCACGGTGTGTGCCGGAAGCTGCGGACCCGGAAACACACACCTGATCCAGGGACTGTACGACGCGCACCGCTCCGGCGCGCCCGTGCTGGCACTCGCCTCGCACATCCCGTCCCACCAGATCGGCACCGGATTCTTCCAGGAGACCCATCCGGAAAGGCTGTTCACCGACTGCAGCGACTACTGCGAGATGATCAGCACCCCGGAGCAGATGCCCCGGATTCTGCGGATCGCCATGCAGCGGGCTCTTGGCCACAGCGCGGTGTCGGTCCTGGTGATACCGGGCGATGTCGCGCACGACGAGGCGGCTCACCCGACGGGAAGCAGCGACCTGGTCACCGAGCGTGGCCGGATCGTCGCTCCGGACACACAGGTTCGGGCGCTGGCCGAGAAGCTGAACGCGGCACGGAAGGTGATGCTGTTCTGCGGTGCGGGAGTGCGGGACGCGCACGCCGAGGTCATGGCGCTCGCCGAGAAGACCGCCGCCCCCCTCGGGCACTCCCTGCGGGGCAAGGAGTGGATCCAGTTCGACAACCCGTACGACGTAGGCATGAGCGGTCTGCTGGGCTACGGTGCCTGCTTCGACGCGATGCACGAGGCCGACCTGGTCGTCCTGCTCGGCACCGATTTCCCGTACAACGACTTCCTGCCGCAGGCGCGGACCGTACAGATCGACCACGATGCGGGCCGCCTCGGCCGTCGCACTGTGCTGGAACTCGGGGTCCACGGCGATGTCCGGGAGACGCTGCGGGCTGTGCTGCCGCTGGTCGGGGCGAAGGAGGACCGTGCCTATCTGGACCGGATGCTGCGCAAGCATGCCAGGTCGCTGGAGAAGGTGGTCTCGGCCTACACCCACGACGTCGAGCGGCACACCCCGATCCACCCTGAGTACGTGGCCTCGGTTCTGGACGATCTCGCCGCCGACGACGCGGTGTTCACCGTGGACACCGGCATGTCCAACGTGTGGGCGGCGCGTTATCTGACCCCCAATGGACGGCGCCGGGTGATCGGTTCGTTCCTGCACGGCACGATGGCCAACGCGCTGCCGCACGCCATCGGCGCGCAGTTCGCTTACCCCGGCCGCCAGGTGATCTCGATGTCCGGCGACGGTGGACTGGGCATGCTGATGGGCGAGCTGCTCACGGTGAAGCTGCACGATCTGCCGGTGAAGACGATCGTCTTCAACAACTCCTCCCTGGGCATGGTGAAGTTGGAGATGCTGGTCGAGGGGCTGCCTGAGCACGAGACCGACCACGAGCCGGTGGACTACGCGGCGATCGCCCGCAGCGCGGGCATCGAGGCGATCCGCATCGAGCGCCCCGGGGATGTCATCGATGGGCTCAAGCGGGCGCTGGCCCATGACGGACCGTTCCTGGTCGACCTGGTGACCGACCCCAACGCGCTGTCGATCCCGCCGCACATCTCGGCCGCCCAGGTCAAGGGATTCGCCTTCGCCGCGGGCCGGACAGTGCTCGATGGCGGCGTCGGCAAGATGCTCGACCTGGCCCGCGCCAACCTGCGGAACATCCACCGCCCCTGAGATGGTCGCCGCACTCATCGAGGTCCGGTTTCACGACCCCAGCGACCTGACGAAGGCCGGCGTAATCACCGTGGCCCGGCTCTCCGTGGGCCACCCAGCTCCTCACGAACGCCACATCGAGACACCCCCGGCACCGACTTGTCGGTGACACACCGGCCCCTCCCGCCGTCTGGTGCGGACGTACTCCCAGGTGGGAGGGACGCCGGTGGTCACCTGCTCTCGCAACGATGACGCCGGACGCATCAGCACTGAGCGACTCAACCAGAAAACGGTCGTCACACCTGACGGGACCTCATATCGACGGCCCGACGCCTGCGCGCCACCGATCACCCCCTGCGCGGGGTCCACGGAGGGGAATCACCACCCATGAGCGAGGAAACGCCGGCCCCTGATCTCGGTCACGGTCCGATCCGGAGAATCGTCGATCGTCTGAGCGCACATCATGAACGGGCGAAGCAGCAGCATCAGGAAGCGGACATAGCCGATTCGATCGCCGGCGCCGCTTTCGACCTGGGGGTCGACATCGCACGCCCAGTCGCTCTGCCGCACGAACTCGTCGGCTTCGACACTGAAAGTGATCTCGGAATCGTCAAGCAGCCACCGGAGTGGCGCGCACAGGAAGGCGGCTCAGGGCACCGGACGAGCAAGGGTCTGCCGGGTGCCGCAATTGCAGCATCCTCCCTTCGGCACCGATCGTGCTGAAGGGAGGATGCTGTGATGCGGACTCAACCGGCTGGATCACGAACTACCGGCCGGAGTATGGACGACAGCCAGTACCCGACACGGATCAGCGCCGGGGCAGCGGCGATGTCATGCCTCGTTACCGGTGGGCGTGTTCAGGAGCTGCATCTCCCAGGTGAAGGCCACACCGCTGGCACCGCCGTGCTGCGCCTGGACCTCGGCGGCGCCCGGCACGGTCTTCTCGCGGGCCCAGTCGCGCTGCCACTCACCCAGCACGGCCATCCAGGTGATCGGGGTGATGCCCGCCTGGATCATGCGCTGCACCGCCATGTCGTGGGCCTCCTTCGAGACACCGCCCGACGCGTCGGTGACGACGTAGACCTCGAAGCCCTCGCCCGCCGCCTGTATCGCCGGCATGGCCACACAGATCTCCGTCCAGAGGCCGGCGATGATCAGCTTCTTGCGTCCCGTCGCCTTGACGGCGTTCACGACACGCTCGTCCTGCCAGGTGTTGATGAAGGTCCTGTTGATCGGCTTCTGCTCCGGGAACACATCCTGCAAGCCCTGGAGAAGAAGGCCGCCGCGCTCCTCCAGGACGGTGGTCAGAATGGTCGGAACGTCGAACACCTTGGCGGCCTTGGCGAGCCCGACGGCGTTGTTGATGACCATCGTCGGTTCGTGGCTGTGCAGGTTGGCGACCTGGAACGGCTGGTGGTCGATGAGGGCGAGCACGCTCTCCTCGGGCGTCAGCAGCGCGCCGAGTCCGGCCTTGTTCTCAGTACCCACGAGATTCCCCTTCTGGAACGTTGCGTCCGCGGATCTCCGGCAGTGCACCGACCTCTCGGTACCCCGAAGTGAGCAGATTCGGGTTGGCCGGGCCGGCGACCTCACACCATTTGGTTGACGCGTCATCGACACTAGATGTCGGTCAGTGATGCGTCAACTAGCAATGTTCTGGGGCGTCCAGGCGAACCGGTCAGGCATGGTCGTGCGCAACTGGGGTGACTTTGTTACGAGCTGGTGCGTGACAGCGGGTCAGGTGTCGGTGCTGGTGGACGGCATGGTTCCTTTGAGGCGATCACAGTCCGGCCGCAGGGTCGGCGCCCGCCACCAGCTCGTCTTCGTCGACCGCTCCACCCCTCACGACGTCGGCAGACGTGTCCGCGCCGGCGCTTTTCCGCCGGTCAAGCCTCCGGGCGGTTTCTGCCGGGAGGGACGGGAGGCTTGACCGGCTGACGGAACTGTCGGCAGCCCGGTCGCCAGGCTCGCCGGATCGCATCGCGGCTACGGGATCGGCCCGTCGTAGTCCATCCAGAAGTCGATGGCGTCCGACCGCGGCCGGGGTGCCAGCGCGCTGCCTTCACCAAACTCCATGACCTGCTCGGGTGCTCGCTCCACCGTGGGCCAGACCGGCAGGCCCGATCCGTTCGGGTCGCCCGTACGCACGAAATTGACCCAGTACGCGCTCATCTGGTCGCGCAACCGGTAGTCGAATCGCCCCGGGTTCGGTAGAGACCTCAGATTGTGGTTGTGACCTGGGGTTTCGTGGTTGTCAGGTAGTAGTTGGTCTCGTACTCGACGGGTGGGGCGTGGCCTGTCTCACCGTGGAGTCGGCGGTGGCGGTACCAGTCGATCCACTCGGCGGTGGCCGGCTCGACCTGGGAGAGTGTCTTCCAGGGCCGCTGCGGCTTGATCAATTCGGTTTTGAACAGGCCGATCGTGTTCTCCATCAGGGCGTTGTCGTATGCATCGCCGACGCAGCCGATCGAGGCCGCGATGCCAGCCGCGTCCAGGTGTTCGGCCGGCCTGAAACTGGTGTACTGCCCGCATCGCTGTGGTGTATCAACTCACCCCGAACGTGGGGGTGTTCATCGCGGTCGCGCTGCCACAGCGCCATCTCCAGAGCGTCCAGGACGAGTCGGGCCTTCTTCGACGTCGCGGCGGACCAGCCGACGATGCGGCGGGAGAAGGTGTCCACGACGAAGGCTACGTAGACCACCCCGGCCCAGGTCGCCACGTGCGTGAAATCCGCGACCCAGCAGCGGTTCGGTGCGGTGGCGACGAAGTCGCGGTCCACCCGGTCCGGTGCCCGCTCGGTTTGCTGGTCCGGGATCGTGGTGATGACCTTCTTGCCGCGGACGGCGCCGGCGATGCCCAGCTCGCGCATCAGCCGTTCGACGGTGCAGCGGGCCACCGCATGCCCCTGCCGGTTCAGCTCCCGCCAGATCTTCCGGGCCCCGTAGACACGGTAGTTGTCGGTGTGGACCTGCCGGATCAGCTCCTTGAGTTCCGCGTCCCGCACGGTACGGGCGGACGGGGCGGCCAGGCGTTTCTTGTGGGCGTAATAGGTGGAAGGGGCGATCTTGCAGTCGTGCTCGGTGAGTTTCCTGCAGATCGGCTCGACCCCGCCGAAGCGGTCCCGGTGCTCGTCGATGAACGCTACGAGCGTGTGTGTGGCCGATCGAACTCGGCCGCGAAGAAACTCGCCGCGGCCTTCAGGATCTCGTTGGCCCGCTTCAGTTCGGCGTTCTCCTTCTTCAACGCCTTGAGCTGGGCGGACTCCTCCGTCGTCGTCCCCGGACGCGTCCCCGCGTCGATCTCGTGCTGCTTCACCCAGTTCCGCAGCGTCTCGCGGGAGCCGATGCCGAGCTTGTCCGTGACCGCCGGCAAAGCGGCCGTCTCGTTCGGGTAATCGTCGCGCACCTCGGCGACCATGCGCACCGCACGGCGGCGGAGCTCAAGGGGGTAACGGGAAGGTCGTGCCATGACTCGATCCTTTCATGAAATCGAGCCTCCATTCGAGCCGGAGCGCTTCACTGAAAGACTCATCTGCCCAGCTCAGAGACGGTATTGGGCACGTCACCGCAGGTCAGCGTCACCAGGTAGACAACTTCAGCTTGAACTCTGCCTGGACGAGTGCGGAGTGGCACATCCACAAATCCGTCGTCATGGCCACGAGGAGTTCCAGGCGGGTTGGCCTCGAACAGCATGAGCGGCTTCAGCCGGTTGCGACCTCACATCAGCAGGACACCGCAACCGGCCAAGCCCCCGCAGCCGAACCACCAAGTCGGTCCAGGACGCGACTCACGGGACGATGAACGAACTCAGAACCAGATCACCGGCCGGCCACCGTCGCCTGAGGCGCCACCGGGGTGGCCTCGCGGCGCCCGTCGGTGCTGAGCGCGTGCAGGATCTCCTCCACGCTCTGTTTGGCGTCGCCGAAGAGCATGCTGCTGTTCTCGCGGAAGAAGAGCGGGTTCTGCACGCCCGCGTAGCCGGAGGCCATGGACCGCTTGAAGACGATGACCTGCTCGGCCTCCCAGACCCGCAGCACCGGCATGCCGGCGATCGGGCTGGCCGGGTCCTCGGTTGCGGCCGGGTTGACGGTGTCGTTCGCGCCGATGACCAGCACGATGGAGGTGTCGGCGAAGTCGTCGTTGATTTCGTCCATCTCCAGGACGATGTCGTAGGGCACCTTGGCCTCGGCCAGCAGCACGTTCATGTGCCCGGGCAGGCGCCCGGCGACGGGGTGGACGCCGAAGCGGACCGTAACGCCCCGTTCGCGCAGTTTCCGCGTCAGCTCGGCGACCGGGTGCTGGGCCTGGGCGACGGCCATGCCGTAACCGGGGGTGATGATCACCGAGCGGGCCCGGGCGAGCATCCCGGCCGCCTCCGCGGCGCGCACCTCGCGGTGCTCGCCCTGCTCCTCCTCGCGACCGGCCGGTGCCTCAATGCCGAAGCCGCCCGCGATGACGGAGAGGAAGGAGCGGTTCATCGCCTTGCACATGATGTAGGACAGGTAGGCGCCGGAGGAGCCGACCAGCGCGCCCGTGACGATGAGCAGGTTGTTGTCGAGCAGGAAGCCGGCCGCTGCCGCCGCCCAGCCCGAGTAGCTGTTCAGCATGGAGACGACGACGGGCATGTCGCCGCCGCCGATCGAGGCGACCAGGTGCCAGCCCAGGGCCAGTGCGAGCACGGTCACCGCGATCATCAGCGGCAGGTTCGGGCTGATCGTGAACCAGGCCGTCAGTACGACGAAGGCGCCGAGCGCACCGATGTTCAGCGCGTTCTTGCCCGGCAGCATCAGCGGACGGGAGTTGATCCGCGCCGAGAGCTTCAGGAACGCGACGATCGAGCCGGTGAAGGTGATCGCGCCGATGAAGATGCCGATGAACACCTCGGCGTGGTGGACGCCCAGCAGGTCGGCGCCGATGCGGGTCTGTGCCGTGCCGTGCGACTCCACCTCCAGGTAGCTGTTCCAGCCCACCAGCACCGCGGCGAGGCCGACGAAGCTGTGCAGCACCGCGATCAGTTCGGGCATCTGCGTCATCTCGACGCGGCGGGCCCGCCACAGGCCGATCACCGCGCCAAGCGCCGTCGCGAGCACGATCAGCGCGACCACGCGGGCGGTAGTGCTCTGCGCCGCCACCACGACCGTGGCGACCAGCGCGAGGGCCATGCCGGCGATGCCGTAGACGACGCCGGCGCGTGAGGTGCGGTGCTGGGACAGGCCGGCCAGGCTGAGGATGAACAACAGGGCGGCGACCAGGTCGGCCGCGTGGGAGGCCGTCATGGAGGTCATCTCGGCTCAGCCTTTCGAGAACATAGACAGCATGCGGCGGGTGACGGCGAAACCTCCGAAGATGTTGACGCTCGTCAGCAGGATCGCCGCGAAGGACAGCGTGGTGACGATCCGGCTCTCGTGTCCGATCTGCAGCAGGGCGCCGATCACGACGATGCCGGAGATCGCGTTGGTCACCGACATCAGCGGCGTGTGCAGGGCGTGGTGCACCTTGCCGATGACGTAGTAGCCGATCACCACCGCCAGCGCGAACACCGTGAAGTTCTCAGCGAGTTGCGCGGGGGCGAAGGCCACCAGCAGGAACATCGCGAGCATGCCGAGCCCGATCAGGCCGAAGCGTCTCGCAGGCGTCAGCGTCGGCTGCCTGGGCTCCGGCGCGGCGGGCGCGGCCGCGGGCTGCGCGGCGGGCGCGGCGGAGACCGCGACGGGTGGCGGCGGCCAGGTGACCTCGCCGCGGCGCACCACGGTCACGGCCCGCTGCACGACGTCGTCGAAGTCGATCGCCAGCCGCCCGTCCTTGCCGGGCGTGAGCAGCTTGATCAGGTTCACCAGGTTGGTGCCGAACAGCTGCGAGGCCTGGGCGGGCAGCCGGGAGGCGAGGTCGGTGTAGCCGATGATGGTGACGCCGTTGTCGGTGACCACCGCGCGCCCCGGCACGGTGCCCGCGACGTTGCCGCCCATCGCGGCGGCCATGTCGACGATGACACTGCCCGGCTTCATGACGGCCACGTCCTTCGCCGTCAGCAGGCGCGGCGCCGGCCGGCCCGGGATCAGCGCGGTGGTGATCACGATGTCCACGTCCTTGGCCTGCTCGTGGTAGAGCTCGGCGGCGGCGCGATCGTAGTCGGCGGAGGTCGCCTTGGCGTAGCCGTCGGTGCTCGCCTCCTGAGCGACGTTCACCGGGAGGTACTCGCCGCCCAGCGACTTCACCTGGTCCGCGGCCTCCGGGCGCGGGTCGGTGGCGCGTACGATCGCGCCGAGGCTGGACGCGGCGCCGATCGCCGCGAGACCGGCTACACCGGCGCCGGCCACCAGGACCTTGGCCGGCGGCACCTTGCCCGCCGCGGTGACCTGGCCGGTGAAGAACCGTCCGAAGACGTGCGCGGCCTCGATGACCGCCCGGTAGCCGACGATGTTCGCCATCGAGGACAGCACGTCCATCGACTGTGCGCGCGAGATGCGCGGCACCGCGTCCAGCGCCAGGGCGGTCACGCCGGCGTCGGCGAGCGCCTGAAGCAGCTCGGGCTTCTGCGCCGGGGCCAGCAGGGCGGCCACGGTCGCGCCCTTGCGCAGCCGGGTGATCTCCGCGTCGGAGGGGGCGTTCACCTTCAGGACGAAATCCGCGTCCCAGGCCTCGCCGATCCCCGCGCCGGCATCGACGTACGCCTGGTCGACGAAGCCGGAAGCCTCACCGGCCCCGGACTCGACGACAACCTCGTAGCCGAGGCCCAGCAGCTGACGCGCCGTCGCCGGAGTCGCCGCGACACGCGTCTCCCTGGAAACGGACTCGGCCACAACGCCGATGCGCTGAGGTGGGTGGTGTGTAGGTTTTTGAGCAGACATCTCTCGTGTTCTCTCCTCAAAGGAGGCTTGGACAAGGGATCCGCGATGGGCGGCGTCTATCGGGCTCGTTCCCCGTGGACGCAGACTGTGGGAACCTACCCGCCAAAGTCGCCCGGGCCGACGGGGAACGGCCGTGGTGTGTTTCACTTTGCGGTCGCCACACCGCTCCCGTCCGCAGCGCATTTGACGCAGTGAGGTCTGTGCAACGTGAAGTTCGCAGGTCACGGGTCTGGTGTGAGGGGCGGGCGGGATACTCATGCTGGTCGTCGGCGGGTGTCCACGGTGAAGATCGTCTGACATGCCGGCCGGAGTCGTTGTCGGGTTCTGCTGCGTCGAGGACCGTGCCGCTCTTACTATCCGTCACCGGTCGGTACAGGGGGATGTCGCGGGGAGGGCGTGGGCATGCAGGAGCTGGAGCGGATCACGGCTCGCCGGAGTGAACTGGACACGCTGGCCGAGGAGTTGGCCAAGCAGCTGCAGGAGGTCCAGGCCGAGCGGGAGGAGCTGCTGATCGCCGAGCGGGTCCTGAACCGGCCGGCCGAGCAGGACCGGGCCGCGGCGGAGGCCGCCGCGACCGCCCGCCCCGACTCCCGTCCGGGTGGCGGGGCGGGCGGTCCTGCCGAGCCCGCACCGCAGCGAGAATCCCGACGAGGCCGCGCTGCCCGCTGACTACCGCAAGATCCTGGCGATCGTGCGGGCCGCCGACGGCCCCGTCCAGGTAAGGGCGGTGGGCGAGGAACTGGGCCTTCAGGTGACGGTGCGCGGCAAGCTGGAACCGCTGCGCGCGAAGACGACCAAGCTCGCCGACCTCGGCTGGCTGCGCAAGCGAGGCGACGGGCGGTTCACCGCACGCTCCTGGAATAGGAGCGTGCGGTGAACCTGGAACGCTTCAGATGCCACCCACCGTGTGGTGCCTGCTCAGATCTGGTTCGCGCCACCGTCGACGTAGATGTTCGCGCCGACGACGTAGCTGCTCTGTTCCGAGGCCAGGAAGGCCACGACTGCGGCGGCCTCCTCAGGCTGACCCATGCGGCCCTTGGCCACGGTCGCGGCGACATTCTCCTTGACGGCCCGGGCGGTCTCCTCGTCGCCGAAAGCGGCGGTGCCCCCGGGAGTCTCGATCCACGCCGGCGAGAGCACGTTGACCCGGATGCCACGGCCCTTGAGCTCGTTGGACCACGTCCGCGCCAAGGACCGGACGGCCGCCTTCGACGCCGCGTACGCGCCGAACGCCTCTACTCCACGGTCGCCGGCCGTCGAACCGACCAGGACGATCGAGGCTCCGTCGTTGAGCAGCGGCAACGCCTTCTGCACGGTGAACAGTGTGCCTCGGACGTTGACCCCGAAGGTCTGGTCGAAGTGCTCCTCGGTGGTCTGTTCCAGCGTCACGAACGCAGCGACCGCCGCGTTCGCCACGAGCACGTCCAAACCCTTGCCTCGCGCCCGGACCGCCTCGTAGAGCCGGTCCAGGTCCTCCGGCTTCGAGATGTCGCCGACGACCGCGGTGGCCCGGTCTGCTCCGATGGTCTTGACGGCGGCCTCCAGTTCGGACTCGCGTCGGCCGGTGACGAACACGTACGCGCCCTCGTCCGCCAGCCGTACGGCGGTGGCCAGACCGATACCGGTGCTGCCCCCGGTGACCACCGACGTCTTGCCTTCCAGCTGTCCCATGTGGGTGTCTCCATCACTCTCTCGATGCCGATCCGTTGACATCGATACTGCGGGAGACCGGGGATACTATCCATGATGCAGAGTCCGGCGTTCTTTACGTATCGTCCAGGAGGTGTCGTCGGTGCTCGGATTTCGCGATCCAGTGGCTGATGCGATCGGCCTGCTCCGGCCCCGCACGGTGGTCGGGCCCAATCTCCGGGCCGCGGGAGAGTGGGCTTTGCGCTTCGACACGTTCTTGCACGTGCGGGTCGGGGGCCTCGTGCGCGGCACGTGCTGGTTGATCCTCGAAGGGCACGAGCCGGTGCTCCTGCAGGAGGGTGACACCTTCATGCTGGGCAACCCGCCGCCTTACGTGCTGGCCAGCACGCTCGACGCAAGCCCGCGCCCTGCGGAGCCGGTGTGGGCGGGTGCCGAAGACGGGTTCGTGCGGATCGGCCCGGAGTCCGAGGAGGACCTCTACCTCTGCGTCGGGCACATCGCGTTCGACGACAGGAACGCGGCCCTCCTGACCGATCTTCTGCCGCCGCTCGTGATCGTCCGCGTGGCCGATCCTCACGGCAGGCGGCTCGCGCAGCTGATCGATCTCCTGGCCACCGAGGTCGGGGGCGCCGCCGCCGGCGGCCCGCTGGTGCAGAACCACCTCGCACAGATCCTGCTCGTGTACATGCTGCGTGCTCACGCCGGTCAGACAGACCGGCCCACCGGCTGGATGGGCGCCCTGAACGAGGACGGCATCGGTGCCGCCCTGCGTGCCGTGCACGCGGACGTGGCCCACTCCTGGAGCCTCAAGGAGCTCGCCGAGATCAGCCACATGTCGCGTTCCGCGTTCGCCCGGGCCTTCAAGAGCCACGTCAGGGTCCCTCCGTTGGAGTACCTGATCCAATGGCGCATGAGCCTCGCGCGCGACGCCCTCGCCCGCGACACTCTGTCGATCTCCGAGCTCGCACGGGCCACGGGCTACCTGTCCGAGAGCGCGTTCAGCACCGCGTTCCGCCGTGTGGTCGGCTCATCGCCCGCACAGTTCCGGAAACAGGCACGGCAGCCACCGCGCTCGGCCGCGAACGGAAGCTGAAGGAGGCGTCCTGTGCTCAGCTTGACTCTGTCGGGGACCTTGGAGTTTCGCGGCGCGACAGCATGATCAACGGGCATGCTCGGGTGGTTCCGATAACCGATGCAGCCGTCGAGGTGCCCGCTGTCCCTCCGTCCCCGTTCCGGTGAGCAAGTCCCACCTCTGACCGCGCAGATCGCGCGGGCGAGCAACCCGGATGGCACGACGGCGATATGGGTGCGCGACCGGCTCGATGGGCTGTGGCGCGACGAGGACTTCGCCGACTGGTACCCGCGCGACGGGCGCCCCGGCCTCCCGCCCGCCCAGCCGGCCACCGTCTGCGTGCTGCAGTTCCTGCTGAACCTGTCGGACCGGCAGGCCACCGAGGCGGTCCACTGCCGCATCGACTCCAAGTACGCCCTGGCCATAGAGCTGGACGACCCCGGCCTCCACCACAGCGTGCCGGCCGACTTCCGTGACCGTCTCACCGAGGGCGACCGCGCCGACCGCCTCCTCGACCTCGCGCCGGCCCGTCTCAAGGAGGCCGGGCTGGTGCGTGAGCGCACCACACAGCGCACCGACTCCACCCACGTCCTGGCCGCGGTCCGCGACCTGACCCGCCTGGAGCTGATCACCGAGACGGTCCGCGCGGCGCTGGAAGAAGTCGCCGGCACCGCCGGGCACCTGCTGGACGATCTGGTCGATGTCAATCCCCTCGGACTGTGGAGATCTTCCGAGCGGCCGGCTCCAAGGTGGAGTTGGCGCGATGGTCGTACTCGTAGTCGGTCGGACTCCGGTATCCACACACGCTGTGTAGTCGGTGCGTGTGGTAGAAGCCGGTGATCCAGGTCGCGATCCGCAGTCGGGCCTCGGTGCGGGTGGCGAACGTGTGCCGGTGGACGTACTCGACCTCGAGCACGCTGTTGAACGCCTCGCTGACGGCGTTGCCGAAACACGACCCGACACGGCCCATGGCCTGCGTGACGCCCAGGCGCCGGCGGGCGCGGCGGAAGCGCCGGGAGTGGTATTCGCTGCCGCGGTCGCTGTGGAAGATCACGCCGCTGACGTCGCCGCACCACACCTGGTCCGGAGCGTCCGCGGTGAAGTCCCGCCGCACGAAGTCCGGGGCTGCGGGGCGCTTGCCGGGCCGGGTCAGCCCGCGCCGTCGGCGGATCTTCCGTCCGGCCCGGCCGAGTTCGGCCATCAGCCGGGCCACGGTGTTCACCGAGACGCGCCGGCCCTGGCGGACCAGGACGAGCCAGACCTTCGGAGATCCGTAGGTGCCGCCGGAGTCCTCGAAGACCTGCCGTATCGCGTCAACCGGCTGCCCCGCCGGACCTGCCGGGCAGTGGTGGGCTTGTCACGCCACTTGTAGAACCAGGACTCCGACACCCTCAGAACCCGGCAGGCCAGACGGTGCGGGACCTTGTGCCCGGTCCTCTGGTTACCGATGAACGCGGCCACGGCGGCCGGGTCCGTCTCGGTCACTTCACCCAGAGGACCATGCATCGCTTGAGGACATCACGCTCCATCTCCAGCTCGCGTATCCGCTTGTTCTTCTCGCTCATCTCCCGCCGCGGCCGCCCCAGCTCGGCGCGCTCTGCCTCGCGCATCCGCCCGCCCGGCGCGGGCTCGGCCGGCCGGTCGGACGACGCCGACCCGTTGCGCCGCCACCGCGACACCCAGCTGTGCAGCGTTCCGGAGTGGACACCGAGCTCCTCGGCGACCTCCGGGATCGGCCTGCCCGTCTCGATCACGATGCGTACAGCACCCTCGCGAAACTCAGGCGTGTACGTCCGTTGCTTGGACCCCATGAACCCCAACTTCCCCTGCAATCAAGGACTCCACGCTACGAGGGGAAGGACGCCCGCCTGTTCACCGGCCCGCGTGGCGGACGCATCTCCACCGCCGTCCTGCGCGACGCCACGCACTGGGACGACGTGGTCACCAAGCTCGGCTACGAGCACCTGC
Source organism: Streptomyces sp. NPDC005774 (assembly GCF_042871645.1). Taxonomy (NCBI): domain Bacteria; kingdom Bacillati; phylum Actinomycetota; class Actinomycetes; order Kitasatosporales; family Streptomycetaceae; genus Streptomyces; species Streptomyces sp. NPDC005774. Next base: position 52,685 of record NZ_JBIAIV010000041.1, on the reverse strand, counting down.
GCCGCCACGACCTCCGGCACACCGGACTGACCTGGTTCGCCGACGCCGGAGTCCAAGTACACGTCCTGCGCAGGATCGCCGGCCACGGATCACTGACCACCACCCAGCGCTACCTGCACCCGGACGTACACAAGATCACCGCCGTCGGGGCGGCGCTCTCCGCCCATCTCAGCGTGCTGCGCGCACCGCGCTCGCTGCCGAAACCGATCGTCATGACACGCTGAGGCCGGTCAAGCACGCCGGTCCCCAACTGGTCTCCGACAATGATCAAGGGCCGGTTTCGGATTGCTCCGAAACCGGCCCTGATCTGCGACTCTCACGAGTCGGGACGACAGGATTTGAACCTGCGACCCCTTGACCCCCAGTCAAGTGCGCTACCAAGCTGCGCCACGTCCCGATGCGTTCCGCGCGGCGTACCGCGTGATCACGCAGGTCAACCCTACCGCATACGGAAGGCGGTCCAGGGACGGAGGGCGCGGGGGCCTATGGCCGCGGCTCGGGCGGCGTGATTCCCGGCCCGGCCGCACTCTCCGTCGGCTCGCGCCGCACCTTTGATGTCACCGGCACTCCCCGTTCTCCGCGCCCGGCGGCCGTAGCGGCACGCCGTCGGTGTCGACCGGTGGGGTGCCGTGCGTGTGGAAGGACGCGATGGTGCGCAGTCCCCACGCCTGGCCCTTGGCCCGCTCGGCCTCCGTCCAGGTGATCAGCGGCCAGTCGGGCGCGAGCACCAGGCGGGTGAGGGGGTTGCACAACTCGACGCGGTTGCCGCCCGGTTCGTAGACGTAGAGGAAGAACGTCTGCTGGATCGCGTGCTTGTGGGGCCCCTTCTCGATGAACACCCCGGTGTCGACGGCGAGGTCGGCGGCGCGCAGGATGTCCTCGCGGGTGTCGGTGGCGAAGGCGACGTGGTGCAGCCGCCCGTTCGAACCTGTCCAGTCCTCGGTGTGGACGACGTCGTACGACTTGTGCGTGTACGTCAGCCGGCGGGCCGTGATCCGGCCGTTGTCGAGCCGGACCTGTTCGGTGGGGCGTGCCCCGAGGACCCGCTGCTGGAACTCCGCGTCGGCGAGGACGTCGGCGGCGAGGAAGTTGACGTGGTCGAGCCGCCGGACGCCCACGCCCCGGCCGGCGTTTGGCCTGCGGCTGGTTCTTCAGCGCGGGTTTCAGGTCGTCGGGGGCGCGGTAGTGCTCGCTCTCCCAGTACAGGGCGTGTTCGTGGCCGTCCGGATCGGTCGTGACGTACAGATTGCCGAGGCCCGGTTCGTCCTCGGTCCAGCGGCCGGAGCCGCCCGCCTCCTCGATCGCCCGGACCCGGCGGTGCAGGGCCTGTTCGCCGGAGGTCCGCAGGGCGAGCCGGCCGAGGCCGGGCCGCTCGCGTGCGGTGAGCACCAGGCTGTGCCGTTCGTAGTCGTCGAAGGTGCGCAGCCGGACCGTGTCGCCGTCCTGGCCGTTGACCGTGAGGCCCGGTCAGTCGGTGAAGAAGGCGACGCCGGCGTCCAGGTCCGGGGTGAAGAGCTGTACGTGTCCGAGGTGGGCGATGTCGCCGAGCGGCGGGGCCATCAAGGACCTCCAAGGGCAAGGGCTTGGACGGGGACTCGGGGACGTCCGGTCAGCCACGCAGGGCCTCGATCACGCTGGTGAGGTGGGCGCGCACGGCCGCCTCGGGGTCCCTGGCCCTGATCGCTTCGATCATGGCCAGATGCTCGACCAGGGAGTGCTGCGAGCGTCCCGGCCTGAGTGCCGACTGGAATCGGTGGCGGACCAGTTGGCCGTTGATGCGGTCCAGCAGGGCCACAGCCGTCCGCTGACCGGAGAATTCCTGGATACGGGTGTGGAGTTCCTGGTTGAGCTGGGAGTAGGTGAGGGGGTCGCCGTCGGCCACGGCCTTGGTCATCACCGTGCCCAGTTCGGTGAGCCGGTCCAGTTGCGCGTCGTCGGCCGTGGCGGCGGTCTTGGCGGCGCACAGTCCTTCGAGCGCCATCCGGCATTCGGTGATGGCGACCGCTTCCTCCACGGTCACCACCCGTACCCGTGAGTCGCGGTTGCGGATCCGCTCGACCAGGCCCTGGGCCTCCAGGTCGATGAGCGCGGCCCGGATGCCGGCCCGGGTCACCCCGGACTGCTCGGCGAGCTCGTTCTCCACCAGCCGCTGGGCCGGCGCCATGTCACCGCGCAGGATCGCTTGTCGCAGCTGCGCGAAGGCATGCCGCTTGGCCTGCTCTCCGGTGCTCGGGCGGCCTTGGTCGGGCATCGTCGCTCTCCCCCTGAGCGGGTGCCTGGTGACCCTGAGCCTGTCCAAACATAATAGTCAACAATTTCGTTCGCTCCATTGCGGACAAGTACTGCCCACCCGGCCCGCTCCTTGACACCCTCACCCGTGCACACTCAAGGTTTGTCTGGACAAGGATGGACGGAACAGGGAACGATCCGGGTACGGAACGGTCCGAGGAAGGGCTCTCATGGTGGATACGCTCGGTGTCGCCGTCATCGGATTCGGCTGGATGGGGCGGGTGCACACCCAGGCGTACGCGCGGGTGCCGCACCACTATCCGCAGCTCGCCCTGCGCCCGGAACTGATCACGGTCGCAGAGGAGGTGCCGGGCCGGGCCGAGGAGGCCGCCGCGCAGTTCGGGTTCGCCCGCACCACCCGCGACTGGCGCGACGTGGCCGCCGACCCGCGCATCCAGGCGGTCAGCATCACGGCCCCGAACTTCCTGCACCGTGAGATCGGCGTCGCGATGGCCGAGGCCGGCAAGCACATCTGGATCGAGAAGCCGGTCGGTCTCACCGCCGACGACGCCCGCGCGGTGGCGGACGCCGTCGAGAAGGCCGGCGTCCGCAGCGCGGTCGGCTTCAACTACCGCAACGCACCCGCCGTCGAGGCGGCCCGCGCGCTGATCGCCGCCGGCGACATCGGGACCGTCACCCATGTCCGCATCCGTCTGTTCAGCGACTATGCCGCCCACCCCGAGTCCGCCCTGACCTGGCGCTACGAGCGGGAGCGCGGCGGCAGCGGAGTGCTCGGCGACCTGGCCTCGCACGGCGCCGACCTGGCCCGCTTCCTGCTCGGCGACATCGCCTCGCTGACCGCCGACACGGCGATCTTCCTGCCCGAGCGGGCCCGCCCGGCCGGCGCCACGGCCGGCCACTCCCGCGCCGCCGGCGGCGAACTCGGCCCGGTGGAGAACGAGGACTACGTCAACTGCCTGCTGCGCTTCGCCTCCGGTGCGCGCGGGGTACTGGAGGCCTGCCGGGTCTCGGTCGGCGAGCAGAACAACTACGGCTTCGAGGTGCACGGCACCAAGGGCGCCGTGTTCTGGGACTTCCGGCGGATGAACGAACTCGGCGTCAGCCGCGGCACCGCCTACCAGGACCAGCCGGTGAGCACGGTTCATGTCGGTCCGGGCGACGGCGAGTTCGGCGCGTTCCAGCCGGGCGCGGCGAACGCGATGGGATACGACGACCTGAAGGTCATCGAGGCCCACCGCTTCCTGCGCTCCGTCGCCGAGGACACCGCGTACGGCGCCACGCTCACCGACGCCGTGCGCAGCGCGGCCGTACTGGACGCGATGGTGCGCTCGGCCGGGAGCGGGTCCTGGGTGACGGTGGACGCCTCCTCGTGACGCTTCAGCGGGCCGCGCTCTCCCGGCGGCCCAGCCAGACCTTCAGCGGCACCAGCACCAGCCACCACCACATGGCGGCGGGCCCGACGACCAGGGCCAGCGGGATGGTCACGAGGAACACCACCACCGTCGAGCCCAGGTCGGCGATGGAGAGCTTCTCGTCCCGCGCCGGGGCCGCGTCGCCGCGCAGCCAGGGGCGTCTGGCGAGGAGGACGGCCAGCGTGAGATGGACCCCGCCGAGTGCGGCGACCGCCGCCGAGTAGATGACCGCCGAGACGCGCTCGTCGCCGTACTCCGAGATCAGCGCGGTCGGGAACGGCAGCAGTGCCGCGATGCCCAGGCCGAGCACGGTCAGCGAGATCACCTGTCCGTCCACCTGCCGGACGGTGCGGAAGATCGCGCGGTGCTCGCGCCAGAAACCGGCCAGCACCACCAGGCTGACCGCGTAGGCGCCCAGGTTGGGCAGCAGCTCGCGCAGGGCGTCGTGGTACTCCTCGGGGCTCAGTCCCTGCGGCACGGAGAGGTCCAGGACAAGCAGGGTGATGGCGATGGCGAACACGCCGTCGGCGAGGGTCACCAGCCGCTCGGGCCCGCCTTCCGGGGTCGGTTTCCTCATGCGCACGACGGTAGGGGCTGTCCCGTAATCCGTGGTGGACCAGCGCGCGGCGTCGGATGCGGTGCATCGCAAGGCGGAGGGGCGTCCGCACACTGGATGTATGTGGACGTTCCGACAACGCGGCGAGGTGCCGTAGCCGGCGTCGCGCGCCCGCCAGGGATTACGGGACAGCCCTTAGGCAGCCCCGGCCCGCCGGACGGGGATACACGCCCGGGCCGCGGCTCCTTCACCGCGAGCCGTCACCCGGCCACCGTGCCGGGCGGCATGTTGTAGGGGGTGACCACCTGGATCGCGGAGGGGAGGGTGGGGCCGGCCGGCGGCAGGGCGCCGTGCGCGCGCATCACGATGTGGCAGGCCTCGCGCAGGTCCTGGCGCAGGTCGTGGTGGAGCACCGCGGACAGCCGGTGCTCGCGCAGCAGCCGGGCATTGTCGTGGTCGAGGTCGTGGGCCACGAACACGGCGCACTCCCGCCCGGCGTCCTCGAAGGCACGCAGGGTCGCGATGTTGCCGCCGCCGATCGAGTAGACGGCACTGATGTCCGGGTCATGGTCCAGAGCGGCCCGGACGAGGTCGTACTGGGTCGTGTCCAGGCCCTGGCCCTCGGCGATCTCGACGAGGGTGCGCCGGGGGTGGCGGGCGCGCATGGTGCTGCGGAAACCCATCTCGCGCTCCTCCTCGTTGCGGAAGGATCCGCTGCTGAGGCTGGTGAGCACATTGCCGGGCCGCTCCCCCAGCCACTGGCCCACGAGGTACGCGGCGGTCGCGCCGGCCGCCCGGTTGTCGCTGCCGACGCAGCCGACGCGGGCGCTGGTGGGCAGGTCGGTCACCAGGGTCACCACCGGGATGCCCGCGGCGGCGAGCCGTCCGACGGCCTCGGTGACCCCGGGGACGTCCGGCGCCTTGAGGATCACCCCCTGCGAACCGCGCCGGGCGATCCGGTCGAGGACGCCGGTCAGTCCGTCGGCCGGGCCGGTCTCGCGGAAGTGGAAGCGGGAGCGGACCACCGCCGGGTGCAGCGCGGGCAGTTCGGCCTCCAGAGCGGCCCGCACGGCGGTGGAGAACCGCTCGGGCGACTGCATCACGATGTCCACCATGAACGTACGGCCGACCAGCCGGACCTGGGTGCGCTGCCGGTCCAGGTCGGCGATCGCCCGGCGCACCTCCTGCGCGGTGCTGTCCCGTACTCCGCCCCGGCCGTTGAGCACCCGGTCGACGGTGGCCTCGCTCAACCCTGCCTGACGTGCGATTTCCCTGATCGGGAAGGGATGGCCCATACGACCGGCTCCTGAGAATCCTGAGGGGTTTTTGATGGCTGGCTGCTGGTTGCCCGAAGGCTTTGTACTGACAAGAATGACAGAGCCGAGTCCCCCCGTGACCCGAAAGGACGACCATGTCCTTCTCCACCGCTTCCACCCCGGTCCAGCCGTCCGCCGAGCAGCGGTCCTGGCTGTCCGAGCAGGACTGTGACCTGGACGCCTTCCGTGCCCTGGTCGAGCGGACCACGGACCGTGCCGCCCACCCGCTCGCGGCCGCCGTGGAACGGAACGTGCTGCTCTACGACGCCGACCGGCTCGCCCTCGCGGACCGCCGCGAGGCTCAGGCCGAGCTGGTGCGCGCCCTCACCGACGGCCCCGGCATCGTGGTCGTCCGGGGTGCCTTCCCCGACCCGGCGGTCGTGGACCGGGCCACCGCCGTGTTCGACGCCCTGATCGTCCAGCAGCGTGCCACGGGTGCCACCGCCGGCGACCACTTCGCCAAGCCCGGCGCCAACGACCGGGTGTGGAACGCCCTGGAGAAGGCCGCCCTCCACGACCCGCAGGCCTTCGCCGACTACTACGCCAACGACGTGATCGCCCTGGTGTCCGCGGCCTGGCTCGGCCCCGGCTACCAGGTCACCTCCCAGGTGAACGTGGTCAACCCGGGCGGCGCCGCCCAGACCGTGCACCGCGACTACCACCTCGGGTTCCTCTCCAACGAGGTCGCCGCCGCCTACCCGGCGCACGTGCACCACCTCTCCCCCGTGCTCACCCTGCAGGGCGCGGTCGCGCACTGCGACATGCCCGTCGAGTCCGGTCCCACGCTGTACCTGCCGCACTCGCAGAAGTACGGGCCCGGCTACCTCGCCTGGCGGCTCCCCGAGTTCCAGGAGCACTTCGAGGAACACCACGTGCAGCTGCCGCTCGCCAAGGGCGACGCGGTCTTCTTCAACCCGGCCCTGTTCCACGCCGCCGGCGCCAACCGCTCGGCGGACATCCGGCGCATGGCCAACCTGCTCCAGGTGTCCTCCGCGTTCGGGCGTGCCATGGAGACGGTGGACCGCGAGACCGTGACGGCGGCCGTCTACCCGGTGCTGCTCAAGGCGCGGGCCGAGGGCGCCGACGAGCAGTGGCAGGAGAACGTGATCGCGGCGAGCGCCGAGGGCTACCCCTTCCCCACCAACCTGGACAACGACCCGCCGGTCGACGGCATGGCCCCGCCCTCGCAGGCGGACCTCGTCCGGCGGGCGCTGCGCGAGGGCTGGACCGTGCGGACCCTGCGGGAGGCACTGCGGGCCGGCACCGGGCGGCGCGAGAGCTGACACCACGCTCCCCCACCCACCTTCCCACCCCACTCTCCCGCGCGACCGGCTCAGGAACGGAAAGGACCCCGAACGGCATGGGACTTCTCGACGACAGGATCGTCCTCGTCAACGGCGGCAGCCAGGGCGTCGGTGCCGCCGTCGCGCGGGCCGCGGTGCGCGAGGGAGCGGTGGTGGCCGTCACCGGGCGCCGCCCCGCGCCCGGTGAGGCCCTGGTGGCGGAGCTGGCCGCCACGGGCGGCAGGGCGATGTTCGTCCGCGCCGACCTGGCCGACGCCGGACAGGCCAAGGACTCCGTCGCCGAGGTGGTCCGGGCGTACGGCCGGGTCGACTGCCTGGTCAACTCGGCGGGGCTGACCTCGCGCGGAACGCTGCTGGACACCACCCCGGAACTGTTCGACCAGCACATCGCGATCAACCTCAAGGCCCCGTTCTTCGCCATGCAGGCCGCCGTGGCGGACATGGTGCGGCGTGAGGAGCCCGGCACGATCGTCAACATCATCACCTCGTCGGCACACGGCGGGCAGCCCTTCCTGGCCCCCTACGTCGCCGCGAAGGCCGGACTCGTCGGCCTGACCCGCAACGCCGCACACGCCCACCGCTGGGACCGGATCCGGATCAACGGGCTGAACATCGGCTGGACCGCCACCGAGGGCGAGGACGCCACCCAGCGCACCTTCCACGGCGCGGGCGACGACTGGCGCGAGCGGGCCGCCGCCCGGCTGCCGATGGGCAGACTCGGCCGGCCGGACGAGATCGCCGACTTCGTGGTCCTGCTGCTGTCCGACCGGTCCGGCGTGGTGACCGGCTCCGTGATCGACTGGGACCAGAACGTCCTCGGCGGCCTCGACTGACCGCCTCCCCCGCTCGTACGCCCCCCCCCACACGCCCCATACACCCCGCACACCCCGCACCCAAGGAGCACCACCCCCATGCGCATCGGAATCCTCGGCCTCGGCCGCATCGGCGCCTTCCACGCCGAGACCCTCTCCGGGCTCGACGCCGTCGAGTCGCTCGTCGTCTCCGACCCGTTCGCGGACGCCGCGAAGACCGCCGCCGAGCGGTTCGACGCCGAGGTCGCGGACTCCCCCGAGGCCGTGCTCGCGGCCGGCGTGGACGGCGTGGTGATCGCCGCGGCGACCGATGCCCACCTGGGGCTGATCCTCGCCTGTGTCGAGGCGGGCGTCCCCGTGTTCTGCGAGAAGCCGGTGGCCCGCACGATGGCCGAGGGCGTGCAGGTGCTGAAGGCGGTCGAGGGCCGGGACGTGCCGATCCAGATCGGCTACAACCGTCGCTTCGACGCCGGCTTCGTCGCCGCGCGGGAGGCCGTGCGGGGTGGGGAGCTGGGCAAGCTCCACACTGTGCGCTCGACCACGCTGGACCCCGCGCCGCCGCCGGCCGCGTACATCGCCGCCTCCGGTGGCATCTTCCGTGACTGCTCCGTGCACGACTTCGACATCATCCGCTGGGTGACCGGCCGCGAGGTGACCGAGGTGTACGCGGTCGGCGGCAACCGGGGCGCCGACTACATCAAGGAGGCGGGCGACGCCGACACCACCGGCGCGATCCTCACCCTGGACGACGGCACCATCGCCGTCGTCTCCAACAGCCGCCACAACGCCCGTGGTTACGACGTCCGCATGGAGATCCACGGCTTCACCGACTCCATCGCGGTCGGTCTGGAGGACAAGCTTCCGCTGCGGTCGGTGGAGCCCGGGGTGACCTTCCCTGCGGGCACTCCCCACGACTTCTTCATGGACCGCTTCACCGCCGCCTACCGCGCCGAACTCACCGCGTTCACCGAGGTCGTGGCCGGCTCCCGGCCGTCCCCGTGCACGGTGGCGGACGCCCTGGAGGCGGGCTGGATCGCCGAGGCGTGCACCCTGTCCCTGCACGAGCACCGCCCCGTCACCATCGAGGAGGTACGGCAGGCGTGAGCGGTGGTACGCGCTCCTCGACCCGGGTGACGTGAACAACGCGTGTGGGGCCGCCCTTCCGGAGGGCGGCCCCACACGCATCACGTCGTCTCACCCGTACAGCACGGGTTTCTCCGCCAGTTCGACCTCCACCCGGCCGCCCTCCTCCAGGGCCCGGACTCCGGCCTCGCAGACGGCGGCCGCCGCGTAACCGTCCCAGGTGCTGGGGCCGCCGACCTCGCCCCGGCGGGTGGTGTCGACCCAGGCCCGGAGCTCGTCGTCGTAGGCCTGGTCGAAGCGTTCGGTCCAGTCCTGGGTGATGGTGCCGCCCCAGCGGCCGGCCATGTGGGCGACCAGGTGGTGGTCGTCGCCGACGCGGGCGGTGCCGCGTTCGCAGACGATCTCGGCCTGGACCTGGTAGCCGAAGCCGCAGTTGACGAAGATCTCGACGTCGCTGAGCGCGCCGCCGTCGGTCTCCAGGACGACGAACTGCGGGTCGCGCAGCCCGTCGGGCGCCCCGGGGGAGGATCCGGGGGCGTGCACCGTGACCGCCGTGATCTCCTGGCCCAACAGCCAGCGGGTGACGTCCACTTCGTGGGAGACGGAGTCGGTGATCAGCATGGAGCTCGTGAAGAAGGGTGAACTGGCCACATTCCGGTGCCTGTTGTGCAGCATCAGGGGCCGGCCCAACTGCCCCGTCTCCAGCAGCGTCTTGAGGCGGACGTACTCGGCGTCGTAGCGGCGCATGAAGCCGACCTGGACGCGGCGGTGGCCGAGTGCCTGTTCGGCTTCGACGACGCGCAGCGCGGAAGCGGCGTCGGGGGTGAGCGGTTTCTCGCACAGGACGGGCAGGTCCCGCTCGAACGCGGCGAGCAGGGCGGCCTCGTGGGCCGGTCCCGGGGAGGCGATGAGTACGGCGTCGACGCCGGCCGCCGCCATCGCGGCGGCCGGGTCGGTGTGTACGGTGCAGCCGTCGATGCCGGCGGCCACCGTCTTGGCCCGTTCCGCGTCGGTGTCGGCGACGGCGGAGACCCGCGCGCCGCTGATGACCCGGTCGATCCGGCGCACGTGGTCCGCGCCCATGCGACCCGTACCGATGACGGCGATTCCCAGGGGTTCGTTCCCGTGCACGGTTCTCGCCTCCCTTTCCAGGGGGTCGGGCGCCGGGGTCAGGCGCCGCAGGAACGGAGGAACTTGCGGGTGCGCACCGCGATCGGCAGCGGCTTGTCCGGCTCGCAGGGGTACATGTCCTGCTCGACGATCGCGAACAGGTCCACGTCCAGCTTCTGGGCAGCGGTCAGGACCGCGCCCAGCTCCGGTACTCCGGCGGGCGGTTCGCACATCACGCCGCGCTGGACGGCGGGGCCGAACGGGATCTCGTTCGCGACCACGTCGGCGAGGATGTCCGGGTCGACCTGCTTGAGGTGCAGGTAGCCGATGCGTTCGCCGTAGGTCTCGATCAGTTTGACGCTGTCGCCGCCGCAGTAGGCGTAGTGCCCGGTGTCGAGGCAGAGGTTGACCAGGGAGGAGTCGGTGGAGTCGAGGAAGCGCTCGACGTGCTCCTCGGTGTCGATGTGGGTGTCGGCGTGCGGGTGGACGACGATGTCGAGACCGTAGGTGTCCCGTACCTCCCGGCCGAGGCGTTCCATGCCCTTGGCGAGGTGGCCCCACTGCTCGGTGGTGAGCTCCGGGGACTCCAGGATCTCGGCGGTCTTGTCGTCGCGCCAGAAGGACGGGATGACGACGAGGTGCTTGGCGTCCATGGCCCGGGTGAGCGAGGCGACCCGGCTGACCTGCTCCCAGGTGGACTCCCACTCGGAGGGGCCGCGGTGCAGTCCGCAGAAGATGGTGCCGGCGGAGACCTTGAGGTCCCGCTTCTTCACCTCGTCGGTCAGGCGGGCCGGGTCGGTCGGGAGGTAGCCGTAGGGGCCGAGTTCGATCCAGGAGTAGCCGGCTTCGGCGACCTCGTCGAGGAAGCGCTGCCAGGGCACCTGCTGCGGGTCGTCGGGGAACCAGACGCCCCAGGAGTCGGGGGCGGAGCCCACTCTGATGCGGTCGAGCGCGACTGCCATGTCAGGACTTTCCTTCCGGGGATGCCACTACGGGGGCCTGGAGGTCTCCCTCCTCGGGGAGCTCCTCGACGTCGACGCCGCGTACCTGTGCCAGCTCGTGCTTGAGGGCCGCGAGTTCGGTGCCGCCGGCCATGTGGTTGGTGAGTTCCTCCAGGGAGACCTCGCTGCGGGCGGCGGAGAGCTCCATGGTGCCCAGGCGCAGGACGCTGAAGTGGTCGCCCACCATGTAGGCGTGGTGCGGGTTGTGGGTGATGAAGATGACGCCGAGGCCGCGGTCGCGGGCGGCGGCGATGTACTTCAGCACCACACCGGACTGCTTGACGCCGAGCGCGGCGGTGGGCTCGTCCAGGATGAGGACGCGGGCGCCGAAGTAGACGGCGCGGGCGATGGCCACGCACTGGCGCTGGCCGCCGGAGAGGGTGCCGATGGGCTGATCGAGATCGTCGAGGACGATGCCCATGTTGCGCAGTTCCTCGTCCGCGGTCCTCTTCATCCGCTCGATGTCGAGACGGCGCAGCGGCCAGGTGCCCTTGGTCATCTCGGAGCCGAGGAAGAAGTTGCGCCACACCGGCATCAGGGGGACGACGGCGAGGTCCTGGTAGACGGTGGCGATGCCCTTGCCGAGGGCATCGCGCGGGGTGGAGAACCGCACCGGGGTGCCGTCGACGAGGAATTCGCCCTCGGTGTGCTGGTGCAGCCCGGAGATGATCTTGATGAGGGTGGACTTGCCGGCGCCGTTGTCGCCGAGCACGCAGGTCACCCGGCCGGGGTGGACGCTCAGGTCGACCCCGTGCAGGGCGCGGATGTTTCCGTAGGACTTGCCTGCCCCGCGGAGTTCGACCAGGGGGTGCTCCCCGTCCGGGGCGGTGTCCTGCAGGACGGCACCGTGGGTGCCGGTCGTGTCGTCGGTCATTGCGGTCACCTCCGGGTCGCCGTGCGCTGGACCCACAGATTGATGAGGACGGCGCCGAGGAGCATCACGCCGAGGAAGGCCTTGAACCAGTCCGGGTTCCAGCCGGCGTAGACGATGCCCTGCTGCACCATGCCGAACATGAAGGCGCCGAAGACCGGGCCGATCGCGGAGCCGTAGCCGCCGGTCATCAGGCAGCCGCCGATCACCGCGGCGGCGATGTAGATGAGCTCCTGGCCCACGCCCTCGCCGGACTGCACGGTGTTGAAGGAGAACAGCTGGTGCATGCCGACGAACCAGGCGCCGAAGCCGACCAGCATGTACAGGGAGATCTTGGTGAACGTCACCGGCACGCCGACGGCGCGGGCGCTCTCCTTGTTGCCGCCGACCGCGAAGATCCAGTTGCCGTACTTGGTGCGGAGCAGCACCCAGGCGGCGAGGGCGGCGAAGACGAGCCACCACACGATGGTGATCTTCACCTGGACGCCGCCCAGCTCGAAGCTGGAGGCGAAGAGGGCCTTGGCCTGGTCGAAGCCGTCCATGTCGCTGATGTCGTCGGTCGCGACGTTCCCGGTGACCGTCTTGGTCACGGCCAGGTTGATGCCCTGGAGGATCAGGAAGGTGCCGAGGGTGACGAGGAAGCTGGGCAGGCCCGTCTTCATCAGGAACCAGCCGTTGAACATGCCGATGGCGAGGGACACCGCGAGGGCGGCGATGACGCCCACCCAGATGTTCATGGACAGCTGGTAGGCGAGCATGCTCGCGGTGAGGGCCGAGGTGACCACGGCGACGCCGGCCGAGAGGTCGACCTCGCCGCCGATCATCAGCAGGGCCACCGGCAGGGCCATGATGCCGATGGTCGAGGACTGGTACAGGATGTTCGCCATCGAGCCGCTGTCCCGCATCGGCGGGGCCGCGATCAGGAAGAACACCAGAACGACCACGACGCCGAGGAAGACGCCGACCTCGGGACGGGCCAGCAGCCTCCGTACGGGTGTGCGCAGCGTGGTGCGGCCGTCGTTCGCCTTCGGGCCGGGGGCCGGCGGTGGGGTCACCGCCGGCTCAGCCTGTCGGGTCATGCTCATCACCGAGTGCCCTTCGCGGCGTACTCGGAGACCGCGTCGACGTTGGACTTGTCGACGAACGCGGGGCCGGTCAGCACCGGCTGCTCACCTCCGCCGCTGTAGTTGCCGTTGTTCTCGTAGAGCCACAGGCCGTCGATGGCCAGGTAGCCCTGGAGGTAGGGCTGCTGGTCCACGGCGAACTCGATGTCGCCGGCCTTGATCGCCTTGGTCAGGTCCTTGTTGAGGTCGAAGGTGGCGACCTTCGCCTTGCTGCCGGCGTCGCCCACCGACTGCACCGCGGTCGGCGCGAAGGGTGCGCCGAGGGTGGCGACGTAGTCGACGGAGGAGTCCTGCTTGAGCTTGGCGGTGATCGTCGACTTCACCGACGGCATGTCGATGCCGTTCACGTTGAGGATCTGGGTGTTGCCCTCGAAGGTCTTCTTCAGGCCGTCGCAGCGCTGGGTCAGGCCGACGTTGCCCTGCTCGTGGATGACGCAGACGGTGTTCTTGGCGCCGGCCTCGTTGAGCTTCTTGCCGAAGGCCTCGCCGGCCACGGACTCGTCCTGGCCGAAGAACTCCAGCAGGCCGAGGTCCTTCCAGTCGCTCAGTCCGGAGTTGATTCCGACGACGGGTATGCCCGCCTTCTCCGCCTTGCCGAGGACGCTCTTGAGCGCGTCCGGCTTGGCGAGGGTGACGGCGATGCCGTCGACCTTCTGGTCGATCGCGTTCTGCACCAGGTTGGCCTGGTTGCCGGCGTTCGGGTCGGCGGAGTAGATGAGCTTGACGTTGTCCTTGGCCGCGGCGGCCTCGGCGCCCTTGCGGACGATGTCCCAGAACGTGTCGCCGGGCCCCTGGTGGGTCACGAGGGCGACCGTCATCTGCGGCGTGTTCGCCTTGCCGGCCGACGCGCCGTCGCCACCGCTTTCGTCGGCCTTCTTGCCACCGGAGCCACTGGAGCAGCCGGCCAGGGTCAGGGCGGCCGCCGCGGCCACCGCGACGAAGGGCGCGATTCTGCGGGGGCGGTTGTGAGAAGAGCGGTCCATCTTTACCTGCACCTCACTGTGCTACGCGGAAAAAGGGCGGGGGTCCGAGGATCCTCCCCGGAGCCTCGGACGTCCGGGTCTGTGTCATCGTGCGAAACGACTGTCGTGTTGGGACGGGATCAAATCCCCTGGCACGCACTCTGTCAATACTTTGTTAAGACATCAGTTCACCAGCTAGTCCGAATGTAAGTACAAACTATTGACAGCACCGCCCTCCGAGACCTACACCTGAGAGGCGACAGGTCCCTGGATTCCAGTCCCCACCGTGGCAGGGCACCCCGGGACCCGCATCCCCAGCAGTTCGAGGAGCTTCGCTCGATGACCGACTCAGACGCACCACAGTATTTCGACCTGATCACCATGGGACGCATCGGGGTCGACCTTTACCCACTGGAGACCGGCGTTCCGCTGGCAAAGGTCGAAACATTCGGAAAGTTCCTCGGTGGTTCGGCCGCGAACGTCGCGGTCGCCGCCGCCCGGCTCGGCCGCTCGACGGCCGTGATCACCCGTACGGGAGACGATCCCTTCGGCACCTACCTGCACGAGGCCCTGAAGGACTTCGGCGTCGACGACCGGTGGGTCACCCCGGTCGCCGCGTATCCGACGCCGGTCACCTTCTGCGAGATCTTCCCGCCGGACGACTTCCCGCTGTACTTCTACCGCCGGCCCAAGGCTCCCGACCTGGAGATCCACACCGCCGAGCTGGACCTCGCCGCCGTACGCGAGGCCGGGATCTTCTGGATCACCGGCACCGGTCTGAGCGAGGAGCCGAGCCGCTCGGCGACGCTCGACGCGCTCGAGGCACGCGCCAAGGCGGGCACCACCGTGTTCGACCTGGACTGGCGTCCGATGTTCTGGCGCGACCCCGACGAGGCCCGCCCCTACTACCGCCAGGCCCTGCGGCACGCCACGGTCGCGGTCGGCAATCTCGACGAGTGCGAGGTCGCCACCGGAGTGCGCGAGCCCGAGGCCTGCGCCGAGGCGCTGCTGGCGGCCGGCGTGGAACTCGCCGTCGTCAAGCAGGGCCCCCGGGGCGTGCTCGCCGTGCACCGCGACGGCACCCGTGCCGAGGTGCCACCGGTCCCGGTCGACGTGGTCAACGGCCTCGGCGCGGGCGACGCCTTCGGCGGGTCGCTCTGCCACGGTCTGCTCTCGGGCTGGAACCTGGAGCGGACCATGCGCCACGCCAACGCCGCCGGCGCCCTCGTCGCCTCACGCCTGGCCTGTTCGTCCGCCATGCCCACCGAAGCCGAGGTGGCGGACCTCCTCGCGGGGGTCGTGCCGCCGGGCGGCACGAGCCTGCCGAGCCAGTCCTGAACGGAGTCCTTCCTTGAACCTCAGCATCTCCGACCTTCCCACGGTCCGGGCCCGGAATCCGCAGGCCGTCGCCGAGGCGGCGGCCCGCCGGGCCCGCCGTCCGCTGATCGGCGACAGCGGACGGCTGATGATCGTGGCCGCCGACCACCCCGCGCGGGGTGCGCTCGGCATCGGCGACCGGCGCCTGGCCATGGCCGACCGTGCCGGTCTGCTGGAACGGCTGTGCGTCGCACTGTCCCGGCCCGGCGTCGACGGGGTGCTGGCCACCGCCGACATCCTCGAGGACCTGCTGCTGCTCGGCGCGCTCGAGAACAAGGTCGTCATGGGGTCGATGAACCGCGGCGGTCTGGCCGGCTCGGCCTTCGAGATGGACGACCGCTTCACGGGGCACCGCCCCGAGGACATCGAGCGCTTCGGCTTCGACGCGGGCAAGCTGCTGGTCCGCATCGACTACGACGACCCGGGCTCCCTGAACACCCTGGAGTCCACCGCCCGCGCCGTCGACGCCATGGCCGAACGCCGGCTCCCGGTGTTCGTGGAGCCGTTCATCTCGCGCCGGGTCGACGGCAAGGTCCGCAACGACCTGTCCGCCGAGGCCGTCACCCGCTCCATCGCCATAGCCTCCGGCCTCGGCGGCACCTCCGCCTACACCTGGCTGAAACTCCCCGTCACCGAGAACGCCGACGACATGGCGGAGGTCCTGCGCGCCTCCACGCTGCCCGTCGTCCTGCTCGGCGGGGAGGTCGGCGACCAGGAGGCGGCGTACGAGCGGTGGGGCAAGGCGCTGAAGCTGCCCTCCGTACAGGGCATGGTCGTCGGCCGCTCACTGCTCTACCCGGCCGGGGGCAGTGTGGAGGAAGCGGTGGACACGGCCGTGAGCCTGCTGTGACCGGAAAGGCTGCCATGACACATCATCTTCCCGCGGACCGTGCCCCGGCCGGCCCGTACCTCGTCGACGTGACCCCCGAGTCGGCCGGCTGGGCACATTCCAGCCTGCGCGTGCTGGAACTGCCGCCGGGCGGTACGCACGCCTTCGACACCGGCGACAGCGAGTGGATCGTCCTGCCGCTCAGCGGCGGCTGCACGGTCTCCTCCGCCGACGACTTCGGCCACGACACGTTCGATCTCGCCGGCCGCACGAGCGTGTTCGACGGCGTCAGCGACTTCGCCTACGTACCGCGCGATGCCCGCGCGACCCTCACGTCGACGGGCGGCGGACGGTTCGCGCTCACCGGCGCCCGCTGCGACCGGCGGCTGCCCGCCCGCTACGGACCGGCGTCCGGCGTTCCCGTGGAACTGCGCGGCACCGGCAACTGCTCCCGCCAGGTCAACAACTTCGGGGCCGCGGCCCCCGCCGGAGGCGGTGACGGACAGGGCTTCGAGTGCGACAAGCTGATCGCGGTCGAGGTGATCACCCCGGGCGGCAACTGGTCGTCGTTCCCGCCGCACAAGCACGACGAGCACCGGCCGGGCGAGGAGTCCGTGCTGGAGGAGATCTACTACTTCGAGTTCGCGGACCACGACGGCATCCCCGGCCTCGGCTACCAGCGGGTCTCCCCGTCCGGGCCGGGCCGGGACACGGACGTACTGGCCGAGGTTCGCGACGGCGACGTGGTACTCATCCCGGACGGCTGGCACGGGCCGTCCATGGCCGTGCCCGGCCACCACATGTACTACCTCAACGTCATGGCGGGTCCCGGGGACGAACGCGCCTGGCTGATCTGCGACCACCCCGAGCACGCCTGGATCCGCTCCACCTGGCCGGACCAGCCCGTCGACCCCCGTCTGCCCCTCTACACCGCCCCCGAGAGGTCCGTATGAGCGCCGCCACCCGCCGACTGACGACCGCCCAGGCACTCGTGCGGTTCCTGGCCGCCCAGTACACCGAGCGGGACGGCGTACGGCACCGGCTGATCGCGGGCACCTGGGGCATCTTCGGCCACGGCAACGTGGCGGGCGTCGGGCAGGCGCTCGTCGAGTACGCCGATGTCATGCCGTACCACCAGGGCCGCAACGAGCAGTCCATGGTGCACGCGGCCGTCGCCCACGCCCGCCAGCTCAACCGGCTGTCGGCGCAGGCCGTGACCACGTCGATCGGCCCCGGCGCGACCAACCTGGTCACCGGCGCCGCGCTCGCCACCGTCAACCGGCTGCCGGTGCTGCTGCTCCCCGGCGACTACTTCGCCTCGCACGCGGCGGACCCGCTGCTCCAGCAGCTGGAGCACCCGGTCGAGGCGGACGTGTCCGTCAACGACACGCTGCGCCCGGTCTCCCGCTACTTCGACCGGATCAACCGCCCCGAGGCGCTGATCGCGTCCGCGCTGAACGCGATGCGGGTACTCGCCGACCCGGCCGAGACCGGCGCCGTCACCCTCGCCCTGCCGCAGGACGTACAGGCCGAGGCGTACGACTGGCCGGAGGAGTTCTTCGCCGACCGCGTCTGGCGGGTACGGCGTCCAGCACCGGACCCGGTCGAGCTGGAGGCGGCGGTCCGGGCCGTACGGGCCGCCCGGCGTCCGCTGATCGTCGCGGGCGGCGGGGTCCACCACAGCGAGGCCGAGGGGGCGCTCCGTGCCCTCGTGGACGCCACCGGCATCCCGGTCGCCTCCACCCAGGCCGGCAAGGGCTCCCTGCGCCACGACCACCCGGCCGACCTGGGAGGCATCGGCCACACCGGCACGGCGGTGAGCGACGGACTGGCCCGCACCGCCGACCTGGTGATCGGTGTCGGCACCCGCTACTCCGATTTCACCACCGCCTCCGGCACCCTCTTCACCGACCCGGACGTGCGCTTCCTCAACCTCAACATCACCGGCTTCGACGCCCACAAGCTGGCGGCGCGCACTCTGGTGTGCGACGCGCGGGCCGGTCTGGAGGCGCTGGCCGGGGCTCTCGCCGGGCACCGCGTGGACGCGGCGTACGAAGAGGAGTACCGCATCGGCAAGGAGCGCTGGGAGCGGGTCGTCGAGGCCGCCTACCGCGCCGACGACGAGAGCGCCGTACCGACGCAGACCCAGGTGCTCGGCGCGCTGGACGCGGTCGTGGGCGACGCCGACGTGGTGATCAACGCGGCCGGCTCGCTCCCCGGCGACCTGCACAAGCTGTGGCGCGCGCGCAGCCCGCGCCAGTACCACCTCGAGTACGGCTACTCCTGTATGGGCTACGAGATCCCGGCCGCGATCGGCGTCCAGCAGGCCGCGCCCGGCACGCCCGTGTGGGCGCTGGTCGGCGACGGCACGTATCTGATGATGCCGACCGAGATCGTCACGGCCGTCCAGGAGCGGCTGCCCGTGAAGATGGTGCTGATCCAGAACCACGGGTACGCCTCCATCGGCGGCCTGTCCGAGGAGACCGGCGGCGAGCGCTTCGGCACCGCCTACCGGTACCGGGCCGAGGACGGCACCTTCACCGGTGCCCCGCTGCCCGTGGACCTCGCGGCGAACGCGGCCAGCCTGGGCATGGACGTGCTGCGCGCCAAGACCGTGCGGGAGCTGCGCCATGCCCTGGCCGAGGCCCGCACCGCCGAGCGTCCGACCTGCGTGTACGTCGAGACGGACCCGGCGCCCACCGCTCCCCCGGCCGAGGCCTGGTGGGACGTTCCGGTGGCCGAGGTCGCCTCCCGCGAGGCCGCCGTCCGGGCGCGCGAACGGTACGACGCCCAGGTCGCCGGCCGCCGCCGGCACCTCTGAACCGCTTCCGGCCGGTTCCCCGGACTCCTCGCGAGCCTCTTCAAAACCCCTCCTCAACTCTCCGCGCACGAAAGGTCGTCCGCTCTCATGAAGACCATCAGCCACTGGATCGGCGGCAAGTCCGTCGAAGGCACCTCCGGCCGTTTCGGCCCTGTCTGGAACCCGGCCACCGGCGCCCAGGAGAAGCAGGTCGCGTTCGCGGACACCACCGAGGTGGACGCCGCCGTCGCCGCCGCGAAGGACGCCTTCGAGAGTTGGGGCACCTCGTCGCTGGCCAGGCGCACGGCGATCCTGTTCAAGTACCGCGAACTGCTGGACGCCCACCGCGACGAGATCGCGGAGCTGATCACCGCCGAGCACGGCAAGGTGCACTCCGACGCCCTCGGCGAGGTCGCGCGGGGCATGGAGATCGTGGAACTGGCCTGCGGGATCAGCGTGCAGCTGAAGGGCGAACTGTCCACGCAGGTCTCCACCCGCGTCGACGTCGCCTCGATCCGCCAGCCACTGGGCGTGGTCGCCGGCATCACTCCGTTCAACTTCCCGGCCATGGTGCCGATGTGGATGTTCCCGCTGGCCATCGCGTGCGGCAACACGTTCGTGCTGAAGCCGTCCGAGAAGGACCCCTCGGCCTCCGTCCGCCTCGCGGAACTGGCCACCGAGGCGGGCCTGCCGGACGGTGTGCTGAACGTCGTGCAGGGCGACCGGGAGGCCGTGGACCGCATCCTGGAGCACCCCGACATCGAGGCCGTCTCCTTCGTCGGCTCCACCCCGATCGCCCGCCACATCCAGCTGAAGGCGACCGAGCACGGCAAGCGGGTCCAGGCCCTGGGCGGCGCCAAGAACCACATGCTGGTCCTGCCCGACGCCGACCTGGACCTGGCCGCCGACCAGGCGATCAACGCGGCGTACGGTTCGGCCGGCGAGCGCTGCATGGCCGTGTCGGTCGTGGTCGCGGTCGGTGACATCGGCGACGACCTGGTCGGCCGGATCACCGAGCGGGCCAAGAAGCTCCGCATCGGTCCGGGCAACGACCCCGCCTCGGAGATGGGCCCGCTGATCACCCGCGAGCACCGCGACAAGGTGGCTTCGTACGTGGCGGGCGCGGCGGCACAGGGCGCCGAGGTCGTGCTCGACGGCACGGGCCTGACGGTCGACGGGCACGAGGACGGCTTCTTCGTCGGTGTCTCGCTGCTCGACCGGGTGCCGTTGACCGCGGACGCCTACCAGGACGAGATCTTCGGCCCGGTGCTGTGCGTGGTCCGCGCGGAGACCTACGACGAGGCCATCGCGCTGATCAACGACTCCCGCTGGGGCAACGGCACCGCGATCTTCACCCGGGACGGCGGCGCCGCCCGCCGCTTCCAGCTCGAGGTGAAGGCGGGCATGGTCGGCGTCAACGTGCCGATCCCGGTCCCGGTGGGCTACCACTCCTTCGGCGGCTGGAAGGACTCCCTCTTCGGCGGCCACCACATCTACGGCAACGACGGCGTCGCCTTCTACACACAGGGCAAGGTCATCACCACGCGCTGGCCGGACCCGTCCGACGGAGGCATCAACCTCGGCTTCCCGAGCAACTCCTGACCCTCCGTCTCCCGAGCCAGGGTCTTTCGCTCGGACGATGCCGGACCCCGCGGACCCGGCATGATCCGAGCGAGAGGCCCTGGCCCTGCCCTCGACAGCGCCCTCAACAGGAAGGTACGCCCATGGCGAAGACCGGTGACCGGGCCCGTGCCGTGACCGAACCCGCGCTCAGCTCACTGGACTTCGCCCTGGACCGGGGCAGTCCGGTGCCGTTGTACCACCAGCTCGCCCAGCAGCTGGAGGCGGCGATCACGCACGGCGACCTCGCCCCGGGCAACCTTCTGGGCAACGAGGTCGATCTCTCGGTACGCCTCGGGCTGTCCCGCCCCACGGTCCGCCAGGCCATCCAGTCCCTCGTCGACAAGGGACTGCTGGTCCGGCGGCGCGGGGTGGGCACCCAGGTGGTGCACAGCCAGGTCAGGCGCCCCCTGGAGCTCAGCAGCCTCTACGACGACCTGGAGGCGGCCGGGCAGGGCCCGAGTACGCAGGTCGTCCGCCACGAGACGGTCCCGGCACCCCCCGGCGTGGCGGCGGCCCTGGGCCTGCCCGAGGGCGAAGAAACGGTCCTCCTCGAACGCCTGCGCCGCACCCACGGCCGGCCCGTCGCCCTCCTCTGCAACTACCTCCCGCCGGACCTGCTGGAACTGGACGACGCCCGGCTGGAGTCGACCGGCCTGTACCGCATGATGCGCGCGGCGGGCATCACCCTGCACAGCGCCCGGCAGACCGTCGGCGCCCGCTCGGCCACCGCCGGGGAGGCGTCCCGTCTGGACGAGCAGGAGGGCGCCGCCCTGCTCACCATGCACCGCACCGCCTACGACGACACAGGCCGCGCGGTGGAGTACGCGGCCCACGTCTACCGCGCCTCTCGCTACTCGTTCGACTTCCAGCTGCTGGTCAGGTCCTGAGCCGGTGCCGTGCCGTGTCCGGGGCACGGCACGGGTCACGTGGCGGACCGGCAAAGAGGCTCCGGAGACGGGGAGCCGGGCGCCGACGTGAGTACGGCCTACTTGTTCGTGCCCCGGAAGCGGCCGAACGCCTTCGTCAGCGGGCCCAGCAGCGTGCCGTCCTCCCCGGCCGGCCCCGGCGCGGGCGGCCGGGGTGCGCCGTCGCCACCGGTCACCTCGGCGAGTGCGGCCTGCGCGGCCTCGGCCGCCTCCCGGTACAGGTCACGGGACTCCGTCATGACGTCGAGCGCGTGGGCGTACCTGGCGACCATGTCCTGGGCGTGCGCCAGCTCCTCTTCCGGGCTGAGCAGGTGCCAGCCCCGGCGCAGCCGCGTCAGAGCCTGCTCGGCCTCGGCCGGAAGGGGCCGCGGCAGTGCGGCGAACTCAATGATCCTGCCGAGGAATTCGACCGGTTCCGAGCCGTCCAGGAAGATGCTGCGCACCGTGAAGTGCTCCGGGTCGTAGTCCGGTCCCGGCGGCACCGTGGGCAGGACGACGGCGCCGCCGCGCGGCATCCGCAACTTCAGCTCCCGCTGCAGCGCGAAGTCGGCGATCCGGGCCTGCTCGGGGGTACCCCGGTGCTCGACCACCCGGTGCCGCAGGCTCGGCGGCAGGAACTCCGCGACCGGCCGCTGCCCCCGCGCGTCCGGCGTCATCGCCTCGTGCACCACGACATGGACGAACCAGCTGCTGCGGGCGCAGTCCCGCAGTCGGCGGCGTACCTCGTCGTCGTCCTTCGGCAGGTGGTTCACCGTCCGCAGGCGTACGCCCGGCACCGTGTCGTGGTCCCACTCGACCCGGCTGCTGTCGGGCCAGAACATGGTGGCGGGCGACGGCCAGCGAGCGTCCCACGCACGCTCCGCCTCGGCGGCGAGGAGCCAGGTGGCGCCTTCGGCCTCGTCCCCGCGGGCCTGGGGATCGTACGTGGTCAGCTGGGCGCGCACCGTGACGTCCTCGGCCACCCGCCAGCGGGCCTCGAAGAGGCGGCGGGCCGACGGGCCGGGGTCGACGGAGGCGTCCCGGGGGTACAGGACGGTGGACCGGACCGCCTCGACGGGGTCGAGCTCCAGGAAGTCGTCGAGACCCCCGGCCGCCTTGAGGGCGATGAGGTTGCGCCGGACGTCGAGTTCGGGCTCGGGGCCCGGATGGCGTCCGCGCGCCAGCCATACGGTGTCGGGGACGGTGGGCGTGGAAGTGCTGTTTTTGACCATGGAGTCGTTCTGTGAGTGGTCAGGGGCCTGATCAGTATGGTCTGTGGACCGGCGCACCGTCCACGACCTGCGGCATCTCACGGCCATCGGCCCTGTCACGACTGGACGGGGCGCTCCCGGCCCGGGAGCGCCGCGGACCGGATTTCGCGCCGCCTCCTCCGGCCGGAACCACGCGAGCAGGCCGAACGTCTCCTCGATCTCGTCCTGGACGGACTGAAACCTGTGGCCTGTGGCCTGTGGCCTGTGGCAGCGCACCCTGTCGGAGACTGACGGCCCTTACCCCTCACAGGGGGGTGGCGTCCTGACCCGGCTCCATCCGATGTCCGGTGGCGCGCTGCCCGCCGGTCCGTCCACGGGCGACCGGCCCCGCGCACGGACCACCGATCTTCCCGTCTGGTTGTACAGCAATCAACGGATTGTCCCCCGAAGGGAGTTGGGCTTGGATCAGGATGCCCCGGTGAGGGCCTGAGACGGATGAATCAGGGGGATTCATGCGCCGGACGTTCGGATCCGTCATGTTCGAGAGCACCGCCCCGACGAGCGCCACGAGGCTTCTGGCGCCCACGGGCGCTCTCGCGTCGCCGTACGGGCAGAAGAAGATCAAGGACTCGTCCGTTCAGCGCGTCACCGAAGGTGCGAACGGTCCCTCCGGGGACGCCTCCGTCAGCGCCGGCGGCAGGTACGTCCCGTTCACCGGACGGCCGGCCCGGACCGGCCGTCCGGGCCGCCGCACCGCCGTCCGGGACCATGGCACCGGCGAGTCGCCGATTCCGGAGTCCGCCTGGGCGGGCGAAGCCCGTCTCAGCGACGACGGTCACCGGCTCGTCCACGGAAAGAGCGTTACCGCTCCCGTCCGGAATTTGCCGAGCCGGGGCACCGCCTTCGCCTCCCGGCCGACCGGCCTGGTGCCCGGCCAGGCTCCCAACGGCACGGGAGACGACGTGTTCGTCACCGGCCTGCGCACAGGGGCGATCCGGCGTGGTGACGCCCCTCCCCCGCAGGACAGGAACACCAGCCCGTCCCTGAGCCGCGACGGCCGGTCCGTCCTCTTCGGATTCACGCCCCCGGCACCGCCCGGGGCGCGGCCCGCCCGTGCCGGACGGACCTGCGCACAGGACACACCACCGCGGTCGGCCACACCCCGGACGGGACGCCTGCCACCACCGGCGAGCGACCGGCCGACGCCCGCGGCCGCATCATCGTTCCCGTGTCCGCCGATGGCGGCCCGGCACCCGGTACGACCGGCCCGGGCGGTGACGTGTACGTCCGGGCGATGCGCTGACACTCCCGGCGCCTCGCGTCGGCCCACCTCGCCCGGCTGTCGCGAGGACTGCGGGCCGGCCCCGTCCGATCACACTCCGAAGGGGGAACCGTATTCATGCGAAGCGGACTTGGAAGGACAGCCGTGACCGCCGCGGCCGCGTGTGTCGCGGTACTGCTGACGCCTGCGGGGGTACAGGCCGCACCGCACGACGCACACCACGGACAGCCGGGGAAGAAACCGAGGGCCCCGCACACCCTCCGTCTCACCCAGGGCTCCGACGGACGGTCGGACGCCCCGTCGCTCAGCGCCGACGGCCGCTACGCGGTGTTCACGTCGTCGGCCACCAATCTGGTCCCCGGTGACACCAACGGCGCCTCCGACGTCTTCCTGCGGGACCTGAGGACCGGCCGTACCCAGCGCGTCGGCACCGACGCCGCCGGAGGCCAGTCCGGGTTCGGCGCGACCGCCGGGGCGATCAGCGCGAGCGGCCGGTACGCGGTCTTCGTGTCGGCCTCGACCGACCTGATACCGGGCGAGGTCCACGACGGGCCGGCGGTCTACCGGCGGGACCTGCGGAGCGGGGAGGTGCGGTACGTCGGCAGAGACCTCGGCGGTTCCGTGCGGTGGGCCCTGCACGCGTCCGTCAGCGCCGACGGCCGGTACGTCGCGTTCGCCTCGAGCGAGGCTGTTCCCCGGCCGGGCGCGGTGGTGGCCGTGCGGGACATGCGCACCGGGGAGCTGACGAAGATGCCGCTCCGTCTGCACCGGTCCACCAACCCGCTACTCAGCGACGACGGCAGCGTCCTGGTGTACACCTGCAGCAGCTACTGGCCCATCGACAACTCGGCTTCCGACGCCATGGTGGCGGACCCGCAGGCCGGCACCCACCGGTCGCTGCACACCACGCCCGACGGCGTCCGCGGCAACGGCAGGGTGTCCCAGGCCGGCGTCAGCGGTGACGGCCGGTACGCGTCCTTCACCTCGACAGCCACCGACCTCGGTCCCGAGGACACCAACGGCGCCGGTGCCAACGTGTTCGTCCGCAACCTGCGCACCGACGCCCTGCGCATCGTCGAGGCGCCCGACCCCGCCCTCTCGACCGCCGACGGAGCACTGAGCGGCAACGGCCGATACCTGCTCTTCCGGGCGTTCGCCACCGGGTCGGACGCGGGCACCTGGTACCTGCGTGACCTGCGCAACGGCCGCACCAGGGTGGCAATCGCGGACGCCGACGGTGCGCCGGTCCAGGTGGACACCGGGGACCGGCCGCTCGACGCCCGGGCACGGACGGTGGCCTTCTCCTCGGTTGCGGACAACCTGGCCCCCGGTCCGCACAGCCCCGAGGCGGACGCCTACGTACGGCGCCTGCCCCGACCGAACGCGCTGGTTCCCCACTGGTCCCCGAAAAATGATCGAGGGCCGGTTTCGGATATTTCCGAAACCGGCCCTGACCTGTGACTCTTACCAAGTCGGGACGACAGGATTTGAACCTGCGACCCCTTGACCCCCAGTCAAGTGCGCTACCAAGCTGCGCCACGTCCCGGTGCGCTCACATGCGGTGAACCGCGTGATCGCGCGATCAGCACTTTACCCCACGGCCCCGGCCGGGCCTAAAGCGGTCCGGGCACGGGACAATCGGGGTATGGGAAGCATGGACAGCACCTCATGGGACCAGGAGGACAGGTCCGCCTCCGGCCGGGCGGGCGATGTGCGCGACCGGGACGGTGACGGGCGTGCGCGCAGCGCGCGGCCTCGGGACGGGCTGGGTCGACCACTGTCCTACGGGACACGGGGGGTGCCCCGGCAGCCGGAGGGGGTGGTCCGGCCGCCGCTGGAGAGCGTCGCCGAGGCACAACGCCTGCTGGACGAGGGGAAGCCGTTCCACGCGCACGAGGTGTTCGAGGACGCCTGGAAGTCGGGGCCCGAGGAGGAGCGGGAGCTGTGGCGGGGACTCGCCCAGCTCGCCGTCGGACTCACGCACGCGGCACGCGGGAACACGACCGGCGGAGCCCGGCTGCTGCGGCGCGGGGCGGGCTCGGCCGAGGAATGGGCGGCGGGCACCGAAGAGCCGCGTCCGTACGGGATCGACGTCGGCGGTGTCGTCGCCTGGGCCCGGGAGCTGGCGGCGGAGGTGGAGCGGGGGGACGGCGTTCCCGTGGACGCGGGGGCGCGGGCGCCGCGGCTGCGTGCGGGCGCCCGGGAGCAGGGCTCGTAGGCGGGAGGTTCCCGGACGACGACTCCCGGCAAAGGGAGCGGGGCGGCGTGCGGACGCGGTGCGCCCGGTGTCGGCGTCGCGCGGCAGGCTCGGGCGCGCGATCGGGGCGTGCGAGGGATTCACGGCATCGGCATCGGTGCGGGCGAGCCCGACCGGCCGGCCCTGCACCGGAAGGTGCGTACCGCGTCGTCGAGGCGTGGACAGCCACGCCCGGCTGATCGCGGGGGCCGGGCGAGGAGCGGGTCGGCGCGTTCCCGGTGCGGCCCGGCCCGGCGCTGTACGACAGCACGCTCGCGATTCCCGAGGAGGTTTTGGCACCGGGCTCGATCAGACCGCCCGCGCGGTCCGGGTCACCACTCGGCCGGCAGCTCTCGGAGGGCCCCGCAGAGGCGGAAGGAGGCCGCGTCCCGGATCGGGTCGCTGCACGCCGGGGCCCGCGGGCGCAAGGACTGGATCATGGTCACCCGTCTGCCGCGCCGGAACCCCGGGGACAGGTAAACGGGAAAGGGCGCGGCTGAACGGGAAAGGGCGCGGCGAGGGCCGGAACGAGTCGCGGTGAGGGCCGGGAGGGATCGAGGCAGGTACGGGAACGGGGCAGGCCCGCGGATGTCGGACACGCGCCGCGATCAGGACGCGGAAGCCGACGTCTCCCATGGTCCGTACGGCCTACGATGACGCCGGCGACTGGAGGAGTCATGGCCGTGGACTTGAGCAGGCGGGCCTACCGGGCCCAGCGATGGGCCGCGCGGGTGGCCCTGGTCGCCGCCGCGCTCGCGGTGGTGGTCCCGCTCCTCTACGGGAGCCTCCAGGGCCTGGTGCTGCTGCTCTGCGGCGCGGTGGGGCTCGCCCTCAGTGCCGCCGCGCTGTGGTGGACGCTCACGCTGCGGGGACCGCTGCGCTGGGTGGCCGCGCTGGTGGCCGTGTGTGTGCCCGTGGCCGTCATCGCCCTGTACGCGGCCCTCCTGTTCTGGGCTCTTCCGGTGTCACTGGCGCTGTGGGCGCTGGCTGTGTGGAGCGGGCGGTTCGCGCTGCGCGGGACGGAGAGCGAACGGCTGCGGGAACGGCAGAGGGAACGGCGGGCGCCGTCGCCCCGACGGGCGGTGCTCATCATGAATCCGCGGTCGGGTGGCGGCAAAGTGGGCCGCTACCGGCTGCGGGAGAAGGCGGAACGGCTGGGTGCCCGCGTCCTCCTGCTCGATCCGGAGAAGGAGAACGACGTGACCGCGATGGCCCGGGAGGCCGTCGCGGGCGGCGCGGATCTGCTGGGCGCCGCGGGCGGTGACGGCACGCAGGCGCTGGTCGCGGCCGTGGCCGCCGAACACGACATCCCGTTCCTGGTCATCAGCGCCGGGACCCGCAACCACTTCGCCCTGGACCTGGGCCTGGACCGCGGCGATCCGGCGGCCTGCCTGGCCGCGCTCACCGACGGGGTGGAACTGCGCGTCGATCTGGGTTTCGCCGGTGACCAGCCCTTCGTGAACAACGCGTCCTTCGGCGCGTACGCGTCGATCGTGCAGAGCCCGGCCTACCGGGACGACAAGATCGGCACCAGTCTGGAGATGCTGCCCGACCTGCTCACCGGCCAGCAGGGGGCCCGACTGGTCGCCCGTGCCGGGGACACGACGCTCGACGCGCCGCAGGCCCTACTGGTCAGCAACAACCCCTACCGCACCGACGACCCCTTCGGCCTCGGCCGGCGGGAGCGGCTCGACTCGGGCCTGCTCGGTGTCCTCGGCGTCAAGGTGGAAGGCCCGGTCGACGCCGCCGCGCTGCTGCTGGACCCCTCGCGGGGCCGGCTCACCATCCTGACCTCCCCCGAGGTCCTCATCGAGAGCGACCGCGTGGAAATCGAGGCCGGGGTCGACGGGGAGGCCCTGCTGCTGCCCGCGCCCGTCCGCTGCCGTATCGCGCCCGGCGCGCTCCGCGTCCGCGTCCCGCGCAAACGGCCCGGCGTGACCCAGGCGCCCCCGCGCCTGAACTGGCGGCGGCTGCGCAAACTGGCGGCGACGGTCGGCCGTACGGCGGCTCCGAGCCGGTTCCGGCACCATCCGGAGATCCCTGACGTCCCGGGAGGGCAGGGGCCCTTCCTCGGAAGGTAGACCCGGCGCGCACAGCAGCGGCTCCCGGCTCAGCGCACCAGCAGCTGTACGCCGCCCACCACCGTCGCCGCGATCACCAGGTGCTCGAACAGCCGCTGGTTGATCCGGCTCACGGCCCATTTCCCGAGCAGCGCGCCGGGCACGACGAACAGCACGAGCGCCGCGTCGAGCAGCAGGGATTCCGCGTCGATCAGTCCGAGACCCACGCTGAACGGCACCTTGGACGTGTTGACGATCAGGAAGAAGAACGCCGATGTCCCCAGAAAGCCCAGCTTCCTAAAGCCGGCGGAGAGCAGGTACAGGGACATCACCGGCCCGCCCGCGTTGGCGACCATGGTGGTGAAGCCGCCGAGGACGCCGTACGAGCGGGCCTTGATCCGGCCGGCCCTCGAAGGGACCTCCTCGGGTCCGCTCCGTTCGCGCGGTTCCCCTTCGCCGTCGACGGCGGCTTGCGCGGCCCGGTCCGCCGCTCGCCGCCGCCACACCGTCACTGCGGCCATCAGCAGCAGGATCGCCCCGATCGACGTCCCCACGGCCTCGTCGTCCGCCCGCATCAGGAAGAAGGTGCCGACGACGACACCGGCCGCGACCGCCGGGAACAGCCGCCACAGGGTGGGCCAGTGGGCGTGCCGCCGGTAGGTGAGGACGGCGAGCACGTCCCCGGCGATCAGGATGGGCAGCAGTACGCCGGTGGAGGCGCGGGCGGGCAGCATCGCCGCGAAGATGGCGAGGCTGACCGTGTTGGCCCCGCTGACGGCGGTCTTGGAGAAGCCCACGAGCAGGGCTGCGAAGGCGAGGGCGGCGAATTCCCAGCCGGTGAGGTGCCAGAGCGTCATCATGTCCATTGCGGAGACCGATGGTATGTCCACCCAACGGTCGCCGTAAGCACCGTCTCGTCTGTCGGCTCCCCGCACCTCGCACGGCGTTTTCTGCCGCCGCCCGCGCACGCCGTGCCGCGAACCCGAGCCCGGGGCGGGCTCGGGGCGGGCTCGGGGCGGGCTCGGGGCGGGCTCGGGTTTGTACCGGGGCAACGAGGGCACCCGCGCGTTCGCGGAGCATCCAAGGATTCGAGAAGGAGCGACACCCCATGACCGTTGTGCGGAGCACCCTGCCCGACGAGGCCCGACGGGTCGCCGGCAAGGCACTCCAGGAGACCCTGGTGGATCTCCTCGGTCTCTCACTGATCGGCAAGCAGGCCCACTGGAACATCGTGGGTCCGAGGTTCCGCTCGGTCCATCTCCAGCTGGACGAAGTGGTCTCGACCGCGCGCACCCAGGCCGACACGGTCGCGGAGCGGGCCGCGACGCTCGGCGTGCCGCCGGACGGCCGCCCGGAGACCATCGCCAAGGTCTTCGCCCTGCCCGTCCCCGAGGAGGGCCTGCTGCGCGACGCGGACGTCGTGCGGCTGATGGCGGAGGCGCTGGGGGCCGCGATCGTACGGCTGCGCGAGCGTGTCGACGCCACCGAGAAGGCGGACCCGGTCACCCAGGACCTGCTGATCTCCGTCACCGCCGATCTGGAGAAGCAGCGCTGGATGTTCGAGGCGGAGAACACCCCCACCGAGGCGTGACGGAGCCCGCCGACGGACCCCGACGCTGCCCGTCTCCCCTTGACATTCCCTCTGTCCTCCCGCCCGCGCCCGCTCCCCCAATTCCCGGGACAACGTGATCACCACGCAGGCACAATGGCCGCGACGGCCGGATCCGGTCGACGGAAAGGGCCGGAGAGGGAGGGGGACATGGGTGAGAGCCACACCCCGCCGCGCGGCTCGACGCGGCCGGCCACCTCGGTGGCGCACAACGCACGCGTGTGGAACCACCGGATCGGCGGCAAGGACACCTACGAGGTCGGCCGGCAGGCCGGCGACCGGGTCGCCTCGATCATCCCCGTCATCCGGGACATCGCCCGCGCGAACCGGGAGTTCCTGGAGCGGGCCGTCACGTACCCGGCCGGTGAGCGTGGTGTGCGGCAGTTCCTCGACGTCGGCACCGACTGTGTCGAAGCCGACGTGCACGACTCGGACGCCATACTCGAACGGGCCCCCGGCACCCTCGGCTTCGACCGCCCGGTCGCGGTGATGACGCCGGACACCCTCACCTTCGTCCTCGACACCGAGGTGGGCGGCGAGGACCGGATCTCCGCGATGGAGTTCTGGAACGAGAACGGCGCTCCCCCGATCACGGCCCGCGGTGCCGAGGACATCTCCGTGTTACTCGAAGGGCTGAACCCGGTCGAACCCTGGCCGGTGTCCTGCTCACAGGGGCACGCTCTGGCCGGCTCGCCCCGGTGGTACCGCAGTACGGCACGGTGGCCGTGAAGCCCTGACGCGTCCCGGACCCCCGATCTCCGCCGGCCCGGCCGAACCCGTCGTGGAGGACAACACCACCGCGGAGCGGCCATCCTCGTCAGCTCGAACCGTCGAAAGTATGATCAAGCAATGTCTGACACGACCGAAACCACGCCGGGATGGCTGTCCTCCGACGAACTGGAGATGACACGTGCCCGCATGCCGATCCTGTACGTCGAGTCCGTCCCCGTACGTGTCGACGAGAGCGGCGAAGTCACCAGCGTAGGCCTGCTGCTGCGCATCGGACCGGACGGCACGGTCAGCCGGACGCTGGTCTCCGGCCGGGTGCTGCACCACGAGCGCATCCGGGACGCCCTGCTGCGTCACCTGGAGAAGGACCTCGGTCCGGTGGCGCTGCCCCATGTCCCGGCGTCGCTCCAGCCGTTCACGGTCGCCGAGTACTTCCCCACGCACGGGGTCACGCCGTACCACGACCCGCGTCAGCACGCGGTGTCCCTCGCCTACATCGTGCCGGTGACGGGTGACTGCCGGCCCCGGCAGGACGCCCTCGACCTGGTGTGGTTCAGCCCGCAGGAGGCGCTGTCGGAGGCGGTGCAGAGCGAGATGCCGGGCGGGCACGGGGTACTGCTGAGGCAGGCCCTGGCACACGCCGGCTGCCTGAGCTGACGCGGCGCAGGGGGCGCGCATCCGCCGTACGGCAAAGGTCACGCCCCCTGCCGTTCGCCGGCCCCGTGTCCCTTCACAGCCGGGTCAGACGGCACGCCAGATGTTGTCGAAGGCCGCCGTCTCGACGGCCCGCCGTTGCCGCACACCGGCCAGTTCGACGACGGCTTCGTTGACCGCGGCCAGCACGGTCACGACCCGGTCGTCACCGAGCTCCGTGAGATCGTCCCGGCCCTCGGAGCCGTCGCCCGGGTCGCTGTCACCCGGGTCGCTGTCACCCGGGTCGCCGTCGTACCGGGCGTCGACGCCCGCGGCGGCGGCGAGGGCGGTGAGCACGGGTTCGTGCGCCGCCCAGCGGTCGTTCGCATGGCGGCGCGCCGGTGAGTCGGCCAGTGCCGCCGGGTCGATGCTCAGCGTCGGCTTCCGGGCGCGCCAACGGGCGGCAGCCGAACCCGTGGTCTCCAACTCCGCGAGATACGCGGCCCCCAGGTCGCGGCCCCGGCGCCACAGCCAGTCCTCGACCGGCTCGTGAGGCTCCTGCCGGACCAGCGAGGACGCGGCCTGCCGCAGCAGGGGATCGTCGACGACCGACTCCGCGGCAGCCCCTTCCGTCCGCTCTGTGCCCGGCACCACCCGGTCTCCGTCGAGGTCGGCGGCCCCGGCGTCGATGAGGTCGATCAGCTCCGCTCCCGCGAGTGCCAGCGACAGATCG
Organism: Streptomyces sp. NPDC005774; assembly: GCF_042871645.1. Classification (NCBI taxonomy): domain Bacteria; kingdom Bacillati; phylum Actinomycetota; class Actinomycetes; order Kitasatosporales; family Streptomycetaceae; genus Streptomyces; species Streptomyces sp. NPDC005774. The sequence goes on along the minus strand of NZ_JBIAIV010000041.1, from coordinate 20,857 downwards.
CCCTGTTCGACGGACGTACCGGAACGTGTGTCGATGACGGCGACGAGCAGGTCGTGCGCTGTGGTCATGAGCGGCTCCACATCAGGAGGGGCGGCGGCGAACGAACGGTAACGGGTCTCGTCAGCAGCGCACCCGTTGCCCCCAGAACGACGAAGGCCGTCCCGTCGTTCCCGCTGCCCCACCGAGGACCGGGGCGCGCGGGGGCACAAGGAGCAAAGGAAGCAGGGGCGCTTCAGTCGCGTGTGAGGTCAGACAGGGGCCGGGCCGACCGGTTGGCGGAGAATGGTGCGCAGTCGGCCCGGTTGCGTCCTGCGGGCATCGGAGAGGTAGATCTCGTGGTGATGCCCGCGGGGGACCAGTTTCTCGGCGGGCATGAACTCCTCGTGCATCCTCGCGATCGTGGGGGCCTCCTCGTCGTACGGTCCGACGTGAAGGATCTGCACGCACTGCCCCTCGGTGCGGTCCTCGAACCTCACGCGGTGCCCGGCGCTGAGGTCCTTCGTCCTCCTTACCCGGTCCCTCGCCTCGTCCACCAGGGCGGAGCCGACCCAGCCCGGCTGAACGATCATGAGCGTCCAGTTCCACTCGTCATGGTCACGAGTCGTGAAGACGCTGAGGTCGTCCGCGGTCCACAGCCCTTCCAGCGGGCCGACGGTGTGGGTCCGAGCCAGTTCCTTCTTGGCGATCGCACGCACGGCGTAGGCGGTCGTGTACAGAGCCTCGACCACCGCGCGGTAGTCGGCCGACGTGTTGGGATCGCCACGGCCGTCCACCATCAGGAAGCCCATGCGCGGCACATCGACGATCTCGAACCGGTCGCGCCTGGCCGAGTAGAGGTCTCGGCGCTCCTTCTTGATGTCATAGTTCTGCACCCGGCGGACTGTAGACCGTCGTCCTGCCCGTCGCCCACCGACGCCGGTGAGGGCCCCTGGCCCTCACCGGATCCCTGAAAACGGTCAAGGGGTGGTTTCGGATTTCTCCGAAACCACCCCTTGATCCGCGACTTCGTTAAGTCGGGACGACAGGATTTGAACCTGCGACCCCTTGACCCCCAGTCAAGTGCGCTACCAAGCTGCGCCACGTCCCGTTGCCCGTCTGACCTGGTGATTTCCCGGCGTCGACGTGCACGGAAACAATACCGCACCCAGGGCGGTGATCGCGCACCCCTTTGTCCGGGGCCACGGGGGCGGCCCTTGACCTCAAGTTCGGTTGAGGTCGCACGATCGCCATATGACGATCACCGAGGACCACACCCGCAGGACGACGGCTGCGTACGGCTACGCGGATCTGCCCGCGCTGATGAGCAGGATGACCGGCGACGAGAAGCACGGGCCGGCGGCGACCTCCACCCTGGACGTGCTGTGGGTGCTCTACGACCGGGTCCTGCGTGTCTCGCCGGCGCGGAGGGACGACCGGGAGCGGGACAGGTTCCTGCTGTCGAAGGGGCACGGGCCGATGGCGTACTACGCCGTACTGGCCGCCAAGGGCTTCCTTCCGGTGGAGTGGCTGACCGGGTTCGGCTCGTACGACTCGCCGCTCGGCCATCACCCCGACCGGACGCTGGTGCCAGGCGCCGAGATCGGCAGCGGATCGCTGGGGCACGGGTTGCCGATCGCGGTCGGAACGGCGCTGGGGCTGCGCGCGCAGGGCCTCGACGGGCCGGCTGTGTGGGCGCTGATCGGGGACGCCGAGCTGGACGAGGGCAGCAACCACGAGGCGATCGCGTTCGCCGGTCCGACGGGGCTGGAACGGCTGCACACCGTCGTCGTGGACAACTCCTCCGCCACTCACGCCCGGCCCGGTGGGATCGCCGCACGCTTCGAGGCGGCGGGCTGGTCCGCGCTCACGGTCGACGGCCGTGACCACGAGGCGCTGCACACCGCGTTCACCGCGCCGCATCCGGGGCGGCCGCACGTGGTGGTGGCCCGGGTCGAGCCGAAGTACGCGTGAATCTTCCCTCTCCTGCTGCTTCTTCCTGCTGCTTCTTCCTGCTTCCCCTTCTGAAAGGGCCCTCTCCCGTGGAAACCATGCGTGACCGGTTCGCTCCCGTCGTCACCCGGCTGCTGGACGAGGACCCCCGGGTCGCCGTCGTCCTCGCCGAGATCGGAACGGACACCTTCACCGATGCCGTCCGCCGGCATCCGGACCGGGTCGTCAACGTCGGCATCCGGGAACAGCTCCTGGTGGGGGCCGCCGCCGGAATGGCACTCACCGGTCTGCGGCCCGTCGTGCACACGTTCGCCAGCTTCCTCGTCGAGCGCCCGTTCGAGCAGGTCAAACTGGACCTCGGTCATCAGGACGCGGGGGCGGTGCTGGTGAGCGCCGCCGCCTCCTTCGACTGGCCGGCCGGCGGCTACACGCACATGGCGCCGGGCGACGTGGCACTGCTGGACACCCTGGACGGCTGGACCGTGCACGTGCCGGGGCATCCGGACGAGGCCGAGACGCTGCTGCGGCACGCGGTGGCCGCCGGGGACGACAAGGTGTACGTGCGGCTGTCCCTGCAGGCCAACACGCGCCCGCTGCCGGTGGACGGCGAGCGATTCCGCACCGTCCGCGAGGGCCGCGCGGGCGTGGTGGTCGCTGTCGGTCCCGTGCTGGACGCGGTACTCACGGCCACGGAGGGGCTCGACGTCACCGTCCTGTACGCCACCACGGTCCGGCCCTTCGACGCGGCCGCCCTGCGCCGGGCCACCGAGGCCGCCGGGACGGATGTCGTCCTGGTCGAACCGTATCTGGCGGGTACGTCGGTGGCGGCGGCGAACGACGCGTTGGCCGCTGTGCCGCACCGGGTGCTGGGGCTGGGTGTGGGCCGGCGGGAGCTGCGACGGTACGGGCGGCTCGAGGAGCATGTCGCCGCGCACGGTCTCGACGCCCGCTCGCTGCGGGAACGCATCGGAGCGTTCACGGCAGCCGGAGTCCCCTCCGGCTCCGGCCGCCGTCCACGGTCCCGGATCGTGCCCTGACCCACTGGCAAGGCCCCGGAGGTCAGGCCCCGGTCGGCCGGCCGAGCCGGGGATACGCTTCGAGCAGCCGGGGCGGGGCCGCCTGACGCCAGGAGTCGGCGAGGATGTCGCGCAGCTCGTCCTCGTCCTCCAGGGCGGCGAGGCGGACCCGGACCCAGGCGAACTGCGCCTCGTGGCCCGCGATCCAGAACTTCTCCGGCTCGGCGAGGGCCAGTTCGTCGCGCTCCTCCTTGGGACAGCGCACGGCGATGGACGTCTCGTCCTCGGGCAGGGTGACGAACATCTTCCCCGCCACCCGGAACGTGGGCATGCTCCAGGCCACTTTCTCCGTCGTGTCCGGCAGGGACAGTGCGATCCGTCGTATGTCTTCGGCATCCGGCATGGCAGGCACCGTAGCGGCTGTCACTGACAATCACCTGGTGGCAGGGGCGAAGATCCACCCCGGGCTTCCTCGCCGCTCCGCATGCCCGTCACATGCCGCTCGGCGCCCCGCTCTTCTTCGACCCCTGAGCGTCAGCCCTACCCGGCGCCCTTCGCTTCTGGCCCTGCTTCGGGCCCTACGCCTCGTCGGCGGCCTCGCCGAGTGCGTCCAGGACCGGGCGGATCAGCGGATGTTCCTCGGCTCCCCTGCGTACGGCGGCGAAGACCCGGCGGGTCGGCGCGACACCGTCGACCGGGCGGACGACCACGCCGGTCAGGTCCATGCCGCGCAGCGCCGAACGGGGAACCAGCGCGACACCCACGTCCGCCGAGGCCAGGGCCACCACCGCGCGGAAGTCGTCCGAGGAGTGCTCGAGCAGGGGTTGGAATCCGGCGTTCTCACAGGCCAGGATGACGACATCATGGCAGGGGTTGCCGGGGTACGGGCCGATCCACGGGTCCTTGGCCAGCTCGGCGAGTGGCACCTCCACGGTGTCGGCCAGCCGGTGGGTGACGGGGACGACCGCGTCGAAGGGCTCCGCGTACAGCGGTACGTGGGACAGGCGGGGATCGTCGGCGGGCGGCGCCCCGCGGTATTCGACGGCCACGGCGACGTCGACCTGCCGGTCCAGCAGCATCGGCAGGCTGGCGTCGCCCTCGGCGTCCTGGACCCGGATGCGGATGCCGGGTGCCGTCGCGGCGAGGCGGACCACCGCGGGGACGACGACCTGGGCGATCCCGGTCGCGAAGGAGGCGACGGTGACGGTGCCGGCCGCGCCCGCACCGTACGCGGCGAGTTCGGCCGCGGCCCGCTCCAGCTGGGCGAGGACCACGTTGGTGTGGCCGAGCAGGATCTCACCGGCCGGGGTCAGCCGTACGCCCTTGGCGCCGCGCTCCACCAGCCGGTGGCCGGTTTCCTGCTCCAGCGCGGCGAGCTGCTGGGACACCGCCGACGGGGTGAGGTACAGCGCGGCGGCCGCCGCCGTGACCGTGCGGTGGTCGGCCACCGCACGAAGGATGTGGAGCCGCCGTGCCTCGATCATGGAGCCGATTCTCTCAAACGCCGCCGCGTGCCCCGCCCGGGCGACCCGCGCGGGCAGGGCACGCGGGCAGGGCACATCAGGCCCTGCTCAGGCGTCGAGCTCCGCCCGTGCCGCCACGAAGGCGTCCACCGCGCGGTGCACGTCCTCGGTGGAGTGCGCGGCGGACAGCTGGACGCGGATCCGGGCCTGTCCCTCGGGCACCACGGGGTAGGAGAAGCCGATCACGTACACACCGCGCTCCAGCAGCAGTTCCGCGAGACGTCCAGCGCGGGACGCGTCGCCGATCATCACCGGGGCGATGGGGTGGTCGCCGGGGAGGATGTCGAAGCCCTCCTCGGTCATCCGGCGGCGGAACAGGGCGGTGTTCTCTCCCAGCCGGACCCGCAGGTCGTCGGCGGACTCCAGCAGGTCGAGGACCTTCAGCGAGGCCGCGGCGATCACCGGGGCGAGCGTGTTCGAGAACAGGTACGGCCGGGAGCGCTGGCGCAGCAGGGCGACGATCTCCGCGCGGGCGGCGACATAGCCGCCGGAGGCACCGCCGAGCGCCTTGCCGAGGGTGCCGGTGAGGATGTCGACGCGGTCCATGACCCCGTGCAGTTCCGGTGTGCCGCGCCCGCCGGTTCCGACGAAGCCCACGGCGTGCGAGTCGTCGACCATGACCATGGCGCCGTGGCGGTCGGCGAGGTCGCAGATCTCGGCCAGCGGTGCGACATGGCCGTCCATGGAGAAGACGCCGTCGGTGACGATCAGCGTGCGCCGCGCCCCTCCCTCGGCGGCCTCCTTCAGCTGGCGTTCCAGGTCGGCCATGTCGCGGTTGGCGTAGCGGAAGCGCCGGGCCTTGGACAGCCGGATGCCGTCGATGATCGACGCGTGGTTCAGCGAGTCGGAGATCACCGCGTCCTGTGCGCCGAGCAGCGTCTCGAACACGCCGCCGTTGGCGTCGAAGCAGGACGAGTAGAGGATCGTGTCCTCCTGGCCGAGGAACGCCGACAGCCGCGCCTCCAGCTCCTTGTGCACCTCCTGCGTACCGCAGATGAAGCGCACCGAGGCCATGCCGTAGCCCCAGCGGTCGAGGGCCTCGTGGGCGGCGGCGAGCACTTCGGGGTGGTCGGCGAGGCCGAGGTAGTTGTTGGCGCAGAAGTTGAGGACCTCACCGGGCCGGCCGCCCGCGGTGACGTTCACGGTGGCGGACTGCGGGGTGCCGATCACGCGCTCGGGCTTGTGCAGTCCGGCGGCGCGGATCTCGTCGAGGGTGGTGCGGAGGTCGTCGCGCACGGAATCGAACATGGAGAAGCTCCTGAAGGTGCTCGCGGAAGAGAGAGGGGGGCCGAGGGAATGGTGGCGAGGGTGTCGGGAAGGGCGCCGAGGCGGGTACCGAGGAGGGCTATGTCGTCCAGTCGAGGATGATCTTCCCGCTGCGACCGCTCGCCGCGTCCTCGAAGGCCGCTTCGAAGTCGCGGTGGGAGTACCGGCCGGTGATCACGGGGGCGAGGTCCAGGCCGCCCTCGAGGAGCACCGACATGGCATACCAGGTCTCGAACATCTCACGGCCGTAGATGCCCTTGAGGGTGATCATCGAGGTGACGATCCGGGACCAGTCGACCGGGAACTCCTCGGCCGGCAGGCCGAGCATCGCGATCCGGCCGCCGTGGGTCATGTTGGCGATCATGTCGCGCAGTGCCTCGGGGCGGCCGGACATCTCGAGACCGATGTCGAAGCCCTCGCGCAGGCCGAGGATGTGCTGCCCGTCGGCGATCGCCGAGTCCCGCACATTCAGCGCCAGGCTCACGCCGATCTTGCGGGCGAGCTCCAGACGCTCCTCACTGACGTCGGTGATCATGACATGGCGGGCGCCGGCGTGCCGGGCCACCGCGGCGGCCATCAGGCCGATCGGTCCGGCGCCGGTGATCAGGACGTCCTCGCCCACGAGCGGGAAGGACAGGGCGGTGTGCACGGCGTTGCCGAACGGGTCGAAGATCGCGGCGACGTCGAGGTCGACGGGGACGCGGTGCACCCAGACGTTGGCCGCGGGCAGGGTGACGTACTCGGCGAACGCGCCGTCGCGGCCGACGCCGAGGCCGACGGTGGCACGGCACAGGTGCCGGCGTCCGGCCTGACAGTTGCGGCACTTGCCGCACACCAGGTGGCCCTCGCCGCTGACCCGGTCACCGGTCTTGATCTCGCTGACGTCCCGGCCCGTCCCGACGACCTCGCCGACGAACTCGTGCCCGACGATCAGCGGAGTGCTGATCGTCTGCCTGGCCCAGCCGTCCCAGGCTCGGATGTGCAGGTCGGTGCCGCAGATACCGGTGCGCAGCACCTTGATGAGCACGTCACCGGGGCCGACGGCCGGCTCCGGGACGTCCGCGAGCCACAGCCCGGGTTCGGCCTTGTCCTTGACGAGCGCCTTCAACGCCACGGCTCCTCGGGGTGAGTCCCGGCTCCGGGCATGCCGGAGCAGCCCTGACCGGGAGCGGGGTGGGATCGCACTGCAATCTGCCGTACGACACCCTCACCGGTCCATCGAGGATTTCTTAAGCACGGCCACAGCTTTCCTTCACGCCTCACCCCATCGGCGGCAGCACACCGTGTCCACGGGTTCAGAACGGCAGTCCGTCGCTCTCCCCGCGTTCGATCCGTACGACGAGATCCATGGCCTGGTCCTTGATGGCCACGAGCCCTTGCTGCCCCCAGGCCCGCGGCCGGGTGTCGGAGACGGACACGGTGCCCAGCACCATGCCGGTGCTGTCGATGAGCGGGGCACCCAGATAGGAGCGCACCCCGAACTCGTCCACGACCGGGTTGCCCGCGAACCGGGGATAGTCGCTCACGTCCCCCAGGACCAGCGCCTTGCGGCGGGCCACCACATGGGGGCAGAAGCCGTGGTCGCGGGGCAGCAACCGGCCCAGCAGTGCGCCGGTGCCGTCGCCGCGGACGAAGGGCGCGACCGCCGGTGTGTGCAGACCGGCGAAGAACTGCCCCTCCTGCCCCAGGAAGTTGACCATGGCGTACGCCGCCCCCGTGAGTTCGGAGAGGCCGTACGCGAAGGCGTCGAGTGCGGGCTCGGGGCGCTCGCCCAGTCCCAGTCGGCGCAGCCGCTCGGTGCGGGCCGGGGCCTCCTTGTCATCGGGGGTGAGCAGCAGACGACCGGCCGGACGCGGCGGGTCGTAGCTCATGGGCGGGCTCCCTGGATGTGGGCACATGTCATATACGGGCTCCGTGTTGGTGTGTGGGGATCTCACATGTGGGCGCCGTACCCCGTCGCGGTGGCCGGGGCGTGGGCGATGAGGTGGCGGACCAGGGTCAGCAGGGTCTGGACGCCCGAGCTGGAGATCCGGGCGTCGCAGCACACGACGGGGATCTCGTCCGGCAGATCCAGGGCGGCGCGTACCTCCTGGGGGTCGTAGCGGAAGGCGCCGTCGAACTCGTTGACGGCGATGATGAAGCCGAGGCCGCGTTGCTCGAAGAAGTCGACGGCGGCGAAGCACTCCTCCAGACGCCGGGTGTCGGCGATGATGACCGCGCCCAGGGCGCCCTCGCAGAGTTCGTCCCACATGAACCAGAACCGTTCCTGGCCCGGTGTGCCGAACAGGTACAAAACATGTTGCTGGTCCAGGGTGATGCGGCCGAAATCCATCGCCACGGTCGTCTCGACCTTGTTCTCGATGCCGTCGAGCCGGTCGGTGGCGGCGCTGACCGTGGTGAGCAGTTCCTCCGTGCTGAGCGGCGCGATCTCGCTGACCGCGCCGACGAAGGTGGTCTTGCCCACGCCGAACCCGCCCGCCACGAGGATCTTGAGCGCGGTGGGGAACACGTCGGCGCCGGCGCCGTGGTCAGAGCTGTCGTCGTAGTCCATCGAGCACTGCCTCCAGAAGGGCCCGGTCCGTCGGGTTGTGGTCGAACACGGGGGGTTTGGTGGTGAGGCCTCCGCTGTCGACGAGGTCCGCCAGCAGCACCTTGGTGACGGCCAGCGGCAGCTTGAGGTGGGCGGCCACCTCGGCGACCGGCAGCGGCGCGCGGCACAGTTCGAGTGCCTGCGCGTGCTCGGGGCCGAGGTAGCCGAAGGGGGTGGCCCCGGTGGCCATCACCTGTGACATCAGGTCGAGTTCGACAGTGGGGCGGGTGCGGCCGTCGTTGACGGTGAAGGGACGCACCAGGCGCCCGGCCGCGTCGTCCAGCCAGGGGCCGTCACCGGCCGCCGCCACGTTCAAGGCCTCATCGCCGGCGGTTCGACGGCGGGCTGCCGGGGGGCGGTCGCCAGGTACGGCCGGACGCTCTTGACCAGCATGGCCATCTCGTAGCCGAGCACCGCCGCGTCGGCCTCGCGGCCGGCCAGCACCGCGAGGCAGGTGCCGGAGCCGGCGGTGGAGACGAACAGCAGCATCGAGTCGAGTTCGACGACGACCTGGCGTACGTCGCCGCCCGCGCCGAAACGGACGCCGGCGCTGCGGCCGAGGGAGTAGAGGCCGGAGGCCAGGGCCGCCATGTGGTCGGCGCTGTCCGCGTCGAGGCCGTGCACGGACTTCACCAGTCCGTCGCAGGAGAGCAGTACGGCGCTGGAGGTGTGCGGCACCCGTTGCACGAGGCCGCTCATCAGCCAGTCGAGATCGGAAACGTGGGCGGTCGGCGCATCGCTCGCCATGGTGGATCGACTCCTTGGGGTACGAAGGTCTGGGGGAGCGCTGGGGGCGGGGACGGGCGGGGAGGTGGCCCGGTAGGAGGTGGAGGGTGCGGGCGTGCTCATCCGGCGGGTGCGCTCCCGTCGTGCCGTGCGGTGGGGTGGTCGGTGCGGGGCGCGGGTAGGCCGTCGTGGCCGCCGCGCGCCTCCTGGGGTGCCGTATGCGGGGGACGTGCGTCGGCGGTGTGGGGCTCCACCGTGGGGGACTCCATCGCGTGAGCCTTGATCGTGCGGTGCGGGTCCATGAGGTGGGCATCCGCATAGTCCGCATAGTCCGCATAGTCCGCATAGTGGGTATCCACTGGGTGGGCATCCACGGGGTGGGCGGCCGTGGGACGGGCGGTGGGACCGGGGGGATCGTCCAGGGGGGACGACGGCAGCATGGACACGGACGCCATGTGGCCCCCTGCCATGTGGTCGCCCACCATGTGGTCGTCGACCATGTCACCACGGCCTGTGTCGACACGCCTTATCTCGATACACCCCATGGCGCCTTGCCTCGTGTCGTCGGGGGCCAGGCCGTCACGGTCCGGGTCGTCGCCGCCCATGTGGCCCGTTTCCATGTCCTGTTGGGTTTCGGCGAGGCCGACGCCCCGCCGGAAGGCCGCCATCAGATGGGGGTCGTGCCCGACGACGTGCTCGGTGTCCTGACGCGGCGTGGGACCGTCGCGGAGCTGGGGCACCAAGTGTTCCTGGGCGCGGCGGCGGGGCAGTTGAGGCCTGCCCATGGTGCCGCGCACGGTGGGGCTGCGTGGGGTGAGGGGGGCGGTTCCGATCCCGCTCTCCTCGAGGGTCTGCCGGTCGTCCGGGGTGACGCCTGGCACCGCCTCGGCCGGATTGGGCCGCACCGCGCGGGCACCCCGCAGCGGCAGGGGCGGCGCCACGCGGCCGGGGCTCGTCGGGGCCGGGGCGTCGGCCTGATCGTGACGCCGCGCTGGCGGTACGACGGGGGGCGACGCCGGGGGGAAGGACGTCCCGCTCCCGGGCCCAGGCAGCGAGCCGGGGCCGGTCTGCTGTGCGAGTCCTGTCCCCGCATCGGGTCCCGTCCGCATATCGGGTCGGGTCTGCGGGCCGGGGCCGGCGTACGGCTCGGTGCCTGCCTGCGGCTCTTGCGGCCACGGTCCGTGCCCGGGCCCGGCGGGACCGGGCAGCGGGGCGCTCCCGGGCGCGGGTACGGCATGGACGGGCCGGCGCGGCGGCCCGCCGCCGTCCCCCGGTCCCGCGTTGCCCTCGGCCGGCCGGCCCACGCCCGGTCCCGAGGACCACTGCTCGGCACCGAGCAGTGCCTGCGGCACCACGAGCACGGCCTGGACTCCGCCGTAGATGTTGTTCTGGAGCCGGACTTGAATGCCGTGCCGCCGCGCGAGCTGCGAGACCACGTACAGGCCGATGCGCCCGTCGGCCAGGAGGCTGGCGACATTGACCTGGTCCGGGTCGGCGAGCAGGGCGTTCATCCGTTCCTGCTCGTCCACGGGCATGCCGAGCCCGCGGTCCTCGACCTCGACGGCGAGCCCGGAGGTGACGAGTCCGGCGCGCAGCAGCACCTGGGTGTGCGGCGCGGAGTACAGCGTGGCGTTCTCGACGAGTTCGGCGAGCAGGTGGATGACGTCGGCGACGGCGTGCCCGCGCAGGGTGCCGTCGATCGGCGGCACCAGCTTGACCCGTGAGTACTGCTCGACCTCGGCGATGGCCGAGCGCAGCACTTCGGTCATGGAGACCGGGTTGCTCCACTGCCGCCGGGAGACGGCCCCGCCGAGCACGGCGAGGTTCTCGGCGTGGCGGCGGATGCGGGTGGCGAGATGGTCGACGTGGAAGAGGCCCTTGAGCAGGTCCGGGTCCTCGATCTCGTTCTCCATCTCGTCGAGGATGGAGATCTCGCGGTGCACCAGGGACTGCAGACGCCGGGCCAGGTTGACGAACACCTCGAGCTTCTGCTCGCTGCCCGCCCGGCTGGAGAGCTGGGACGCCTGGACGACGGCGGTGACGGCGCTGTCATGGGCCCGGGACAGGTCGGCGGCGAGCCGGTCGAAGTCGTCGGCGTCCTTGGGCGTCCCGCCCGGTTGGGTGCGCGGTGGCGGGCCGTCGCCACGGCGCAGGGTGTCCACGAGGGCGCGCAGGTCGGCCTCGCGCCGAGCCGTGCTCCGGCGCAGGCTCTCGACGCGGTCGTGCACGGACCGGGCCGCACGGTCGGCGGCCACGGCGGCGATGACGATGCCGGCGAGGGTCACCGACACCGCGCCGCCGAGCACGCCCCACAGGGGCGCGCCCGGCCGTACTCCGGTGGAGCGGACGAGGAACAGCACGGCGGCGCCGGCGCTGAGGGCGACCGCCACGGGTGGCAGGACGGCGAGCCGCAGCAACTGGGGCCGTATCTGTGCCTCGGGGTGCGTGGGGGCGGGCCGGGCGGGCGGGCGTCCGTGCCGTCCGCCCTCCCGCCGGTCAGTACGGGAGGGCGGACCGGCGGAAGGGCGGAGATCGGGCATGGGTGTCCTCGAACTGGTCCGTCGGTCCTGGGTGCCGGGGGAACGCGTGGGGCCGCGGCCGCCGGGCGCATGGGACCGGTTCCGCGCCCCGCGCGGCTCGCCGCCGCGCGGGGCGGGCGGACGCCCGTTGCCGGCACCGGCGCGTGGGTCGACCGGCGGCTCGCCCGGGGCAGCCGCGGCCGCCTGTGACCCGCTGGACATGCCCGGCACACCGGTCACGCCCGAGGCGCCGACCGGGCCCGAGCGGCGGGGTGTGTCACCCCGTCCTCTCCCTCGTCCGCCTTCTGCCTGCACGTACCGGTCCCCGCTCCCTGATCCGATCCGATGGGGGCGACCCCGTGGCGCGATACGCCGAGCGACGGGTGTCGTCATGGTGTCGCCGTACCGGTCGGGGGCGCCTCGGAAGACCGAGGGCGTCGGCCATGCGTCACCCGACCGACACTCACCGTAGTCACCACCGCATCACGTGCGGTGGTCAGTTGACAAACTCACACGGACAGCGTCCCGCTCTGGTATGAGGCTTCGTACGACAGACCGATAAACCCGTCACTTATTCGTCAAAAAACGGTCGCCACTCGATCTGACCTGGTCAGAGATGCCCATCGGGAAACATCGAGGGCCGGGGAGCTCAAAGCTCCCCGGCCCTCGATGTTTCCGCTCGACCGCCCTACGGAAGGGTCCCTCGAAAACCCTCCACGCCCTGCACACCCCTCATAGAAATATCACTCAACGTAGCGATCAAGGCCAAGGCTCATTCCTCCCCCACCAGGTCCAGGCCCTCGCGGGAGGAGTCCGTGACGGGAGCGGGCAGGGGCCACTTGTGGCTCGGGACGTAACCCACGCCCCGCCACCACGGTTCGGCCGGCAGCTCCCCGGCGGGCTCGAACGGCAGGCCCGGAACGGGGAAGGCGGCGGGCTGCCCGACCGCCTCGGCCGCAGCCACCGTCCACTCGCCGGGCTCCGCCCACGGGTGCGGTGCCAGGTTGAAGGTGCCCCAGTGGATCGGCAGGAAGACCCCGTCCGGCCGTCCCTGCTGGAGGTCGAGGTGGGCCTGGAGACCCTCTGCGGGATTCATGTGGATCTCCGGCCAGGAGCCGGGTCCCGGAATCGGGTCCGGCTGCCCCTTGGGCCAGAAGTCCGAGTACGCGCCGATCTGGATCATCGTCGCGTCGAAGGGGCCGTGGGCGGTGCCGATGTCCTTGAAACCGTCGAAGTAGCCGGTGTCGCCACTGTGGTAGACGCGGTGCTCCTCGCCCGCGACGACCCATGAGGCCCACAGGGTGTGCTGGGTGTTGCGCAGGCCCCGGCCGCAGAAGTGGCGGGCCGGGGTGGCGGTGAGGGTGAGTCCGCCGACCCCGGTCGTCTCGTGCCAGTCCAGTTCGCGCAGCCGGTCGGCGGACACGCCCCAGTGCTCGAGATGGGCACCCACGCCGAGCGGCACGGCGAACAGCGTGTCCGTGCCGGCGAGCGCCTTGATGGTGGGCAGGTCCAGATGGTCGTAGTGGTCGTGCGAGATCACGACGACGTCGACCGGACCGAGCGCGGCCAGCGGCAGGGGTGCCGGGTGCAGCCGCTTCGGACCGGCGAAGGGGAACGGGGAGCAGCGCTCGCCCCACACGGGGTCGAACAGCACCCGTCGCCCGTCGATCTCCACGAGCACGCTGGAGTGGCCCATCCAGGTCAGGCGCAGTCCGGAGACAGGCGGGCGGGCCAGGTCGGCAAGGGTGGTGGCGTGCACCGGCAGGGCGCCGTGCGGGGCACGGCGGGACCGGGTGTCCTTGTCGAAGTAGGTCTTCGCAAGGTCCCGGGACGAGCCCGGGGGCCGGAGCCGAGTGGGGCCTTTGGGGTTCTGGAACACGCCGTCCCGGTAGTGCGGGGACCTGCGGATACGCGCCATGCGCTCACCGGTGGGGTCCGCGCCGAAGGCCGCGGGCCGTAGCGCACGGAGCCCGGAGCTCTGGGAACGGGTACCGGCCACAATGCCTCCAAACGGAGTCAGTCAGATATTCCATTATGTGTGGCCGGCCCGGCCTCGAGACGCCTCACCGACCGGAAAGCGCCCCGGAGCCGTGCCCGTGCCCCTCGCTTCTCGGCGAAGGAAAAGCCGGTGGCCGTCCTCTTCGCCCACGCGCCCGAGGCCGATCCCGCGCGGCTGCGCAAGCCGCGCGGTGGTACGCCCCCACGGGATGGCGGCTGTGGATCGAGAGGTGGGCGACGACGCTCACCCCGCTCGTCGGGGGCGTGGCCGTGAGCGAGTTCCGGTGTCCAAAGCCCGCCGGCCCAGGAAGCCGGGGCCGGAACAGGAAGAGCCGTCCGGGCGGGCCCGCTGTACTCGGGAACACGGACGCCCCGGGCGCGGGACCGTGCCCGCGCGCGCTCCCTTCCCCGCTCTCCCCGCCTCGTCCCCTCCCACCCGCGTCATGCCCCCCGCGTCATGCCACCGAGGCGATGCGCTCCTTGATGTCGTCCGGGGACAGCGCGCCCTTCGCCGTCACGTGGTCCCCCGACGACTCCCCGCGCAGCCTGCGCCCCATCCACGGCACCAGGTACTCGCGCGCCCAGTGGACGTTGTCCCGCCGGACGTCGAGGCTGCCGCGCGGCGGCAGCGGGGGCCAGGCCTGCTCCGGGTCGGCCGGGACGTCCAGGCCGAGAGCCTGTCCCGCGCGGAGCGCCACGCGTGTGTGCCCCTCGGGCGACAGGTGCAGCCGGTCGGTGTCCCAGGCCCTGCGGTCCTGGATGCTCCTGAGGGACCAGAGGTCGAGCACCGGACAGCCGTACCGGTCGGCGACGGCCCGCACATGCCCGTTGTAGGTGGCGATCTTGCCGCGCAGATGCCTGAGCAGGGGTACGCCACGGGTGTCGAACCCGGTCGTCACCAGAACCGTGCCGGAGACCGCCGTGAGCGCGGCGATCGCCCGCTCGAAACGCTCGGCCACCTCGTCCGGGTCGCTGCCGGGGCGCAGGATGTCGTTGCCGCCCGCACAGAAAGAAACCAGTGCGGGGGCCAGTTCGACGGCCCGCGGAAGCTGGTCGGCCATGATCTGGTCGAGCAGTTTTCCGCGCACCGCGAGATTTGCGTACCGGAAGTCGCCTTCGGGACGCCGGTCGGCGAGAAGCACCGCAAATCGGTCGGCCCAGCCGACGAATGCCCCGCCGGGGCCGGGGTCACCGACGCCCTCGGTGAAGCTGTCCCCCACCGCCACGTACGACCCGATCACTGCCTTGCTGTCATTCTTCGAATCGTCTGCCACACCCGGACATGATTCACCTTCGAATGTGACCTACGCGACCGTAGGAAGGCATTGACGGGCGGTGAGATAAGCCACTCGCGAAGTGTGGGCCAATTCGGAATAGCCCTCCGCGCGGGGACGTTGAGCGGCGAGCAACGTGACGCACGGAACATCCCCGGCGCTCCCGGAACTCCACCCCGCCGAATCCGCCGAGCCCACCGAACGCGCCAACGCGCCGAAGGCCGGACCCGGGGATCGGGGGTCCGGCCTTCGGCGCGTCAGGCAGGTTGCCTCGGGGGTCAGCCGATGGAGACGCCCTTGCCGCGGAGGTAGGAGACCGGGTCCAGGTCCGAGCCGTAGTCCGGCGTGGCGCGGATCTCGAAGTGCAGGTGCGGGCCGGTCGAGTTGCCGGTGGAGCCCGAGAGGCCGACCTGCTGGCCACCGCTCACGGCCTGGCCGGCCGAGACGGACAGCGAGGACAGGTGGGCGTACTGGGCGTAGCGGCCGTCGTTCAGCTTGATGACGACCTGGTTGCCGTACGAGCCGGCCCAGCCGGCGGAGACGACGGTGCCCGCGCCCACGGCCTTCAGGGAGGTGCCGGTCGGAATGGCGAAGTCGACACCGGTGTGGTAGCCGCTGGACCACATGCTGCCGGCCACCTTGTAGGCGGTGCCGAGACCGCTGCCGGGTACCGGCGAGCTGTAGCCGGAGGCGGTCGCGGCCTGGTTCGCGGTCGTCGAGCCGGAGGAGGACTTCGGCGCGGACTGCTCGGAGGCCTCGCCGGCCGTCGACGAATTCGAGGCGGAGGACGGAGCCGAGGGAGCGGCCGGAGCGGACGAAGAGGGCGCCTCGGAAGAGGAGGACTTCTTCGGCGCGCCGGTCGCGGCGGCCTTGCCGTCGACCGAGAGCTTCAGACCGGGGTGGATGAGCGACGGGTCGTCGCCCACGGTCTCGCGGTTGTCGGAGTAGAGCTGCTTCCAGCCGCCGTCGACGTTCTCGGACTCGGCGATCTTCGCCAGGTAGTCGCCGCCCTTCACGATGTACGTGCGGGTGTCGCCGTTCCTGTCGCCGTCGACCTTCACGCCGTCAGACGTCTTGCCGGCGACGGAATACGACTGGACGGCCTTTTCCGGGGCGGCCTGCGGAGTGGCGGCGTTCGCTCCCGTGGCACCGAGAAGCGGCAGGGCGAGTACGGCGCCACCGGTTCCGGCGACGGCGATGGAACGGGTGAGACGCGAAACGCTGGGACGACGGTGCTTACCCTTTGCGGGCATGACGAATTCCTCTCCGGCGCCTACGAGGTGAGCTGTCGGGTGCGGGCTGGAGATGCCCGGCCGCGTCGAAAACGCGACTTGACCCCAAGCCGTTCCGGAGACCGGAACAGGCAGTCGTACCTGTGGGTCCCCCGCTCCTGCCATACGCGGATCAGAGTGTGAAGGCTCCGGACAGCGGCAGGATTAGGCGTCCGTCCGGATCGATGGCGAACGTAGGCGACCGAGACGCAAAGGGACAAGCCCGATCTTCCGAGCGAAGGCGTTGTTTAGTGATCCATTGACCTGAAAACCGTCACTCGGAGTCGCCCCGAATTTTCGGCACCCCCCGAATCCCCTTGCGCAATACTGGAATTACGTGAACATGGCGACAACGCATCGTCACCTCTATGACGATGCTCACCACCCCATCCCCATCTCCCCGCCTATCGGAGCAAATTACGACTAAACCCCCCAAACGGACAGAACGACCCAATAAGGTAAATATGGATGGCTCGACCGGTCGGCCGCGGGTCCGGCGCGGATCCGTCCACGCCGGCGGCTCCACCGGGACAGTCCCGTCTCCACTCCGACGGCCCCGTCACCAACTCATTGCCCCTGTCAGGCATGTCGTATCGTCGGGTGACACCCGCCGACGCCGCCGCGTCGGCGGCGCAGAGTGGGAGAGGGGCCCCCGTGACGCAGCAGATCCCGTCGACCGAACCCGAGCTCACCGGGGTGCGCAATTTCCGTGATGTGGGAGGCCTGCCGACCGTCGACGGCCACCGGGTGCGGCACGGGGTGCTGTTCCGCAGCGGCCATCTCGCGCACGCCACCGAGGAGGACGCCGCCTTCCTGTCCTCCCTGGGACTGCACACCGTCTTCGACTTCCGTAACGCGGCCGACCACAAGCTGGACGGGCGGGACATCGAACTGCCCGGCGTGCGCAATGTGAATCTGCCGCTGAGCGACCCGGCCGACGGCGCCGAGTTCTGGAGGATGGTCCGCGACGGGGACCTGGACCAGCTCCGCTCGGTCCTCGCCGGCGACAAGGGGGCGAAGCGGATGATCGCCTCGTACCGCGTGACGGTGAGGCAACGCACCGCCGAGCACTCCCGGGTGCTGCTCTCGCTCGCCGAGGAGTGTGTGCCCGCGCTGATGCACTGCGCGGCGGGCAAGGACCGCGCGGGTCTGTCGGTGGCGGTGACACTGCTCGCGCTGGGCGTGGAACGGGACGCGATCTTCGACGACTACCTGAAGTCCAGCGCCGCGCACCGCCGCTACAAGGTGCGCCGCAGCGGCACCCCCGCCTCGGCCTACTCCCCCGAGGTCATGGAGCTGCTCGACCCCCTGTTCGACGCCCGCGCCGAGTATCTGTCGGCCGCGCTGGAGACGATCGAGGAGACCTGGGGCGGCGTGGACCCCTACCTCGAGCAGGCACTCGGACTCACCCCCGAGAACCGGGAGCGGCTGCGCGAGCGCATGCTGGACTGAGTGATCCCCCGGTCGAGCGGACGCTCGACCGGGGGATCACGGAGTCGCTCGGCTCCTGCCGTGTCCGTCCGGGGACTACTGCTTCGCGCCCAGCTCGAACAGCAGATAGATGAAGCCCGCGAAGAGGTGCCCCACCACCACGTAGACGAACAGCCTCACCCACAGGGCGCGGGGAAACTTCTCCTCCAGGTCTTTCATGACAGATCTCCTTGGGTGGGGCCCAGGCACAGGGCGGCCGTGGGACTCTGCAGCAGGGTGTGGACGAACAGCAGCTCGACCCCGTCGGGGTCCTCGGCGGCGATACGGTGCGGGGTCAGCGAGTCGAAGTGCGCGCTGTCACCCGGGGCGAGGCGGTGCAGGGCGTCCCCGAGGCGCAGCCGCAGCCGCCCCTTGAGGACGTACAGCCACTCCTCGCCCGGATGGACCCGCACGATGTCGCCCTGGGCCCCGTACGGGACCTGGACCCGCAGGGCCTGCATCCCGCGCCCGGGGGAACCGGCCTGCCGGTACGTCCAGCCGCCCGCGGAGGTCGGCTCCATGTCGCCGGCGCGCGTCACCGCCTCGCGGACGGCGGCCGTCTCGCCGAGCAGTTCGGAAACCGTCGTACCGTAGATACGGGCGAGGGAGAGCAGCATCGGCAGCGAGGGCTGGCGCTGTCCGGTCTCCAGCCGGGAGAGATGAGCGGGGGAGAGTCCCGCCTCGCGGGCGGCGGCCTCCAGCGTCAGGGAGGCCCGGCGCCTCAGGGCGCGCAGTTGCGGGGCGACCGCGGGGAGCGCGGCGGCCGGTCCGGCCGCCGGCTCGGCCTCGGGGGAACTCATGGCTCCATTCAGCCGTACTTTTGCCTGTGAGGCAAATCCCTTGCCTCACAGGCAAAAAGTGCCTGACCTGCGGAACATCACGGTCTCACCGGTCGGCGACCGCCTGTTTCACCAGTGTCCTGCCGAACTCCCACACCAGACCGCCGTCATGGGCGTCGTCCATGACCGCGGTGAAGGCATCCACGAACCGGTCCACCTCCTGCTCGCCGATGATCAGCGGCGGGATCAGCTTGATCACCTCCAGGTGGTCGCCGGAGACCTGGGTGAGGATCCTGTGCTTCTGCAGCAGCGGGACGACGACCATCTGCGCGAAGAGTCCCTTCCGCGCGGCCTGCAGCATGGCCCAGCGACCGCGCAGCTTCAGAGACCGCGGCCGGCCGAACTCGATGCCGATCATCAGGCCCCGGCCACGGACGTCGGCGAGCAGCTCGTACGTGTCGACGAGGGCCGCGAGCCGGGACCGCAGCAGCTCCCCGGTAGTCCGGACGTTCGCGACGATCTGCTCGTTCTCCATCACCGCCAGCACCGCGAGGCCGGCGGCCATGGCCTGGGCGTTGCCCCCGAAGCTGGCCGAGTGCACCAGCACCCGGTCCATCGACGAGTAGACCTTGCGGAAGATCCAGTCCTTGCCGAGCGTGGCCCCCACCGGCACATAGCCGCCGGAGAGCGCCTTGGCCACGCACACCAGGTCCGGTTCGACCCCTTCCTCGTGCTGGTAGGCGTAGAAGTCGCCGGTCCGTCCGAGGCCGGTCTGCACCTCGTCGGCGATCAGCAGTGCCTTGTGCCGGTGCAGCAGTTCCTGGGCGGCGCGCAGATAGCCGGGCGGGGCCGCGTGCACACCCTTGCCCTGGATGGGTTCCACGATGAGGGCGGCGACGTCGCCCTTGGCCAGCTCCCTCTCCAGCGCGTCCACATCACCCAGGGCTACGGCCGTGTCGGGCAGCAGCGGGGCGAATCCGTCCCGGAAGCCGGACTCGCCGTTGACGGACAGGGAGCCGATGGTCAGCCCGTGGAAAGCGTGCGTGCAGTACAGGACGCGGGACCTGCCGGTGGCGCGGCGGGCGAACTTCAGCGCGGTCTCGACCGCCTCCGTGCCGCTGTTGCCGAAGAACACCCGGTCCAGATGAGGGCTGTGGGTGAGTAGTTCCTCGGCCAGCAGTCCGGGCAGCGGCGGGCAGTCGAAGCGGGTGAGATCGGCGAGTGAGGCGTCGAGGACGTCGTGCAGCGCCTTGCGGACCACGGGGTGGTGGCGCCCCAGGCCCATCACCCCGAATCCGGCGAGCATGTCCAGGTGGTCGTTGCCGTCCGCGTCCCAGAAGTGGGCGCCCTCGGCGCGTTCGTAGACCTTGTCGAAGCCGATGGTGTGCAGCATGCGCGGGAGCTGGTGGTTGAGGTGTCTGGTGTGCAGCTCGTAGCGTTCGGCTCCGCGCTCGGCCAGCAGCGCGCCGAGGTCGAAGTCCCCGGCCCGAGAGGGCTCCGGGGCGGACTCCGCGGTGGTCATGACTGTTGCTCCCGTTGTTTCTCGGACGGCTCGCCAGGGGACTGCCGCTCCTGCCCCACGGCCCGGCTCGCGCCGATCCGGCCGGCGATCTCGACGGGTGTCAGGCCGGTGTCCGCCGGCACCTCCTCGCGCCTGGCGTGCGCGAGGAACTGCTCCGGAATGCCGAACCGCCGTACCGGTACATCGACATCCGCGTCGCCCAGCGCCGACGCCACGGCCGAACCCACGCCCGGCGCAAGGCTGTTGTCCTCGACGACGGCCGCGAGCCGGTGCCGCGCGGACAGTCCGACGAGTTCGGGGACGACGGGTTTGACCCAGCGCGGGTCGACCACGGTGCACCCGATGCCGCGTGCCTCGAGCAGTTCGGCGGCCTGGAGGCAGACGGGCGCCATGACGCCGACCGACACCAGCAGCACCTCGGGATCGTCGGCGCGGTGCAGCACGTCCGTGCCGCCGATCTGGTCGAGCGCCGGGACGGCCGGGCCCACGGACTCCTTGGGGAACCGCAGCGGCGTCGGAGCGTCGTCGACGGCGACCGCCTCCCGCAACCGGGCACGCAGCTGGTCGACGTCGCGTGGTGCGGCGATGCGCAGACCGGGCACGACCTGAAGCACCGACAGGTCCCCCATGCCGCTGTACGCAGGCCCGTCGACGCCGGTGACACCGACCCGTTCCGGGAACTCCCCGGTCTCTTCGGACAGTTCACCGAGTCGCGCCTCGGACAGCGCCTTCAGGTCGCGTGGTTGCCCGAGGCTCTCCAGTATCGTCACGTTCGGCCTCCTGTCGGTCCGTGCCTCGTCTCAACCCACCGTCACTGCCGGCTTTCCGGTGCCGGCCGGGGCGCCGGAGCCGGCGCCCTCCTGTCCCGTCCGCTCGGTTTCCATCTGTTCGGCGATCTTCATGGCTTCCTCGATGAGGGTCTCCACGATCTTCGACTCCGGGACGGTCTTGATGACCTCGCCCTTCACGAAGAT
>NZ_JBIAIV010000040.1:0-74925 GCF_042871645.1 Streptomyces sp. NPDC005774 | reverse complement strand
TACTGCAGGGGGGACCCTGTGGGAGAGTAGGACGCCGCCGAACAATTCTTGAATGGGAAAGCCCCGTGCCGATGGCACGGGGCTTTCCTGCGTTTAGGGTCGGGGTCATGCGCTATGACCTGGTCATTTTTGACAACGACGGTGTTCTCGTCGACAGCGAGCCCCTTTCCAACCGGCTACTGGCCGACTACCTCACCGAGCTCGGGCATCCGACGTCGTTCGAGGATTCCATCCGTGACTACATGGGGTCCGCCATGCATCGGGTGCACGACCTGGTGGAGGAGCGGACCGGGCAGCGGTTGCCGGACGACTTCGACGATGTGTTCCATACCCGCGTCTTCGCCGCGTTCGAGCGGGAGTTGAAGCCGGTGGCCGGTGTTGTCGATGTGCTGGAGACGCTGGCGGCCGAGGGGGTGCCGTACTGCGTGGCCTCGTCCGGGAGCCATGAACGGATCCGGGTGGGGCACCGTACGACCGGGCTCGACCGGTGGTTCGACGACGAGCGGATCTTCAGCTCCCAGGATGTGGGGCGGGGCAAGCCGGCACCGGACCTGTTCCTGTACGCGGCGCAGCGGATGGGCGTCGTGCCGGCGCGGTGTGTCGTGGTCGAGGACAGCCCACTGGGCGTACAGGCGGCGGTCGCGGCCGGGATGGACGTGTACGGGTTCACCTCGATGACACCCGCGGAGAAGCTGGCGGGAACCACCCGACTCTTCGCGGATCTGCGGAAGTTGCCGGACCTGTGGGCGGGGTGATCCGCGTCCGCGGCTGACAATTGTCATGCGGAGCAGTGGACGTTCGTTTCTACTGCCGGGCCGGGACCGGCCACGAAGCTGGGTGCATGACGACGAACTCGGTTGCACCCCGCAGCATTTCCAGCAGCAGGCGGCAGACCTTTCTGCCGATCGTCCTGGATGTGGCGGCGCCGATCGGGGCGTACTACCTCCTCAGGAACGGGTTCGGGATGAGCGCGTTCGCCTCGCTCGCGTGGAGCAGCGTCGTACCGGCCGCGCGGACCGGGTGGGCGGCGGTGGCGGAGCGGACGCTCAATGCCTTCGCCGCGCTCATCCTGTTCGTGAACGCGGTCTCGCTGCTGCTCGGCTTCGTCTCCGGTGACGCCCGGCTGATGCTCGTCAAGGAGAGCGCGGTGGGCAGTGTCATCGGCATCGGGGTGCTGGTGTCCGTGGGGCTGGGCAAGCCGATGATGACCGCAGGCATGAAGCCGTGGGTGACCAGGGGGCAGACCGCGCGGGAAGCGGCATGGACGCGGCTGGAGTCCGGGTCGGAGGCGTTCCGGCGGGCCGAGCGGAGGTTCTCCATGGTGTGGGGAGCGGCGCTGCTCGGCGAGTGTGTGGTGCGGGTCGTCGGGGCGTACTCCCTGCCGGTGGACACCATGGTCTGGCTCGGCACCGTTCTCATGATCGTCACGATGGGCGGGGCGTTCCTGGTCGGTGGGGTGCTGGGGGCCGGTCCCATGCTGGCCATGGTCGCCGCCGAGGTGAAGGCAGCCGGAGCCCGGGTGCCCGCGGCTGCTCCCACCGTCGCCGCCTCTCCCACCGCCGCCGCTCCCGAACTCCGTTGAAACTGAGCACAATTCATCTTTGGCCGGATCTACCCACCAGTACGCCGGGGCCCTACGCTCGCCGCCATGACTGATGTGCTGCGGCGCGGCAGGGCCTCGTTGGCGTTCGCCTTCTTGGTGCAGGGAGTCGCCTTCGCTCTGCTCGTGACGCGGATCCCGGCCATCCAGGACCGGTACGGGGTCTCCGACGCGCTGTTGCCCGCCTTCCTCGCCGCGGTGCCGGTGCTCGCCGGTATCGGGAGCGTGGCGACGGAGCGGCTGGTGAAGAGGGTGCCGCCGAGCCGGGTGCTGAGGTGGTCGCAGCCGGTCGTGCTGCTGGCGCTGCTCGGGGTCGGGGCGGGGGAGCACATGGCCGGGCTGGCCGTGGCGCTGGCCGTGTTCGGGCTGGCCGTGGGGGCGTTGGACGCCTCGATGAACATGCTCGGGGTGAGTCTCCAACGGGCGTACGGGCGCAGCATCATGCTGAGTTTCCACGCCGCCTACAGCCTGGGGGGAATCGTCGGGGCGTCGCTCGCGTGGGTGGGCGCGCACTGGCAGCTGGCGCTGTGGGTGTCGTATCTGCCGGTCGTGCTGGTGCTGATGCCGGCGGCGTTGATCGGGAGCCGGTGGTACGTGGACCAGGAGCAGCAGGAGGGCCGGCACCGGGACCGTGTCTCCGGTGCGGCCTCCGAGAGGGGGGACGGGGCCGGGCCCGTCCCCTTCAAGCTGCTGCTGCCGTTGTGCCTGGTGATGACGGTGGCGTACATCGGGGACTCGACGGTCTCGAACTGGAGCGCGAAGTACCTCCAGGACGTGCTGGGGAGTTCGGAGCAGACGGCGACCGTTCCGTACAACGTCTACATGGTCACCACGCTGCTGGGGCGGACGATCGGGGACTTGGGGGTGCGGCGCTTCGGTGCTGTGGTGGTGGTGCGGGCCGGGGCGCTGGTGGCGGCGGCGGGGTTCGCCGTGGTCGCCGGGGCGCCGGGGGAGTGGGTGGGGATGCTGGGGTTCACGCTGCTGGGGCTGGGGCTCTGTGTGCTGGTACCGCAGACTTTCGCGGCGGCGGGGCGGTTGTTCCCGGGGGCGTCGGACGTGGCCGTCGCGCGGCTCAACGTCTTCAACTATGTGGGGTTCCTGATCGGCTCCCCGCTGGTCGGGGTGCTCGGGGACGTATGGAGCTATCGCGGGGCGATGCTTGTGCCGATGGTGTTGGTCCTGGTGGCACTCGTGTATGCCAGGTCGTTCACTCCTGAACCGGACCGATACGGTGGCGGGCATGAGCGGGCGCGCACAGCTGATGTGGGACGAGGCAGTCACGGGCTATGACTTCGGCCGGGACCATCCGATGGACCCGGTCCGGCTCGCGCTGACCCGGAGTCTGGTGGGCGCCCTGGAGCTGGACCGCGAGGTCGCGGTGGTCGCCGCGAAGACGGCCGGTGAGTCGACGCTGCGGCTGGTGCACCGTGAGGACTACATCGACGCGGTCAGGGCGGCGTCGGCGGATCCGGCGGCCGCGGACCAGTCGTACGGGCTGGGGACGACGGACGATCCCGCCTTCGCGGGGATGCACGAGGCGTCGGCGCTGATCGCGGGGCAGTCGGTGGGCGCGGCGGAGGCCGTGTGGCGAGGCGAGGCCCTGCACGCCGTGAACTTCGCGGGCGGGCTGCACCACGCGATGCCCGGGGCGGCCTCGGGGTTCTGCGTGTACAACGACGCGGCGCTGGCCATCGCCCGGCTGTTGGAGCTGGGGGCCGAACGCGTCGCGTACGTCGACGTCGACGTGCATCACGGGGACGGGGTGCAGGCGGCGTTCTGGGAGGACCCGAGGGTCCTCACGGTGTCGCTGCACGAGCATCCCCGGACCCTGTTCCCGCAGACCGGGTGGCCGGAGGAGACCGGCGCGGACAGTGCGCAGGGCAGCGCGGTCAACGTCGCCCTGCCGGCCGGGACCGGGGACGAGGGGTGGCTCCGGGCGTTCCACGCCGTGGTGCCGGAGCTGCTCGCGGACTTCCGGCCGCAGGTGCTGGTGACGCAGCACGGGGCCGACACGCACTTCGAGGATCCGCTGGCACATCTGGCGGTGTCGCTGGACGCGCAGCGTGCGGTGCAGGTGGCGTGCCACGAGCTGGCGCACGAGTACGCCGACGGCCGGTGGGTGGCGCTGGGCGGCGGCGGTTACGCGGTGGTGGAGGTCGTCCCGAGGTCCTGGACGCATCTGGTGGGTATCGCGGCCGGGAAGCCGGTGGATCCGGTGACGATGATCCCCGAGAGCTGGCGGCAGGAGGTGTACGCCCGGACCCGGCAGTTGGGGCCGATGCGGATGACCGACGGCCGATGGCCCGTGTCCTGGGCCTCCTGGGAGGCCGGCTACGACCCGGCGGACCGGCTGGACCAGGCGGTCCTGGCGACCCGGCGCGCGGTGTTCCCGCTGCGGGGGCTGCTGCCCTAGGTCGTACCGGGCGGGGACGCGGCCCTGCGTTGTCGCCCCGTGCTGTCGCTCCGGCGTTGCCGGCCCTGCGCCCTGCGTCCGCTTCCGCTTCCGCGTGGTTACGCCGACCGTGCGGTGTTTCCCGGGTTCTTGGGGTGGCCCGGGACCGGATCGCGCACCATCGCTGCCGTGCCGACCACAACCGCCCCTCCCACAGGCTCTCCCGCCGACCCACCTGCCGGTCCAGCCCCTGGTCCGCCGGCCGGCCTTCCCGCCGGCTCTTCCGTCGGCCCGCCCGTCGCTCCTCCCGTCGGCCCACCCGCGGGTCCAGCCCCTGGTCCGCGGGCCGGCCTGGCCTCCGCCCCTCCCGCCGGTCCGAGTGTCGCCGGTCTTCGTGCGCATCTGCTGGACGCCCGGCTGTCCGGGACCGTGGCCACCACGAGGGAGGAGAGCCTGCGGAGCTACCGGCTCTTCGCCGCCCGGGACCCGCGCGCACTGATCGGCCTCGACCCGGAAGGGGTATGGGGGCAGCGGGAATTGATCGAGCTGATGGCAGCCAGGTGTGGTGTTTCGGCCGATCCTCGTCATGTTTCCGGGCATGATGTGATCGACCCGGAGCGGACCCTGGGCGCTCTGGACGCCTATGCGGAGCGGATCGCGGCCGCGGCCCGGAGCGGTGTGCCCGTGCTGCTCGGCACCGGTCACCCGCACCGGCTGCTCGGTTTCTATGCAGCTCTGGCAGACGCTCTGTCGGCGGCGGGATGTGAGGTCCTCACCCCTGCGCAGGGTCGCTGTGTCGACATAACGACCCGGTTCGGTCTACGCACGCACAACCTCGACTACGTACGAGGAGTCGCGCTGGTCCGGGGCGCACGTTCCGAACGCCCCGGTGGTGAACCCGGCGCACATACGCACTCCCCGCTCCCGGTTCGGACCGCGCTCGCCGCGTCCGCCGAGGCCGGCGGGCCGCTTCCCGGGCTGGTGATCGGAGATCACGGCTGGGCCTGCGGGGCAGGTCAGCTGGGGTTCGAGGCCATCGCGCTGGCCGATGTGAACGACCCCGCCCCGTTCGTGGGTGAGGCCGAGGGGTGCCTCTCGGTGGTCGTTCCACTTGATGACGGTGTGCGGTCCGCCCACTACCTGCCGCTGACCCGCTACGTACTCAATCGAGCGTGTCTGTCACAGTAGGCCGCCGATGGGTGCACCTCTTCCCCACTCGCATCACCCGCCCCTACATTGGGGAGTGAGCACGCAACGACGAAGAGTCACCGGAAGGGGAAGCCGGTGCCCGTCGAGTGTGGAAGGTTCAGGTGTGTCATGGCTGCAGCTGGCGAGAGGCCTCTGAACGAGGTCCGGTTCCTTACCGTGGCGGAAGTCGCCTCGGTGATGCGAGTGTCGAAGATGACCGTGTACCGCCTGGTGCACAGTGGTCATCTGCCCGCGATCCGGGTGGGGCGGTCCTTCCGCGTCCCGGAGCAAGCGGTTCACGAGTACCTCCGCGAGAGCTATGTGGGGGTGGAAACGGCCTGACGGCGGGCCGGGGAGATCCGAACAAAGGCACTCTCGGGCCTCCCCGGTCGTCTCGATTACGACCTCAGCGCTCGGGCGGGTAGGCTGGCCCCTCGTAGGTCGTGTGGGCCCATGGCGCCCAAACACCGAGTGATGAGAAGTGAGCGAGGGTAGTCGTGGGCTCTGTTATCAAGAAGCGGCGCAAGCGGATGGCCAAGAAGAAGCACCGCAAGCTGCTCAAGCGCACGCGCGTTCAGCGTCGCAACAAGAAGTAAGCGACGACGCGGAAGCGTGTTCAGTGGCCCCCCACCGATGCGGTGGGGGGCCACTGTCATCACATGGGTCGGACCCGTGGCGAAGGCAAGAGGAAGGCACTGTCGTGGGGAAAGTCGTGCTGGTGACCGGAGTGGCCCGCCCGCTGGGGGGGCCGTTTCGTCCGGCGGATCCAGCGTGATCCGGACGTGGACCGGGTCGTCGCCGTGGACGCGGTCCGGCCCGCGCACCACCTCGGCGGCGCCGACTTCATCCAGACCGACATCCAGCAGCCCACCGTCGCGCGCGTGCTCGCCGAGGCCGGCGCCGACACCGTTGTGCACCTCGATGTCACGGGCACACCGCTCGGCGGCGGCAGCAGCCGGACGGCGCTCAAGGAGACCAACGTCATCGGCACCATGCAGCTGCTCGGTGCCTGCCAGAAGTCCCCGACCGTCAAGCGGCTGGTCGTGAAGTCCAGTACGAACGTCTACGGCTCCGCGCCCCGCGACCCGGCGGTCTTCACCGAGACGACCCCGCCCAAGTCCCTGCCCAGCGGTGGCTTCGCGAAGGACGCCGTCGAGGTCGAGGGCTATGTGCGCGGCTTCGCGCGCCGCCGCCCGGATGTCGCCGTGTGTGTGCTCAGGTTCGCCAACATCCTGGGGCCCGCCGCGGACAGCCCGCTCGCCGCGTACTTCTCGCTGCCGGTCCTGCCGACCGTGTTCGGCTACGACCCGCGGCTGCAGTTCGTGCACGAGGACGATGTGATCGACGTGCTGCGCCTCGCCTCGTACGAACCCCGGCGGGGCACGCTCAACAGTGGCACCTTCAACATTGCCGGGGACGGCGTCCTGCTGCTGTCCCAGTGTTCGAGGAGGCTCGGCCGGCCGACCGTGCCCCTGCTCCTCCCCGCGGTCACCTGGGCGGGCTCACTGGTGCGTACGCTGGGGATGTCGGACTTCTCACCCGAGCAGATCCGGCTGCTCACGCACGGCCGGGTGGTGGCGACGGACCAGATGCGCGAGACGCTGGGCTTCACGGCGAAGTACACGACAGCAGAAACGTTCGCGGACTTCGTGCGCGGCCGCGGCCCCGGGCTGCTTCCGCCGGAGGCCCTCACGGGGGCCGTCGACCGGATCGCCGCGCTGCCCCTGCCGGGCACGGGCAGCGGTCACCCCCCGAAGCAGAGCGCCAACTGAGGAGCGCAGCAACGATGGCGGACGCCAAGGTCATTCCGTTCGACGACGACCGTTCCCGTGGGGGAGCAGGGGGTGTGGGGGGTGCCGCGCAGCGCCCGTCGCGCCGCCGGGGTGCGGGAAGCCGGCGACACGGTGCGGGGAGTACCGCGATGGGCGACGTCCAGCCCCTGCAGGGGCGGGCGTCCGTCGGGGACGATGCTCCGGTGTCCCGTGAGCCTCGCAAGCTCCGTGCCGAGCATGAGGGCGAGGGCGGGGCCGCCGCATCCGGCGCTGTCCCCGGCGCGGAATCCGGTTCCGGGGACGAAGCCGGCAGCCTGGAACAGCGGGTCGCGAGCGGGCTGGCCTTCCTGCGCCGCCGGCTCACCGGGGACTACGCGGTGGACGACTTCGGCTACGACGAGGAACTCACCGACCAGGTCCTGATGTCCCTGCTGCGCCCGATGTACGAGAAGTACTTCCGGGTCGAGGTGAAGGGCATCGAGAACATCCCCTCCGAGGGCGGCGCCCTGATCGTCGCCAACCACTCCGGGACGCTGCCGCTGGACGGTCTGATGATGCAGGTCGCCGTCCACGACAACCACCCCGCCGACCGGCATCTGCGACTGCTCGCGGCGGACCTGGTGTTCATGCTGCCGGTGGTCAACGAACTCGCCCGCAAGCTCGGTCACACCCTGGCCTGCGCCGAGGACGCGGCACGGCTGCTGGAGCAGGGGGAACTGGTGGGGGTGATGCCGGAGGGCTTCAAGGGCCTCGGCAAGCCCTTCGCCGACCGCTACAAGCTGCAGCGCTTCGGCCGGGGCGGCTTCGTGTCCACGGCGCTGCGCGCACGGACACCGATCATCCCGTGCTCGATCGTCGGAGCCGAGGAGATCTACCCGATGATCGGCAATGGCAGGACCATCGCACGCCTGCTCGGGTTCCCGTATTTCCCGCTGACGCCGACCTTCCCGTGGCTCGGCCCGCTCGGCGCGATCCCGCTGCCGACGAAGTGGACCATCCAGTTCGGCGAGCCCATCCACACGGAGAGCTACCCGCCGGAGGCGGCCGAGGACCCGATGCTGATGTTCAACCTGACCGACCAGGTCCGGGAACAGATCCAGCACACCCTCTACAAGCTGTTGGTGCAGCGACGGTCGGTGTTCTTCTAGGAAACCCGGTACGTGCAGGAAGCCCCGTACGTGGTGTGGCGGGACCCCCGGCGACCGGGGGCCCCGCCACACCACGTACTCCGGCTCTCCGGCTCTCCGGCTCTACAGTTTCCTGTTCGGCGTCCTCACTCCGCGTCCTCGCTGTCGATGCCCAGTCCCGGGAGCAGGCCGGGGAGGAGGGGCGGGAGGGTGACGTCGGGCTGGGCCGGCACGGTGGCGCCGCCGCCGGCCGGCGGGGAGGTACTGGTGTCGCCGCTCTCCGTCGGCGGGTCGAGCAGCCCGCCGGTGTTGCCGCCGAGCAGGCCCTCGTTCCGGTCGCCGGAGCCGGCGGACCCGCTGGGGGCTCTGCTGCCGGTGCCGTCCTTGTCCGCGGCGCCGTTGGTGCCGGTGCCGGGCATCTGGGAGCGGTCGGTACCGGGCGGGTCGCTCGGGGTGGGCCCGGAGTCGCCGCGCCGTCCTCTGCCGTCGTCGCCGCCCTGCCGGGACGGGGGTTCGGGGAGCAGGGACTGCAGCGGGGCGACGTCCTCGTCTATGGCGTCGAACACCGACGAGACCTGCTCGCTGACGTCACCGAGCTGCGGGGGCAGCCGGTCGCGGAGGGAGCCCCAGGTCTGCCGGTGCGCGTCCGAGAAGGAGGAGAGGGCCTGCATGGGGCGCAGGGAGTCCGGGTCGTTCCGGTACGCCTCGCGCAGCAGCCGATGGCCCTCGGACGCGTCGTGCCGCATGCCGGACAGGGCACGGCGGATCTCGCCGAGGGATTCGTGGTCGAGGTGGCCGCTGCGGCCGCGCTCCAGCAGCCGGCGGGCCTCGCCGAGGCGGGTGGAGGCGTGGTCGAGGAAGACGCGGCCCCGCTCGTCGTTGCCGTCGGCGAGGCCGAGCTTGACGTCCTCCATGCCGCGCTTGAGACCGTAGAGCGAGTCTCCGGGGAGGGCGTCGGAGCTGGCGGCGGCGACTCCGCCGAAGGCGCCCGCGGCCACGGTGATGCCGAGTCCGCCCGCGGTGAGGCCCTTGGCCAGGCGCGAGCGCGGTCTCATCTTCCCCAGCGGGGTTGCCCGGTGTGCGCCCCGGGCGCGGCGTGAACGCTGATCGGGTACGGACGCATCCGCTCCCTCGCCCGCGGCGGTGCCTTCTTGGAGCATGGCCTCGAACGCGGCCACCAGTTGGGCCCGATGGACGACCTTGACCTCGGGATCCAGCTCCGGCTTGGGCAGCTCGCCGAGACCGGCGGCCAGCGTGAGCAGCCGCGCCTGTTCGGTCTCCGCAACGGCCGGGGCCGATCCTTCGGACTGCCCGGCCGCCGTGCCCCGGTCGGACTGCTCCTCCAGGGCCTGGGCGAAGGCGTTCGCCCGCCGGTGCGCCGATACGTTCGCGATCACTGGCGGCACCTCCTCTCATCGTGACGGTCGACTCCCCAGGGGGTCCTGAGGGTTCCACCCCCTGACCATGTCCACACGATCGGGTGATCGAAGTTGGCCGGGGATTGACCACAGGGAGCCTGCATCCCGCACAACGAGCGGCACGGCGCTGGGGTTACGCGCGTCGGTGGGCCGGTTCGGGAAGCCAAGGGAGTGTTACTCGAAGCGGGTCGGCTGTCATGGGCGGTGATGCGTCGGCACCGGCACCGGGTCCGTTCCGTTCGCCGGGCCGCTCAACGCGTGTCCTCGGGGAGGAGCCGGGCGAGGGTGCGGACGGCCCGGTACTGGAGGGTCTTGATCGCCCCCTCGTTCTTGCCCATCACGCGGGCGGTCTCCGCGACGGAGAGACCCTGGAGGAATCGGAGCGTGACGCATTCGCGCTGTTGGGGGTTGAGACGTTGTACGGCATCGAGGAGGGCGGCATTGGAAAGGTATTCGAGGACGGAGTCCTCGGGGGACCGCGCGACCTCGTTGGCGTCGAGCATCTCCCCGGTGGTGACCTCGAGACGGAAACGGCTGGACTTGAAGTGGTCGGCCACCAGATTGCGGGCGATGGTGACGAGCCAGGCGCCGAAGTCGCGCCCCTGCCAGGTGAAGGTGCCGATGCGGCGCAGTGCCCGCAGGAAGGTCTCGCTGGTGAGGTCCTCGGCGTTCGCCTTGCTGCCCACCCGGTAGTAGATGTAGCGGTACACGGTGTCGCTGTACTGGTCGTAGAGCCGTCCGAAGGCGTCGGCCTCGCCCGCCTGGGCGCGCTCCACGAGCTCCATCATCCTGGCGCTGTCACTGTCCGCGGCGGGACGGCGGGTGGTGGTGGCGCCGGACGGGCGTCCGCGCCTGCCCACCGCGGTGCTGTCCTCGGCGAGGGCGTAGCAAGGACCGACGGGCGCGTCGGCGACGGTGGGGCAGGGGACGGCGGGCGCGGGGGCGTATGCGGGGACGGCGGAGACGGGGACGGCGTATGCGGGGACGGCATATGCGGCGGGGGCGAAGCCGCGCAGCAACTCCCGGGCTGCCGTGACTGCTGTGCGCAGTGCGGTCAGGCCCGGGTCGTCAACCCCGACGTGTGGGTACACGGGACTCCCAGAGGCAGAGCTTCCATCACGTGCAGTGCGGGACCTTTCACCCGTCGTAGCGACGGAAGGGCACCGGTTTGCGTCTGAGGAGAATAACGCTTCGTACAGAGCCCGCTACGCCGAGTTGCTGAAATCATCGATTGCGTCGTTTCCGTAGCCGGTTGACGCATGTTCAAGCACCCGACGCTGAACGAATGTTGACCGAAATTCTTCGCATTTAGGTTCGGTACAGGATGTGTCGTGGCCGTGTGCAGCCAAGAGGGCTGGACAGCGGGGTTGCGGGGTAGGGCAGTTGGATTGGCCGGGTTTACGGGCGGGGCGCCACTTCTGTCCCCCGCTGATCGGACCGTCGGCCGTACGGGTGTCCGTCGCCGCGGAGTTGACCGGCCGACCGGTGCCGACTGGAGCGACCGGTGCCGACTGGAGCGGCCGGTGTCGGCCGGAGCGGCCGAGGTCGGCCGGCGTCGGCATCCGGGCCGTGCCGCGCGCCGAATCCGGTGCCGGACGCGGCGCCGGATTCAGCGCCGGCGTCGGTGCATCGCGATGGCGGCCGCCGTGCCGCCGGCCACCGCGCCCACGCCCGCCGCCGCGGGGATGCCGACCTTCGCGGCCTTGCGCCCTGTGCGGTAGTCCCGCAGGCGCCAGTCCATGGTGCGGGCGTGCTTGCGCAGCTTGGAATCCGGGTTGATCGCGTACGGGTGTCCGACCAGGGAGAGCATCGGGATGTCGTTGTGGGAGTCGCTGTACGCCGCGCAGCGGCTCAGGTCCAGGTTCTCCGCAGTTGCCAGCGCGCGTACGGCCTCGGCCTTCGCCGGGCCGTGCAGCGGCTCGCCCACCAGTTTGCCGGTGTACACGCCGCCGAGGGACTCGGCCACCGTCCCGAGCGCCCCGGTCAGGCACAGCCGGCGTGCGATCACCTGGGCGATCTCCACCGGCGCCGCCGTGACCAGCCACACCCGCTGGCCCGCGTCCAGGTGTGCCTGCGCCAGTGCCCGCGTGCCCGGCCAGATCCGCTCGGCCATGTACTCGTCGTAGATCTCCTCGCCGATGGACTTCAGTTCGGAGACCCGGTGGCCCTTGACGATGGAGAGCGCGGAGTCGCGTGCGTCCTGCATGTGCTCGGGGTCCTCGACGCCGGCCAGCCGGAACCACGCCTGCTGCCATGCGAACCGGGCCAGGTCGCGCGTCTCGAAGAACTTCCGCTTGTACAGGCCCTTGCCGAAGTGGAACAGGGCCGCGCCCTGCATCACGGTGTTGTCCAGGTCGAAGAACGCGGCAGCCCGCTCGTCGCCGTGAACCGGGAAATCCGGTTCGCGGTCGGAAACTTCCTGAGTGGACTTGCGTGCGGCCTCTGCCGAGGCCTCGCCTGCCAACACGCTCCGCGCCGTGGCGGAGCGCCTACGGGGAGTGAGCCATCCGAGAGCGGCCATGGCGTGAGCATAGCCAGTCCGCCCGTCAGTTCCGGAGCCGAGAGGTTTGGACACCGTGAACTCTGCGCGTCCGTGTCGTTAAAGCACCCCTCCGGGCCCATCGGGAACCAGTGGACGCAGAGGGGTTCCCCTGGCCCGTCGGGAGGTGAGAATGGCTGACATGAGTCCGCTCTTCCGCCGCAAGGCTCCGCAGGATCGTCTCGTCACCCTCGTGGGCAAGCCCGGCTGTCATCTGTGTGACGACGCCCGGGCCGTGGTGGAGAAGGTGTGCGGTGACCTCGGGACCGCATGGGAGGAGAAGGACATCACCCAGGACCCGGGACTGCACGAGCAGTACTGGGAGCAGATTCCCGTCGTTCTCGTCGACGGCCGTCAGCACACGTTCTGGCGCGTCGACGAGGTCCGTCTCCGCAAGGCCCTGGCCGACTGAGGGTGTGACTGACCAGTCAGTGCAAAGCGGCGGGAAAGTCGCTTAGGATCGATGGCTGTCAGGTCTCGGGGGCGGGATACACAGAGGAGAGTGTGCGGTTTTGCCCCCAAAAGCAAGGGAGCGATGGTGCTCGCGCGCCGGTTCCGTACGCGTGTGCCGGGGGCGCGTGACCCCGGTCACTTTGGGTGGGCAAAACGGACATCATCTTTGTGCACGCGTTCACAAAGACATAGCCTGCACTCGACGGGGCGGTCCGGGGACGTATGACCGCCCGAAGCCCCGCTCTACCCGCAGGAGCACCGTGGCAACTGGCCGAACTCACCGACCGGCGACCCGTAGCCGAGGGATTCCCGAGGCCACCGTCGCCAGGCTTCCGCTGTACCTCCGCGCCCTCACCGCGCTCTCCGAGCGCTCGGTGCCCACGGTTTCCTCGGAGGAACTGGCGGCTGCCGCGGGCGTCAACTCCGCGAAGCTGCGCAAGGACTTCTCCTACCTGGGCTCCTACGGGACCCGGGGTGTCGGCTACGACGTCGAGTATCTCGTGTACCAGATCTCCCGTGAACTCGGCCTGACCCAGGACTGGCCGATTGTGATCGTCGGTATCGGTAACCTCGGTGCCGCGCTCGCCAACTACGGCGGGTTCGCCTCCCGCGGATTCCGGGTCGCCGCGCTCATAGACGCCGATCCCGCGATGGCCGGAAAGCCCGTCGCCGGGATCCCGGTGCAGCACACCGACGAACTCGAGAAGATCATCCAGGACGAGGGCGTGTCGATCGGCGTCATCGCGACGCCCGCCGGTGCCGCCCAGCAGGTCTGCGAGCGTCTCGTCGCCGCGGGAGTCACCTCCATCCTGAACTTCGCACCGACCGTGCTGTCCGTCCCGGACGGGGTCGACGTGCGCAAGGTGGACCTCTCCATCGAACTGCAGATCCTCGCCTTCCACGAGCAGCGCAAGGCCGGCGAGCTGGCCGCCGCCGGGACCGTCGTCCCGGCCGCCGCCGCCCGCCGGGAGCCCGCTGCCCCGCGCCGGGGCGCTGCCGCGCACCAGGCTCCCACCGCCGACCAGGGACCCGACGGGGACGTACCCGCCGTGATGCCGACATGAGTCTCCTCGTCGTCGGACTGAGCCACCGCAGCGCGCCGGTCAGCGTGCTGGACCGGGCCTCGCTGAGCCTGGACGCGCAGACCAAGCTGCTGCAGGACACGGTCGCCGCCGAGCCGGCCACCGAGGCCGCGGTGCTCGCCACCTGCAACCGCATCGAGCTGTACGCCGACGTGGACAAGTTCCACGCCGGTGTCGCCGAGCTGTCCACGCTGCTGGCCCAGCACAGCGGGGTCGGCCTGGAGGAGCTCACTCCCCATCTCTATGTGCACTACGAGGACCGGGCCGTCCACCACATGTTCTCGGTGGCCTGCGGACTGGACTCGATGGTGGTGGGCGAGGGACAGATCCTCGGCCAGATCAAGGACTCGCTGGCGCGTGCGCAGGGACTGCACACCACCGGCCGGCTGATGAACGACCTGTTCCAGCAGTCGCTCCGGGTCGGCAAGCGTGCCCACTCGGAGACCGGCATCGACCGCGCCGGGCAGTCCCTGGTCACCTTCGGCCTGGAGCAGCTGGCCCTCGGCACGCCCGTCGCGACCTGGGCGCAGGGCAAGAAGGCCCTGGTCATGGGCGCCGGTTCGATGTCGTCGCTGGCCGCGGCCACGCTCGCGCGGGCCGGTGTCTCCGAGATCGTGATCGCCAACCGCACCGCCGACCGCGCCGAGCGGCTCGTGGCCCTGCTCGGAGAGCAATATGGACAACGTCTGACCGAGAGCGGCGAGACGGACGTGCGGGCCCGCGCGGTACCGATGGGATCGGTGCCGTTCGAGCTGACACGTGCAGACGTCGTCGTCTCCTGTACGGGCGCGACCGGGCTCGTCCTCACGGCCGACGCGATCGCCGCCGGTGTCGAGGACCGGGTCGGGGCGCAGCCGGACGCCGTACGCGCCGAGGCGCCGCAGGCGCTGGACGCCTCCGGGGTGCCGGGCGCACGGACGACGACCCCCCTGCCCCCCGCGGCCTCCCCCGCAGGCGCCGGTACCGACGAGGACTGCCCGCTGGACCTGGCCTCCGTGCCGCCCGGCTTCTCCGTGATGGGCGAGGCGGCCGTCGCCGGCATGGACGCGGCGACGCTGGAGCAGCACGCGACGTGGGCCACGGGCAGTGCCGTCGACCGCCGCCAGAGCGGCCGGCGCGGCGTCGACGCGGACGGGACGGACCGGGCGGACCGGACGGACCCCGAGCTGATCGGCGCGCTGGCCGCGACCGTGGCGAGCGTCGGACGGATCCCCGAGCGGCGCCGTCCGGAGCCGGTGGCCGAGCCGCCGCGTCCGGAACCCGTGCTGTATCTGCTCGACCTCGCGATGCCCCGCGACGTCGACGCCGCCGCGCACCGTCTCGCCGGGGTGCGGCTGGTCGACATCGAGAAGCTCGCGGAGGCGTCCGCGGACGCTCCGATGGCTGCCGATGTGGACCAGGTCCGGCGTATCGTCTCCGACGAGGTGGCGGCGTTCGGGGCGGCACAGCGGGCCGCGCACATCACGCCGACCGTGGTCGCCCTGCGCACCATGGCCGCGGATGTGGTGTCCGGTGAGATCGCCCGCCTCGAGGGCCGGCTGCCCGGCCTGGACGACAAGTATCGCGCGGAGATCACCCAGACCGTACGGCGGGTGGTCGACAAGCTGCTGCACGCGCCGACCGTGCGGGTCAAGCAGCTCGCGGCCGAACCCGGCGGCGCCGGGTACGCGGACGCGTTGCGCACCCTGTTCGACCTCGACCCCGAGACGGTGGCCTCCGTCTCCCGAGCCGAGGAAAGTACCGAGAAGAACGCGATGAACGCGAAGAACGCGAAGAACGCGATGAACGTGATGAACGCGAACATCGCAGAGAACCGAGGGCCGGCATGACTGGAAAGGCACTGAGGCTCGGGACCAGGCGGAGCAAGCTCGCCATGGCCCAGTCCGGGCAAGTGGCGGAAGCCGTGAGCCAGGTGACCGGACGGCCTGTCGAGCTCGTCCCGATCACCACGTACGGTGACACCTCGCGCGAGCACCTCGCGCAGATCGGCGGGACCGGCGTCTTCGTGGCCGCGCTGCGCGAGGCTTTGGTGCGCGGCGAGGTGGACTTCGCCGTGCACTCGCTGAAGGACCTGCCGACCGCGCCGCACGAGGAGCTGGTCCTGGCCGCCGTACCGGTGCGCGAGGACCCGCGGGACGTGATGATCGCGCGGGACGCGCTCAAGCTCACCGACCTCCCGCGCGGTGCCCGCATCGGCACCGGCTCGGCACGTCGCATGGCCCAGCTGAACGCGTACGCGGTCAGTCACGGCCTGGATTTCGTGACGGTGCCGATCCGCGGGAACGTCGACACCCGGATCGGGTACGTCACCAGTGGTGAGCTGGACGCCGTCGTGCTGGCCGCCGCGGGACTGAACCGGGTCGGACGCAGCGACGAGGTGACCGACTTCCTGTCGGTCGACACGGTTTTGCCCGCCCCCGGCCAGGGGGCCCTGGCGGTCGAGTGTTCCGTGCGCGACACGGAGCTGATCGCCGCGCTCGCCGAGCTCGACGACCCGTTCACACGGGCCGCCGTGACGGCCGAGCGGTCTCTGCTCGCCGCTCTGGAGGCCGGCTGTACCGCCCCTGTGGGGGCGCTCGCCGACCTTCACCCAGATCTCGGCTTCGCTCGAGTCTGGGGGGACCCCCAGACGGACGGGCCGATTGTCAAGGAAATGCGCCTGCGGGGCGTCGTCGGCACGACCGACGGCACCAGGCTGGTGCAGTTGTCCACCACTGGTCCCGTGCCCGAGACGCATGAGGCGGCGATGGCGCTCGGTCGCGAACTCGCCACCGAGATGCTTGCCCAGGGCGCGGCCGGTCTGATGGGGGAGCGAGCACAGTGAGCCCCACCACCCTTCCACCTCCTCCGGAACACGGGCACGTCACCTTCCTCGGTGCCGGACCCGGGGATCCGGGACTGCTGACTCTGCGTGCCGTCGAGGCGCTGGCGAACGCGGATGTTCTCGTCGCCGAGCACGAGGTGCTCGACGTCGTACGCCGACATGCCAGGCAGGGCGTCGCCGAGGTGCCCACGGAAACGGACTCTGCGGGTTCCTCCGCGCTGTCCGCTCCGGGCACAGGCACGCCTCAGCTCACGGTTGTTGACGGCACGTCAACAACCGTAGGCGCACCCGCGGTGCGGGATGCGGCACATCTTGTCATGGAGGCCGCACGGGGCGGCAGGCGGGTCGTCCGTGCGGTGTCCGGTGATCCCGGCCTCGACGCGTACGCCGCCGAGGAGATGCTGGCGTGCGTGGCGGCCGGGGTGCCCTTCGAGGTCGTCCCCGGTGTCGCGGCCGCGGTCGGCGTGCCCGCGTACGCCGGTGTGCCGCTGCGGGACGCGCACGGCGCGGACGTACGGTTCGTGGACGCGCGCACCGCGTCCGACCGGTGCTGGACCGAGGTCGGGGCGTCGGACGGCACGGTGGTCGTCTCCACGACGCTCGACTCGGTGGGCGCCGCGGCGGGCGAACTGGTGTCCGCCGGTCGCAAGCCCGACACCCCGCTGACGGTGACCGTCGCGGGCACGACGACCCGGCAGCGCACCTGGACGGCGACGCTCGGCACGATCGCGCAGACGCTGAAGCAGGCGAAGGTGCTGCCGTCGCCCGAGGGCGGCCGGCCGGTCATAGCCGTGGTCGGTGAGCGTTCCGCCCCCGCCCAGCGCGACCGGCTGTCGTGGTTCGAGTCCAAGCCGATGTTCGGCTGGAAGGTGCTCGTGCCGCGGACCAGGGAGCAGGCGGCGTCGCTCTCCGACCAACTGCGCTCCTACGGCGCGGTGCCGCACGAGGTGCCGACCATCGCCGTGGAACCGCCGCGTACCCCGCAGCAGATGGAACGCGCGGTCAAGGGCCTGGTGACGGGCCGCTACGAGTGGATCGCCTTCACCTCGGTCAACGCGGTCAAGGCGGTGCGGGAGAAGTTCGAGGAGTACGGTCTCGACGCCCGCGCGTTCGCCGGGATCAAGGTCGCCGCGGTGGGCGACCAGACCGCCAAGGCGCTGATCGCCTTCGGTGTGAAGCCGGACCTGATGCCGAGCGGCGAGCAGTCGGCCGCGGGACTCCTGGACGACTGGCCGCCCTACGACTCGGTCTTCGACCCGATCGACAGGGTCTTCCTGCCGCGCGCCGACATCGCCACCGAGACACTGGTGGCCGGTCTCATCGACCTGGGCTGGGAGGTCGACGACGTCACCGCCTACCGCACTGTGCGCGCCTCGCCCCCGCCCGCGGAGACCCGGGAGGCGATCAAGGGCGGCGGCTTCGACGCGGTGCTCTTCACCTCGTCGTCGACGGTACGGAACCTGGTCGGCATCGCGGGCAAGCCGCACAACGTGACGGTCATCGCCTGTATCGGCCCGGCGACGGCGAAGACGGCCGAGGAGCACGGGCTGCGCGTCGACGTCATGGCCCCGGAGCCGTCGGTGCACAAGCTGGCGGAGGCCCTGGCCGACTTCGGCACCCGCCGCCGGCTGGCGGCGATCGACGCCGGCGACCCGGTCACCCGCCCGAGCGAACGACGCCCGGGCGCGCGCAGGCGCCGGTCGACGACCTGAGTCGGCGCGACGACGGCAGTTCAACGGCGGAGGGCCCCGGAATTCCGGGGCCCTCCGCCGTTGCCGTTCAGCCCTCGGCGGCGTAGGGGAGGAAGGGCGCCCAGGTGGCGGGGGCGGGGGTGCGGTGGGAGCCCCGGGGGTTCTTGGAGTCGCGGACGAGGATGTGGTTGGGGACGGCGGCCACCTCGACGCAGTCGGGACCGTCGGCCGTGCTGTAGCTGCTCTTCATCGCGGCGATCCTGCCGCCCGCCGCCAGTGCCTCATCCGCGCGGTCCGGATCACGGCCCCGGCCTCCTCGTCGTACTGTCCCGCTTCTCCCTCGTTCATGCCCGTCGTCCTCTCGCCGCGCTCCCACCCCGGCCCGTCCTCACGGCGTGTCTTGTATATGCGACATAGTGTCGGGTATATATGACACATGGTCGCGACTCGAAGCGCCGGCGAGCCTCGGCGCGTGAACACGCGCATGAAGCTCAAGCGGGTGGCACTCGGCATGACCCAAGCCGACCTGGCCAGACAGGTCGGGGTCACACGGCAGACGATCTCCATGATCGAGGCGGGTGCTCACAACCCGACCCTCAGCTTGTGTGTCGCCATCTGCCGGGCATTGGGGACCGATCTCAACTCCCTGTTCTGGGAAGAAGGAGCGCACGGACACCATGGATGAGCGTCAGCACCTCAAGGCGGGCAGGTCAGCCCTCGTTGCTCTGGGTGCCGTCATGTTCGCAGCCCTCGGGGTGCTCGTCTGGGAGTACATCCGGACCAAGGAGGTGACGAACACCGCGGCGATTCTGGTCCTTGTCGGTGGCGCGGGAGTGTTCGCGCTGGTGCAGCGTGTGCTGGGTGCCGAGGCGCCCCGGTCGCTCATGGGGGTCGAGCTGCCCACCGGCGCGGACGCACCCAGTCGTCGCCGGAGGCGGCGTGCCTACCTGCGCGGAGCGCTTCTGTTCTCCGTGGGCCTCACCGTCCTCAGCCTTGCCGGCCTGGCGCTCGGGGACACGCAGGAGCTGACCTCCGCCCTTTCCTTCGAGGTCCAGGGCACGCTCGGGCTGGTGGCCCTCCTCGCAGCGGAGTTCCTGGCGCTGTTCGCGGTTTCCTATGCGATCGACTGGGCGCTGGGAGAGTGGAGCTCGAAGGCCGTCGAGCGGCAGTACGCGCGTCTGGACGGCTGACCGCCCAGCCCGTCGCCCACGTCGTCGTTGAGGTGCCGCTCGGCCCGGGCGCCGGCGCCCACCGCATCGGCTGCGTCGCCACCTGGGCCGAGGGGAACCCGATGCCGACGTGCACGGCGTCGGCGAGGACATCCACGGCACCGCCCGCCCGTGTGCTCCCCGCCGTCCACTCAGGCCGGGGCTGCCAGGCCGAGGATCGCCGGCACACGCTGTCGCCTGCTGGGCGGTCATCGGCGGAGACCTTATGTGATGACCATGCCTCTGCGGGTTCTGCGGGTTCTGCCGGCTCAGCGGCAGAGGCCGTCGATGTCGTCGGTGAAGGTCGGGAACTCGGCACGGGCCTCGGTGATGACGGCCCGGGCCGAGCGGCCCGTCGCGGAGGCGAAGCCCAGCCAGGTGTGCCGGTTGCCGGCCCAGCACCAGCCGACCTTGGCGGCGTTGCGGCGCTCACGGCCGTCCCGTCCGGTGCCGTTGCTGATCCAGATCGCCGGGGTGCGGGCGTCCAGGGCGCTGTTGGCTTTGCGCAGCCGGGAGCCGATGGTCATGAAGCAGTGGTTGCGCTCCAGGACGGCGGGCTGCTGCAGCACCCAGTGGATGCCCTCGGTGAGCAGCAACGGGGTGCGGGCCCTTGCCGTGAGGGCGGGCAGCGCCTCGTCCGGACTCCAGTCGGCCATGTGGTCGCCGCGGTCGAGGCCGGTCAGGAGATAGAGGGGGGTGTCGGGCAGCGCGACGGTGTCGAGCGGGGCGAAGTGGTCGACGTCGGTCATGTCGGTGACGACGAAGCCCGGTTTGCCGTCGCGGTGGAGCAGCGGTGCCAGGGAGGAGGCAGGGACCCGGTCCGGGTGCACGGCGAGCAGGGCGCCGTCGCCGCCCGCCGGGGCCTCGGCGGCCTCGGCGAAGGTACGAAGGTCGGCGGCGGGCAGCCCGGCGATCTTGTGCACCCCCAGCTCGATCAGTCGCTCGGCCTGCGCGCTCAGGGCCGGGAGCGCGGGGAGAACGGTGGAGGTGGCGGGTGTGGTGTCGATCACGATGCTCCCAGGGGCGGCGATGTGGACGGGCCCAGAGGGAACGAGGCGGCCTGCCGAAATGTTTCCGTTCGTTCGGCCGGTCACCACCGGCCGGCCGCGCTGGAAGCCGGTCGACGACCTGAGCCGTCCGGCGGTACCGGTCCGGCTCTGGGGGCAGGCGGCGCCGGGTGCGGTGGAGTTCTGGACGCCGTCCCATCTCCTGGCGGGAGCGGGGGGAGTCCAGCGGCGCCGGCCGGTGGGAGGGGCGGCGTAGGGGATGGCCTGGAAGACGCGCGCCGTGTCGGTCACCGTGCCCCGCGCGACGCTTTTGTCGATGCGTACTGACGCGGTGTTGCCGTGCTGCGCCGTACGGGCCGGGGGTGGCCGACGCTCCCGGGACCCCGGCGGTGGCCGCGATGCCCAGGGCGAGGGCGCCGGTGATGACCGCTTGTGCTGTCCGCTTCACCATGCGGATGAGCGTAGGAATTCCACGATCCCGTGAGCAGCCGACAACCCCCCGGTCATGGGGTGGTGTCAGCTCCACCTCGGCAGGGGAGGTCGCCTTGCGGTGATCGACACGGCTGTTCCGGTGAGTCGTCCTGGCGAAAGCCGACTCGGGAGCCGTCGCCCTACGGCCCCGGGTGCCGGTAGGCCTTGCGGAATCGATGACACTTACCGGCCGACTGTTGGGTATGCGTACATGTGAGCGGGATGCGTACAGATCGGTGCCAAGTGCTCACGTCGAGCGAGGTGGGTGGCCGGGTGCTCGGCCTACGCCTGATGTGTCAGTGCCCGGAAACGTAGGGGAGGAAGGACGCCCAGGTGGTGGGGGCGAGGGCGAGGCGGGGGCCGCGGGGGTTCTTGGAGTCGCGGACGAGGATGTGGTCGGGGACGGCGGCCACCTCGACGTAGTCGGGCCCCTCGTCCGTGCTGTAGCTGCTCTTCATCCACTCGGAGTCGGAACTGACGCTGCCGGACGGCTTGAAGTTCTTGTCTCTCCCAGTACTTTCTCGATGAGGGACAGTGACTCTCGTGGGGTGAGAGCTTGTGCCCGGATGACTCCGTAGCGCATATCGAGGAGTTGCACCTCTTTCGGATCAGCGATCACACGGCTGATGTGCTGGACTTCGAGGTGCCCGACCGTGGCGCCGTCCTTGAGCCTGAGCAACCTGAACGAGCCGGCGAGACCCGGGTTCTCCTCGCGGCCCAACGGCAGCACTTGAAGATCGACGTTGCGGAACTCGGCTACCTCCGACAGACGTTCGAGTTGCCTGCGCAATACCATCCTGCCTCCGGTGGGCCGGCGAAGTGTCGACTCGCACTGGACAAAACTGAAGACGGGCTGTGGCGTCGATGATCTCCTGACGCGCTACCCGAGCTGTTGCCCGCTGTTCCAGCTCCTCTGCGCCGAGGGGAGGGCGACGCACGCTGAACACCGCTCGTGCGTACTCCTCCGTCTGCAACAACCCATGGATGACCGAGTTGTTGTACGCAAGCAGCTCGACGGCCTCCGCTTCCAGCTTCTTCAGGTCCCGTACCTTCTTCGGGTACCGGGCCTCCGCCACGTCCCCCTTCATTGCCGCGATCCTGCCGTCCGCGCCCAGGACCTCGTCCGCCGCGTCCAGGTACTCGGGGCGGGGGATGCGACGGCCCTGTT
The DNA here is from genome assembly GCF_042871645.1 of Streptomyces sp. NPDC005774. Lineage (NCBI taxonomy): Bacteria > Bacillati > Actinomycetota > Actinomycetes > Kitasatosporales > Streptomycetaceae > Streptomyces > Streptomyces sp. NPDC005774. Next base: position 52,985 of record NZ_JBIAIV010000040.1, on the reverse strand, counting down.
CCACGGAGGAGACGAGTTCCTGCCCGTAGCCGATCGCCGGCCGGCCAGCCCGGTACCTGCTTTCCTTCGACCGCCGTGGCCCCGGACAGGCCCCGGTCACCGAGATTCTCGGCGACCTCGCGCACGCCGACCGCGTCGCCGTCCTGGTCCCCGGTTCCGACGCCTCCGGCCTCGACGCCTCCGGCCGGTTCCACCGTGGTGCGGAGGGCGCGCGGGCTGGGCGTCCGGCCCCGTGCGGTCCGTCACCGGCACGGAGTACCGGCAACCGCTCGACGGCGTGGTGCCGTTCCGTCGCGCCGGGAACGCCGGGAACAGGCGTCCGAGCAGGGCTTGCGTGGCCATGCGGGCCCTGCCCGTTCCGGGATGGCCGGATATCAGGCGCGAAGCAGTATCGTGCGGTGCCGTTCGGCTGAGTACCTTTCAGGTGATCAGTCCGAAAAATCATGTGCGCCCCTCTGGTGGAGGATCCCGGGGCCGGGGTGTCCGCTTCATCCGTGAACGGCCGGCTCGCGGGCAGAGCCGATTTTTGAGAGAGCAGGCCAACGTGAGCGGCGGCTACGAGCTCCAACGAACCGAGGCCAAGGGTGAAGGCGTTTTCGCCACCCGGTTTTTTCAGGCAGGCGAGACGGTGATGGTCGGTACCATCGACCGTGAGCTGGACCACAACCATGCACACGCCTCCCAGGTCAGCGAGGGACGGTTCGTGCTGCACGGCGGGCTCATCCCCAAGGTGAACCACTCGTGCGAGCCGAACTGCGGAATCCGCCTCAACGCCGACGGCGCGCACGACCTCGTCGCGCGTCGGCCCATCCCGGCAGAAGACGAGATCACGTTCGACTACGCCATGCGGAATTACTCGGTCGATCACTTCGCCGCCCACTGCCGGTGCGGCTCACCACGCTGTCGTGACCGCATCACCGGCTGGAAGGATCTCCCGGCCGAGCGCAAGGCGGCTTACCTGGGTTTCACCGCCCCGTATCTCATCGACCATGACAGCCGCCACGCCACCGAGTCCGCCGGCCGACTCGCGCGGTCCGCCGGTGCCAGCCAGCCACCGCTGGCCGAGGTGGCCAACCACGATTGAGATCGCCGACGGCTCCCGCCAGGGCGGTCGCGCCGGTGCGGCGGGAGCTTGCCGCGAAGAGCTCCGAGCCTTGCCGCTCACCCGAGACCTGCCCCGAACCGCCGGGTGGCGGCGGTTCGGGGCAGGTCTCGGGTGTCGGTAGTCCTTGCGGAATCGATGACACTTGCCACTCAACTGTTGCTTGTGCGCACATATGAGCGGGATACGTACAAGGTGAGGCAAAGTGCTCACACCGAACGGGGTGAGGGTGTCGGGGAGCCGCTTGAGTTCGTTGGCGACCGCCGAACCCGGTCGGCCCGGTCGGCGGGACGTCGCCCGCGGCCGGGACTCTCGTACGCCGGAGCCCGGAGGATGGTGCCGCGGCTGCCGTATCGCCGCAGTCGCGGCCGACATCAGTAGCTCGTTTCGCTCCGTCAGTGACCGGAGGCGTACGGCAGGAAGGTCGCCCAGGTGGTGGGGGTGAGGGCGAGGCGGGAACCGTCCGGGATCTTGGAGTCGCGCACGTGGACGGTTGCCAAGGTAGTGGCGATCTCTACGCAGGAAGGACCGTCGTCCGAGCTGTAGCTGCTCTTTATCCACTCCAGCTTGCCATCGGCTCCGTCAGCGGGCTTGAGGGTCATGACTCTCCCAGCGCTTTCTCGATGAAGGCCAGCGACTCTCGTGGTGTGAGAGCCTGCGCCCGGATGATCCCATAGCGCATGTCGAGGACCGTGGTCTCTTTCGGGTCGGTGATCACGCGGTTGGTGAGCTGGACTTCGTTCAGACCCACGGCCGCCCCGCCCTTGAGCTTGAGCAGTCGGAAGGGGCCGCCGAGGCCCGAGTTCTCCTCCCGACTCAGAGGCAGGACCTGTAGGTCGACGTTCCGCAGCTGGGCTACTTCCAACAACCGTTCGAGCTGGCTACGCATCACCATCTTGCCCCCGATCAGGCGGCGTAGCGTCGCTTCGCACAGCACAAAGCTGAAAAGAGGGCGGGCTGTTGGGGTGCAGAAGATCTCCTGACGATCCAGCCGAGCGGCTACCCGCTGCTCCAACTCTTCTTCCGCGAACTGCGGTCGCCGAGAGCTGAACACTGCTCGCGCATATACCTCGGTCTGCAACAGCCCATCGATGACGCAGTTGTTGTAGGAGCAGATCTCGACGGCTTCCGCTTCCAGGCGCTTCACGTCCCGTACTTTCTTCGGGTACCTGGCTTCCGCCACGTCCCCCTTCATCGCAGCGATCCTGCCGCCCGCCCCAGCACCTCGTCCGCCGCGTCCAAGTACTCCGGCCGGGGAATCCGCCGCCCCCGCTCCACGCAGGAGACCGTCTCCTCCCCGTACTTGATCGCCGCCCCGAACTCCGCCTGGGTGAGGCCGGCTGCCTCGCGCCACAGCTTCAACTGCCGTACGACCGTCCGCATCACGGCTCCGGCCTCTTCGTCGTCCAGTCCCGCTTCCCACTCGCTCATGTCCGCCGCCCTTCCGTCGCGCGCCCTTCCCCGGACCAACTCCGGCCGTCCGCACCCGGACACCCCGGTCAGCCCGGACGAAAACCGGACAGTCACGTACAACCGCCGGTCGTACGCCCCATCATTCTTCACTCAGAATGCATGTGTGAGCACACTGGGTGACGTGGATCAGGGAAACTCCACACCACAGAGAAGGGACACCGCATGACGACGCTCACCCCCGAGGCCCCCTGGGTGCTGTGCCTGGTCACCGATCGGCTGCCGGTCGGGCCGCCGCCGTACGCGACGGTGACGCTCGACCCCGTCACGCAGACCGCCCGCTACACCGACGCGGCCGGGCGGCCGGTCGAGATGGGCAAGCACGGGACGTCGAGGACGACCGGTACCGCGTCCGTGTCCGGGGGCGGTGACGGGAACGGTCCGCAGTCCCAGAAGCAGGACGACAGCACCACCGACTACGAGTCGGACTGACCGATGGCCTTCACCGTCCTGGTCGTCACCGCGCTGGAGGACGTCACTGCGGACCGGGTCGTCGCCGCGTTGAACGAGCGCGGGGTGCCCGTCGTCCGCGTCGACCCCGCTGACATCGGGCCCGCCCTGACGTTCGGCTTCCGTATCGACGCGGACCGTTCGGCGTGGAGCGGGTGGCTGCGTACGGCGAGCCGGGAGGTGGAGGCGGGGGAGGTGGCGGCGGTGTACTACCGCCGCCCCACTCCGTACGGCGCCCGGTTCGCGCATCTGCCCCGGCAGCAGAGGGACTTCGCCGCCGCCGAGGCGAGAAACGGGCTCGGCGGCGTCCTGAACGCCCTGCCCGGCGCCCGGTACGTCAACCACCCGGCCGCGGTCGCCCGTGCGGAGTTCAAGCCCGCCCAGCTCCGGAGGTTCGCCGGGATCGGGCTGAGGATTCCTCCGACGCTGATCACCAACGACCCGAAGACAGCAGAGGAGTTCGCCGCCCTCCACGGACCCGTGGTCTGCAAGACGTTCCGGGGCCTGCCCGCCGACGACGGCGGGCACACCGGAGCGATCTGGACTCAGCGGGTCGCCCCGGAGACCTTCGACGACACGCTCGCTGTGACCGCGCACCTGTTCCAGGCCGAGATCCCCAAGACCGGTGACGTACGCGTCACCGTGGTCGGCCGTCGTGTCTTCGCGCAGCAGATCGCCGCGCCCGACGGCGCGCTGGACTGGCGCCGGGGTGACTGGGGCGCCCTGCTCCACGCGCCCATCACCGTGCCGCCGCCCGTCGAGGCGGCGCTGCACACCTACCTGGCCTCGTTCGGTCTGGTCTTCGGCTGTTTCGACTTCGCGCTCACCGGTGACGGGGACGACCCGGAACACTGGACGGCGATCGAGTGCAACCCGAACGGGCAGTGGGGATGGCTTCCCGACGCCGAGGACATCACCGAGGCGTTCGCCGACCTCCTCACCGTGGAAAGAGAGGGCCGTCCATGACGATGCCTGTCGACCTCGAAACCGATGCCGCACGGCTGCGCGGGGCCATGGCGAAGGACCTCGCCGCGCGCGGGTTCCTGGATGATCCGGCCTGGCGCTCGGCCGTGGAGACGGTGCCCCGACACCGGTTCGTGCCCGGCTTCTACCTGCCCGCCGATGACGAGAATGACAGGCAGGGGCTGACCCGGTGGCAGCCGGTCACCGCCGCGCTCGACCACGGGCGCTGGCTGGCCGCCGCGTACTCCGACGCCACGCTCATCACCCAGTTCGACGGTGACGAACCCGACTGGGAGAACCCTGTCGAGCGGTACGGAGGGGCCCCGACCTCGTCCTCCACCCTGCCGTCGCTCGTGCTGCGGATGTGGGCCGACGCCGATGTGCGGGAGGGGCACACGGTGCTGGAGATCGGCACGGGGACGGGCTACTCGACCGCGCTCGCCTGCGAACGCCTCGGTTCCGGCGGCGTCACGAGCATCGAGGTGGACCCGCACCGGCTGGAGCGGGCCGCGAGCGCGCTGCACGCCTGCGGGTACACGCCGACGCTCGCGGTCGCGGACGGGCTGTACGGGTACTGGCCCGAGGCGCGGTTCGACCGGATCGTGGCGGCCTGCTCCTTCCGGGCCGTGCCACCGGCCCTGGTCGCCCAGACCCGGCCGGGAGGCAAGATCCTCCTGACGCTCTCCGGCTGGCTCTACGGGTACGCCCGCGTGCTGCTCACGGTCGCCGGGGACGGTACCGCCGAGGGCCGCCTGCTGGGCGGCACCGTCTCCTTCATGTCGGCCCGTACGCACGCGGCGCCGGCGTTCGGCAACCCCGCCCACTGGGCGGCCGGGCTGCCGGGAAGGCCACGGGTCGCCCGGCATGGTCCCGAGCGGGTCACCGCCGCGACCGAGGAGGCCTTCTACCTGCGCTTCCTCGTGCAGAGCGCGGTACCTGACGCGCAACTGACCGCCGTCGGCGACGTCGTGCACCTGGTCGACGTGGTCAGCGGATCGGCCGCCACGCTGACCCCGGACGGCGACGGCGACGGTGGTTGGCGGGTGCGGGAGGGCGGGCCGATCGGGCTGTGGGAGAGCGTCGAGCGCGTTCTCGACGTCTACGACTCGGCCGGACGGCCGGGAGCGGAGACCTTCACCCTGTGCGTCCACGACGGCGGACAGCACCTGCGGCACCCGCGGTTGCCCTGCCTGTCACTGCCGTCGCCCTGAGGGGTGAGGACCCCGCGCCGCCCGGCGCCCCGCCACGCCGGGCAGCCCGGACGGGACCGGGCACACCACGGACAGCCGCCGGTCGCACGGGCCGCCCGCCTTCACAAAGGGCGCGTGGGTTAACACGCTGAGTGACGTGAATCGAGAAACCGTCGCACCGCGCGCCCCGCTCCACCAGTTCACCGTGCCGCTCTCCGCCACCCGCCGGGGCGCCCGTCTCGCCCGCCTGCTCGCCGCCGAGCAACTGGACGCCTGGGGGCTGCCCTTGGACCCGGCCCGGCTGATTGTCGCCGAACTCGCCGCGAACGCCGTCGTGCACGGCCGTGTCCCCGGCCGGGGCTTCCGGCTCACCCTCACCGTCACCGCGCACGGGATGCTGCGCATCGAGGTGACCGACCCCAGGGGCGAGGAGGTACCCGCGCGCGGGAGCGCTTCGCCGGAGCCCGCCGAGTCAGGCTACGGCCTGCTGTTGGTTGAGGAGTCGGCCGACGACTGGGGCGTACTGCCGGAGCCGTTTCCGTGCAAGACCGTGTGGGCCGAGCTGGAGCTCGGCTGCTTCCGGTGACCTCAGCGGCAGAGGGCGTCGATGTCCTCGGCGAAGGTCGGGAACTCGGCGCGGGCCTCGGTGAGGATGGCGTGGGCCGGGCGGCGGGGGGTGGTGGCGTGGCGTTCGGCGAGTGCGGTGAGGGCCGCGTCGGGGCGTGACGCGTCGACCCCGAACAGCACGGCTTCCAAGGGGCCGTAGCCGTCGGCCAGCATCCACAGGAAGTCGGACAGGTTCCCGGCCACCACGCCGCACTGGCCCTCCGAGCCCATGAACACCACGGGCTGCTCGGCCAGGGGGCGGCCGGGCCGCCCGTACCAGACGGCTGCGAGACCGCCGGAGCCGTCCTGCCCGAACAGCCGGTAGGCGTCGCCGTCGAGCTCGGGGTTTCCGGTCCACTGGCGCAGCCGGTCGGTGGCCTCCTCGGCCGGGCAGAAGGCCTCGTAGAGCTCGAAGTCGATTCCGTCACCGTCGGCGTAGTCGATTCCGACGCGGGCCACGTCGGCGAGGGCGGGTGGAAGGCGGCGGTCGTCACCGGTCAACTCGTTCACGGGCGTACCGTAACCGCCCGCACTGACATGCGGCCTTCGCATCGGCGTGCCGGGCAGGGGGCCCGCCGATGCCCGGAACACGGGACCCGGTGAGTCCCGCGCCACGACGACGGCCCAGGGCGACGAGCTGTCCGGGCCCTGCCCCATGACGGACTGCGAGGGCGGATGCAACCGGGTCTTCCGCGCGCCATGGCCCGGGGCATGGCGCCGCGACTGCCGGGCCGCCGCACTCGCGGCCGGGCGGGTCCCGCCTGCGCCGCCCGGCACGGTCTGATGCCGTCGGGCCCCGGCCGAGCGCCACTCCTCCTGTACGCGACTAGGAAGTGAGGACGACCAGTTGCTGCGTCGCCCGGGTCATCGCCACGTAGCGGTCGACCGCTCCCTCGATGCCCTTGCCGAACCTGTCCGGGTCGACGAGGACCACCAGGTCGAACTCCAGGCCCTTCGACAGCTCCGGGGTCAGTGACTGGACGCGGGACGTGCCCCGGAACGTGGGGTCGCCGATGACGCAGGCGATTCCGTTGCCCTCGGCGTGCTCGGCGAGCCAGGTGTCGAGGATCGTCTCCAGGTCGGAGACCGGGCCGTGGACGACGGGGAGGCCGCCTGCGCGGATGGAGGTCGGGACGTTGGCGTCCGGGAGGGCGGCGCGGATGACCGGCTCGGCTTCCGCCATCACCTCTTGCGGTGTGCGGTAGTTGATGTTCAGGGAGGCGACGTCGATGCGGTCGAGGCCGATGCGCTGGAGCCGTTCCTGCCATGATTCCGTGAAGCCGTGCCGGGCCTGGGCGCGGTCTCCGACGATGGTGAAGCTGCGGGACGGGCAGCGCAGGAGCAGCATCTGCCATTCCGCGTCGGTGAGTTCCTGGGCCTCGTCCACCACGACATGCGCGAACGGGCCTGCGAGCACGTCCGGTTCGGGGGTGGGCAGGGCGCTCCTGTCGATCAGGCTGTCCCGCAGGTCCTGGCCGTGCAGCATGGTCACCGCGCCCTCGCCGTCGTCGTCGGAGGCGATGACGTTGTCGATGACGCCGGCCATGCGTTCGCGCTGGGCGGCGACGGAGGCGTCGTGGCGGCGCTTGCGCAGGGACGACTTCGGGTCGCCGAGCCGCTGCCGGGCCGCGTCCAGGAGCGGGAGGTCGGACACCGTCCAGGACTGGGCGTCCTCGCCCCCGCGCCGCAGGCGCTCGACTTCGTCGGGTCCGAGCCAGGGAGCGCACATCCGCAGGTAGGCAGGGACCGACCACAGGTCGGAGACGATGTCGGTGGGTTCGAGGAGCGGCCAGTGGTCGTTGAGGGTTTTGACCAGTTCGTGGTGGGCGCGCAGTGCCCGCTGGAACAGGTTCGGCGGGACGTCGTCGCCGTGTTTGTCTTCGAGGATCGTGACCAGCTCGTCCCAGATCTGCTCGCGCGCCTCATTGTGCGGAGTGCCGGGTTCCACCGCCTGGAACGCCTCGGCCCAGTCCTCGGCGGTCAGGGGGACGGAAGCCCAGGGGGTGGTCACCGTCATGCCCCGGGCGGGCGGGTCCTCGTAGAACCGTACGGCCGTCTCGATCGCCCCCACCATGTCCGCGGACGACTTCAGGCGGGCCACCTCCGGGTCGGTCTCGGCCGCCGCCCCGGCCCCCTCGGGGACGAGGTCGCGCAGGGTGCAGGTCTGCACGCCCTCCTCGCCGAGGCTGGGCAGGACGTCGGCGACGTACGCCAGGTACGGCTGGTGCGGGCCGACGAACAGCACGCCGCCCCGGCGGTGACCGAGGCGGGGGTCGGAGTAGAGCAGGTATGCGGAGCGGTGCAGGGCGACGACGGTCTTGCCCGTTCCCGGGCCGCCGTCGACGACCAGGGCGCCGCGCGAGCCCGCGCGGATGATGGCGTCCTGGTCGGCCTGGATGGTGCCGAGCACGTCCCGCATCCGGGCCGACCGGTCGCCGCCCAGGCTGGCGACGAAGGCGGAGTGGTCGTCGAGCGCGGCGGCGTGCCCTTCGAGGCCGTCGGCGGTGAACACCTCGTCCCAGTAGTCGCTGATCCGGCCGCCGGTCCACCGGTACCTGCGGCGGCTCGCCAGCCCCATCGGATCGGCGTGGGTCGCCGCGAAGAACGGCTCCGCCGCGGGGGAACGCCAGTCGAGCAGCAGGCGGCGGCCCGTGCTGTCGGTGAGGCCGAGCCGTCCGATGTACACGGGCTCGGGGTCGTCCGCGCTCACGATGTGCCCCAGGCACAGGTCCAGGCCGAAGCGGCGCAGGGCGCGCAGGCGGGCGGAGAGCCGGTGCACCTCCAGGTCCCGGTCCATCGCCTCCCGCCCCACGCCACCGGGCGCCCTGAGCGTGGCGTCCCGGAGGTCGGACAGCTCGGCGATCGCCTGCTCCAGGCTCTCCGCGATGGCCGCGAAGTGCGCCTCGTCGCCGGCGATCAGCTTCGGGTCGGCCTTGGCGGAAAGACGCTCGGGGAGATCGAACACGCTGGTAGGGCTGATGGTCGGGTGGTTAATCGGCTTCACGAGGATCGATTCTGCGCCATGCCGGGGGCCTTGCCGCAAGCCCCCCGGTGCGCTATAGGTTGAGAGTGGCAAGGAGTGGGTTCGCCTCCTTGTCTTTTGCGGTCCTCCCACGGCGCTTCCTCGCCGGCCCTCGCTCGCCCCGCGCCGGCCCTTGTCGCCGCCTCGATCGTCACCGCGGGCGGACAAGCCCTTCTCGCCATGGGGTGGTGCCTCGGGCGTGCCTCCTGTGCTCACGTCCTTCAGCGCTCACTCGACGTCTCCGGACACGGTGTGCCCTTCGGCACCGGGGCCCCGCAGCCCGGGACGGTCCGGCGGCGCACGCCGCTCCTGTCCCTGCGGAACCGGGTGAAGGGAAGGCATTCACCCCCCGTGTTCCGCCGGCCCTGTTACCCACTTTCGGGTGGACGCCAGGGTGGCGTGCGTGGTGGCGCACCAGGGCGCGACCCTGGCTGAACTACGACGGACCCGGACAGGCCATGGGCCGATGCGTGACGCACCGATTCGAACTCTGTAATCGAATGATATGTGTGCATCTAGCAACCAAGCGTTTCGGACATGTCCGCATTACGTCCCCAGTGGGGGAACTTCCTATGAAAGAACACGCTACGGCGGCAGAGTGTGGGACCTCGGCAGTCAGCCGGGACGTACCACTCGGAGAGCGCCGCCCGTCCCTACGCCGGGTGGGCCGGCGCACGAATGCGAAGGGGACCACGTGTCTGCTTCTTCCGCCGCTCGCCGTCTGACCGCTGTCGCCCTGGTGACCGGTTCCGTCGTGGCGGCCGCCGCCCTGCCGGCGTCCGCCGACCAGAACAGGGCCCCCGACCGTCAGCGGGTCGTCATCAGCGACGTCCAGTACAACGCTCCCGGCCCGGACAACCGCAGCAACCGTTCGCTGAACGGCGAGTGGGTGAACATCACCAACCGGTCCCGCCAGAGCGTCGACCTGAAGGGCTGGACCCTGCGCAACAGCGAGGGCGACAGGTACACCTTCCGCCACCTGCGGTTGGACGGCCGCTCGACGGTCAAGGTGCACACGGGAGTCGGCCGTGACACCCGCCATGACGTCTACCAGGACCGCCGCAATCACATCTGGGACAACCGCTCCGACCGGGCCACCCTGTCGAACCGCCGTGGCTCGGTCGTCGACACCGAGAGCTGGGGCCGTTTCCGCGGCAACGACCGCGACGACCGCCGTAACGACCGTGGCGACGACCGCCGCAACGATCGCGACGACCGCCGTGACGACCGCCGTGACGACCGCCGTGACGACCGCCGTGACGACCGCCGTGACGACCGAGGCAACGACCGTAACGACCGAGGCAACGACCGCGGCAACCAGCAGCGCTGATTCACCGTCCCGAGGGCGTGTCACGGCAGCCGGCCGTGACACGCCCTCCGGCGTTCCTCCGGTTCCTCGGGACGGCCTGTGCGGCGGGCCCCGACGGCCCGTACGGCGCCATGAGGAGCCCCTGCCGAGGCGCAGGCCTGCTCACACGACGGCGCGGCGCCCCGGGCGTGCCTTCTATACTCACGGTATGGACCAGGAACTGGACCGAGCCGCGCTCGTCGCACTACTGCGGCGCGACGACCGTTCCTGGCCTGAACTCACCGACCAGATCGAGACCGTCGGCAGCGCACGCGAAGTCCTCGAGAGTTTGCTCGATGCCTCAGGACAGGGTGCGCTCTTCGACACCGGACCCGCAGCAGACCTGGACGGTATCGCCGCCGAGATCGCCGGCTGGGAGCGTGAAGGGCTGCGGCTCGTGACGATTCTGGACGAGGACTACCCCCTCTACCTGAGACTGGTCCACCAACGCCCGCCGTTCCTTTTTCTGCGTGGGACACCGGTCGAGGACGATCTGCGCGTCGCCGTTGTCGGGACCCGTACGCCGACGCCGGAGGGCATCGCGCACGCCCGTGCCATCGCGGGCGGTCTGGCCGAGCGCGGGGTCACGGTGGTCAGCGGGCTGGCAGCCGGGATCGACACCGCTGCCCACGCCACCGCCCTCGCCGTCGGCGGCCGTACGGTCGCTGTCGTCGGCACTGGCCTGCGACGGGCCTACCCCGCGCAGAACGCACGCCTTCAGGAGGAGATCGCCGAGCGGGGACTGCTCATCTCCCAGTTCTGGCCGGACGCCCCGCCGTCGAAGGTGTCCTTTCCGATGCGGAACGCTGTGATGAGCGGCTACAGCCTGGCCACGGTCGTGATCGAGGCGGCCTACCGCAGCGGCGCGCGCATGCAGGCCCGTCTCGCGCTGGAGCACGGTCGCCGGATCTTCCTCATGCGCTCCCTCATGATTCACGAGTGGGCGAGGGAATACGCCGCCAGGCCGAACACCACCGTCATCGACGGCCCGGACGAAGTCTTCAGCCACCTGAACTCTCTCGTCCCCGCCACGGGCGAGCTGACCTGGGCCTAGTGGGCCGGCCAGATGACAACTGTCGTCGGGTTGTCCGCCCGCTACGCCAACTTCCTCGTCCATCCGCTGCTTCCCGGCTCGGGTGTGTGCCAGACCTGCTGCGGCCCGGCCAAGACCGGATACCCGACATGTTGGCCGTGTCATGAAACCGGCAGGATCCTCGGCACGGGAGTGGCCGACACCGTTGTACCGGTCAGCCTGGCCCTCAAGGGTGAGCAGTACGCGAACGAGCTGTGGCGCTACAAGAACACCGCGGGGCCTCAGCAGCAGTACTTCCGCACAGGGCTGGCAGCCGTCCTCTGGCGTTTTCTCGCGCTGCACGAGGCATGCATCGCCAAGCACTGCGCCGTTCCCGGATTCGACGTCATCACCACGGTGCCCAGTACAAGTGGTCGTGCGGATCACCCTCTGCACACCATGGTCGCCACCATGGTCGGCGTCACACGCGACCGCCACCGTGACCTGCTCAGGCCGACGCCCGCAGCGGCTGCCCTCGGCCGTGGCGCGTCGTCCGCACGCTATGCGTCGTCGGTGCTCTGGGGAGAGAACGTCCTGCTCATCGACGACACCTGGACCACCGGCAACCATGCCCGGTCCGCGGCCACCGCGCTGAAGGCCGCCGGTGCGGGCAGCGTGGCCGTGGTCATCCTCGGACGTCACCTCAACGTCGGCTACGGAGACACGGCCACGCACGTCGAACAAGCGCGATTACGGCGCTTCTCCTGGGACGTTTGCCCGCTGCGGGCCTGGGCCCACGGCTGACAGCGTGGCTAGGACACCGTGCGGATGAGCTTCTTGTTGACGAATTCCTCGGTGCCCGGGCGGCCGAGCTCGCGGCCGAAGCCGGAGCGCTTGATGCCGCCGAAGGGGAGTTCCGCGCCCTCGGCGCCGACGCCGTTGACGAAGACCATGCCGGCCTCGATGCGGTCGGCGACGCGTTCGGCCTGGGCGGGGTCCGTGGTGAAGAGGTAGGAGCCGAGACCGTACGGGGTGTCGTTGGCGATGCGCAGGGCGTCGTCCTCGTCGGTGGCCGGGAAGACCATGGCGACCGGGCCGAAGAGCTCCTGGCGGGCGGCCGCGTGGTCGGTGGTGAGGCCGGTGAGGACGCCGGCCGGGAAGTACGCGCCGTGGCGCTCGCCCTCGGTGTGCAGCGTGGCGCCCTCGGCGACCGCCGCGTCGACCTGGCGGCCCAGGTTCTCGGCCGCCGCCGCCGAGGACAGGGGTGCGCCGGTCGCGCCGGCCAGCAGGCGGGCGGTGAACTTCTCCACGAACGCGTCGTAGAGGTCCTGGACGACGACGAACCGCTTGGCCGCGTTGCACGCCTGACCGGTGTTGTCGAGGCGCGCGGCGACGGCGGAGTCGACGACCGAGTCCAGGTCGTCGGTGGACAGCACGATGAACGGGTCGGAGCCGCCCAGCTCCAGCACGACCTTCTTCAGGTGGCGCCCGGCGATCTCCGCGACGGCCGAGCCGGCCCGCTCCGAGCCGGTGAGCGAGACGCCCTGCACGCGCGGGTCGGCGATCACGTCGGCGATCTGCTCGTTGGTCGCGTACACGTTGACGTACGCGCCCTCCGGGAAGCCCGCCTTCGTGAACAGCCGCTCCAGCAGGGCCGCCGTGGCCGGGCACTGCGGGGCGTGCTTGAGCACGATGGTGTTGCCGATGGCGAGGTTCGGGGCGGCGAACCGGGCCACCTGGTACGCCGGGAAGTTCCACGGCATGATGCCCAGCAGGACGCCCAGCGGGCTGCGCCGGACGACGGCGCTGCCGGGGCCGGAGGTGACGTCGAGCGGTTCGTCGGCGAGGAACTCCTCGGCGTGGTCGGCGTAGTAGTGGTAGATGTCGACGCAGAAGCCGACCTCGCCCTCGGCCTCCGCGAGCGGCTTGCCCATCTCGCGCACGATGCTCGCCGCCAGCTCCTCGCTGTGTTCCTGGTGCAGGTCGCCGATCCTGCGCAGCAGCGCCGCGCGCTCGGCCACGGTGCTTTTGCGGCCCCACGCGGTGGCCGCGTGGGTGGCGGCGGTCAGTGCCGCCTCGACCTCGGCGTCACTGGCGGTCGGGTAGAGCTCGGCGACTTCGCCGGTGGTGGGGTCGGTGACGGCGTACATCAGCGCTCCGGAGAGTGGGGTGCGGGTGGCGTGGCAGCGGTGCTGTGGGGCGGCTGAGGCCGCACATATTGCTGTATGCCCCATTGTCTTATTGGCCACTCACTCAATAACATCCCCGGCATGACGTCAAGGGGCCCGGAAAAGCGTGTCCGCAAGGCGCCGGCCGAGCGCCGCAGCGAGATGGTCACCGCCGCCGCGCGGGTCGGGCTCGCGGAAGGACTGGAGTGCGTCACCCTGCGCCGGGTCGCCGACGAGCTCGGCGTCCGGTCCGGGCTCGTCGGCCACTACTTCCCCGCGGCGGACAGACTCGTCGCCGAGGCTTTCACCAGCGCCACCATGGCGGAGCTCGACAGCCTGCTGCCGGAGATATCCGCCGACCCCGGGCCCGGCGGTGCGGTGCGTGCGTTGCGGCGGCTCTTCTCGCTCACCTCGAGCACCGACTTCGACAACGTCAGCAGGCTCTGGCTCAACGCCCGGCATCTGGCACGCTACCGGCCCGTGCTCCGCGATCACGTCATCGAGCAGGACATGCTCTGGTGCCGGCGTATCGAGCGGGTCGTCGCCGCCGGGGTGGAGGCGCGGGACTTCCACTGCGCCGACCCCTGGGCCGCGGCCGTGCGCATCCTCGTCGCGATCGACGGGGCCAGCGCCTACGTCAACACCGGCGCCGGGCGCCGTGCCGCCCCGCTCGCCGACATGGCCCGTACCCTCGCGGAGACCGAACTCGGCCTGCCGGTCGGCACGCTCGAGTCCTCCTGATGCGGCGTCAGTCAGGCTGACCGGTCTCTGACTCGGTTCTCCGCCCGGCGAGGATCTCACCTCTGCCGGGGCGTCCCGGCGGGCGGCTGTAGCTCGCTCGCCGGGCGGCGGCCCTCGCCACCCGTGTACGGATTTCTTGCTGTCGCATGCCGCCGCCCGGTCGGCCGCCGGCCGCCTCGATCGGCTCTCTGCCGGCCCCTGGAGCCCGTGGGGCCTGTGCGCGGCCGGCCTCCGAGCGCTGCCCGATGCCACTGATGCGCCCCTTGGTGGCGGTGGTCCTGCGGTGCCTCCGCCCGGCTCTCCGGGGGCCGTTTTCGGCGAGCCCCGTTGTTCCGGCGGACCACTCCTCGGTCGACCTCTTGACACCCGGATCGGCGCTCAGGAGGATGTGAACCATTGGTTCGCTTACTGAACCAGCGAGCCTGATCCTTGGAGGAGAGCCGTGCGTATTCGGGTCCGCAAGATCATCAAGCACATCGACGAGACGAGGCTAGAGAACGGCTGTGTCGTGGACCCGGTGCACCGGGTCGCGTTCGTCGGGGCCGTCATCGAGAACCCGTACCCCAGCGAGTACGTCCAGGACCTCGTCACCCTCGCCGACGAGCTGGGCGAGGAGATCGGCAAGCTGGTCGGCCCCGCCTGTGTGGAGCTGCTGGGCGGCCCGGTCGAGGCCTTCGGCAAGGCCGCGCTCGTCGGCATCGACGGAGAGGTCGAGCACGGCTCGGCGCTCATCCACAACCTGCGCTTCGGCAACGTCTTCCGCACCGCCGCCGACGGCACCGAGCTGTTGCCGGCCGCCGAGAAGGTCGGTCTCCCGGGCAGCCCGATCGACATCCCGCTCAAGCACAAGAAGGACGCCAAGACGCGCTCCCACCACCAGACGGTGACGCTCCAGGTCGCCGATGTCCCCCGGCCGCGCGAGATCTTCGTCGTCTGCGCCGCCGCGAACGCCGGCCGCCCTCTGGCCCGTCTCGCCGCCTTCGGCGCCGAGACGAAGAACCAGTAGCCGACCCGGTGCGCAGCAGCAGCCGACGAACGACGAGGAGGGCAGTTCGTTGACCATCACCGAGACCGATACGTGGACCGGGCAGCGCGTCAAGGAAGCCGACACCGAATACGTCATCCACTCCTGGTCCGTCCAGGGCGCGCTCAACCCCATCCCGGTGGCCGGCGGTTCCGGGTCCTGGTTCTGGGACTACGAGGGGAACCGATACCTCGACTTCCAGTCCCAGCTCGTCAACCTCAACCTGGGCCACCAGCACCCGAAGTTGGTCGAGGCCATCCGCGAGCAGGCCGACAAGCTCTGCTACATCGGTCCCGGCTTCGCCGAACGCTCCCGCGCCGAACTGGCCGAGATGCTGGCCGGGCTCACCCCCGGTGACCTGAAGATGAGCTTCTTCACCACCGGCGGCGCCGCGGCCAACGAGAACGCGATCCGGCTCGCCCGCCATGTGACCGGACGCCACAAGGTGATCGCCCGCTACCGCTCCTACCACGGCGCCACCGCCGGGGCGATGTCGCTGACCGGCGACCCCCGCCGCTGGTCCGCCGAACCGGGCGGGATGCCCGGCGTGGTGCGGATGCTCGACCCGTACACCTACCGCTGCCCGGCCGGACACCCGGACCCCTGCCCGGTCTGCTCCGGGGGGCCGCACCTGGAGGAGATCCTCCAGTACGAGAACCCGAACACCGTCGCCGCCGTGATCGTCGAGCCGGTCACCGGCACCAACGGGCTGCTCTACCCGCCGGACGGCTATCTGCGCTCGCTGCGCGAGGTCTGTGACCGGTACGGCATCCTGCTCATCTTCGACGAGGTCATGGCCGGCTTCGGCCGCACCGGTGAGTGGTTCGCCTGCAACCACTGGGACGTCACCCCCGACATCCTCACCACCGCCAAGGGCCTGAACTCGGGATACGTCCCGCTCGGTGCGATGACCGTCTCGGCCCGCGTCTCCGAGTGGCTCAGGGACAACATGTTCTGGGGCGGACTCACCTACGCCGGACACCCGCTGGCCTGCGCCTCCGGCGTCGCCTCCCTGCGCATCATGCAGGAGGAGAACATCGTGGAGAACGCGCGGGCGCGCGGCGAGCACCTCGGTGCCGGACTGGCCAAGCTCGCCGAGAAGCACCCGAGCATCGGCGAGATCCGCGGGCGCGGCCTGTTCTACGGCGTCGAACTGGTGAAGAACCGGGAGACCCGCGAACCGCTGGTGCCGTTCAACGCGAAGGGCCCGGCCGCCGCCCCGGTCGGCCGGATCGTGAAGGAGGCCATGGCCCGCGGCCTCTACCTCACGGCCAACTTCAACGTGCTCCGGCTGACCCCTCCGCTCGTCATCACGGATTCCGAGATCGATGTCGCGCTCGGTGTGCTGGACGACGTCCTGAGCCTCGCCGACGAGCACTACGTAGGGTGAGGCGTAGTGGTCAGGAGCACGCAGAAGCGCTCTGGGAAGGGGAGGGCAGCATGGGGTCCACGCTGATCAAGGGCGGTACGGTCGTCAACGCCGACGCCGCCGTCCGGGCCGACGTACTGATCCGCGACGGGGTCGTCGCCGCGCTCGGCACGGGCACGGACGACTGGAGCGCCGACCGGGTGATCGACGCGGAGGGGATGCTCGTGATGCCCGGTGGCATCGACGCGCACACCCACCTCGAATATCCCATCGACGGCTTCACCACCCGCACCGCGGACGACTTCCACACCGGGACGGTGGCCGCCGCCCACGGCGGGACGACCACGGTCCTGGACTTCGTGAAGAAGGAACCGGAACGGAGCCTGCTCGACACCTACCGGTCCCGGCGCGACGTCGCCGCGGCCAAGGCGGTGGTCGACTTCGGGCTGCACGCGATCGTCCCGCCCCGCGAACAGCAGCCCGACGTCCTCGACGACCTGCGGAAGCTCGCCGGGGAAGGCGCCACGAGCTGGAAGTTCTTCATGGCCTACCCCGGCACCCAGATGGTGGACGACGGGGAGCTGCTGGAGGGTTTCGAACTCGCCCTGGAGCACGGCGTGCTGCCGATGGTGCACGCCGAGAACGGCCACATGATCGCCCGGGAGACCCAGCGGCTGCTGGCCGACGGCCGCACCGCCGAGATCTTCCACGCCACCGCCCACGGCCACGACGCCGAGGCGGAGGCCGTGCACCGCGCGGTGGTGCTCGCCGAGTCCGTCGGCGCCCCGCTCTACGTCGTGCACGTCTCCAGCGCCGCCGCGGCCGACGAGATCAGCCGGGCCAGGGCAGCCGGGGCCCGGGTGTGGGGCGAGACCTGCCCCCAGTACCTGGCCGTCGCCTACGAGGACTACGCCGAACTCGGCGAGAAGGCCGCCGCCTACCTCTGCTCGCCCCCGATCCGGGAGCGCGGCAACCAGGAGGGACTGTGGCGGTCCCTGGTCACCGGGGCGATGTCGACGGTGGCCACCGACCACGCCGGCTTCTGCCTCCACCAGCCCGAGGACCTGCCGCCGCAGAAGCTGCGCAGCCCCGGGTACTTCCCGAAGGTCCCCAACGGGGTCCCCGGGATCGAGGACCGGCTCATGGTGCTCTGGGAGACCGGGGTCGCGAGCGGCCGGTTCGACGCGTGCCGGTTCGTGGACCTGGTCTCCACCCGCCCGGCCAAACTGTTCGGGATGTTCCCGCACAAGGGCGCCGTCGCCGTGGGCGCCGACGCCGACCTGCTCGTGTGGGACCCGGACGCCGACCATGTGATCACCGCGGCCGGGAGCCACATGCGCACCGACTACAACCTCTACGAGGGCATGCGCGTGACCGGCCGCCCGGTCCGCGTCTTCTCCCGGGGCGAGCAACTCGTGGGCCCCGACGGGTCCTTCGACGGGGCCGCGGGCCGAGGACGCTTCCTCACCCGGGGCAAGCCCCAGCTGCACTGAGAACACCCCCCCACACTCTTGACGCTTACGCCAACTGACACGTGTCCATGGTGCGGAACCCCCGGCAGGCGGGTTCCGCACCCCGGGCGCGCGTCACGCAACACGAACGGAACGGTGGCTCGATGAAACTCCCCCTGGGCATCCACGTCGGCGAACGGCTGAGCCTGGAGCAGACGTACTGGCAGGCCGAGCTGGCCGACCAGAACGGGTTCGAATCCGTGTGGGTCGCGGAGGGACGGCTGGCGCGCGACGGCATCGTCCCCGCCGCCGTCATCGCCAGCAAGACCCGCAACGTCAAGATCGGCACCGGCGTCGTCAACAACAAGAGCCGGAACGCCTCCCTGATGGCGGTCACCTTCAAGACCCTCGACGAGCTGGCCCCCGGCCGTGCCATCCTCGGCATCGGCGCCTGGTGGGAGCCGCTGGCCACCAAGGTCGGCCAGCCGCTGCGCAAGCCCGTCGCCTCGATGCGCGAGTACATCACCGTGCTGCAGACCTTCTTCCGCAACGAAGTCGTCTCCTTCGACGGCGAGTTCGTGCAGATGCAGGACGTGCGCTTCGACAGCATGTACCGGGAGAACAAGCCGGTCGACATCCCCATCTACATCGGCGCCGTCGGCCCGCGCATGCTGGAGCTGGCCGGTGAGATCAGCGACGGCGTGCACATGGACTTCCTGCTGCCGCCCTCGTACCTGGTGGGCGCGAAGGAGGCGATCGACAAGGGCATTGCCAAGCGGACCGACGGCAAGGACTCGATCGACCTCACGCAGATCGTCGCCTGCAGCGTCAACGACGACGACCCGCAGGAGGCGATCGACGCCTGCAAGGCGTTCCTCACCCTCTACCTCGCCCAGCAGCCGCACATCGCCGAGCACTGCGGTGTGGAACGCGAACTGGTGGACCGCATCCAGGAGCGGGCCGGCTGGCCCGCCACCCCCGAGGCGATCAAGAAGGCCATGCCGCTGGTCCCCAACAGCCTGGTGCAGAACGTCACCGCCTGCGGCACCACGGACGAGGTGTTCGCGAAGCTCATGGAGTACCACGAGGCCGGGGTCCGCTGCCCGGTCGTCTCCACCCTGGGCGACAAGGAGCAGACCCTGACCCGTATCGCCCAGGCTGCGAAGGGCTGAGGACGATGAGCGACTTCTCCTCCGCCGCGATCGCCGTGGTCGGGGGCACCGGCCCCCAGGGCAAGGGCCTGGCCTACCGGCTCGCCCGCGCCGGCCACCCGGTGGTGCTCGGTTCGCGCGACGCGGGCCGGGCCGCCGAGGCGGCCGAGGCGTTGCGCGCCCTGCCGGGTGTGGCCGCGCCGATCGAGGGGGCCGGCAACGAGGACGCCGTCCGGCAGGCCGGAACCGTCCTGCTGGCCGTCCCCTACCAGGGCCACGCCGAACTGGTGGCCTCGCTGGCCGACGGCCTCGCCGGCAAGGTGGTCATCTCCTGCGTCAACCCGTTGGGCTTCGACAAGGGCGGCCCCTACGGTCTGCCCGTCGCGGCCGGAAGCGCTGCCGAGGAGGCCGCCGGGATCGTCCCGTCCGCCACCCTCGTCGGCGCCTTCCATCACCTGGCCGCCCCGCTGCTGCTCGACCCCGAGGCCGATCTGCGCCATGAGGACGTCCTGGTCTGCGGGGACGACGCCGACGCGAAGGCCCGGGTGCTGGCTCTGGCCGCCGACGTCACCGGGGGCCGGGCGGTGGACGCGGGCCGGCTGCGGCTGGCCGCCCAGCTCGAACCGCTCACCGCGGTGCTGATCTCCGTCAACAAGCGCTACAAGACCAGGTCCGGTGTCGCCCTCACCGGCCTGGCCCCCGCCGCCGCCAAGGAGGAAGTGGCATGAAACTCGCCGCAGTCCAGCTTCGGGCCACCGACGACCGGGCCGAGACCGTCGAACGCGCCGGCGACCTGGTGGACGCCGCCGTCGACCAGGGCGCCGGGATCGTCCTGCTGCCCGAGCTGTTCGCCGTCCCGTTCGTCCAGCCCGACCCCGACCCGGAGTACTTCCGGCTCGCCGAGAGCATCGACGGACCGTCCAACACCATGGCGGCGGAACGTTCCCGCAGGGCCGGTATCACCGTCGTCTCCTCCATCTTCGAGGAGGGCGAGGTGCCCGGCGTCTACTACAACACCGCCTGCACCTACGTACGCGGCGAACTGAAGTCGGTCTACCGCAAGTCCCATCTGCCGTTCTCCAACGGCTTTCCCGAGAAGTTCTACTTCCGGCCCGGCGGGACCGAGCCCGAGGTCGTGGACACCGGCGAGACCGGCGTCGGCACGATCATCTGCTACGAACGGCACTTCCCCGAGCTGAGCCGGATCGTCGCCCTGCGCGGCGGCTCCGTGCTCTGCGTGCCGGTGGCCTCGGCGAGCGCGCCGATGCGCGAGGTGTTCCAGCTCGAACTGCGCGCCCACGCCGTCTTCAACGGGATGTTCGTCATCTGCTCCAACCGCGTCGGCACGGAGGGCGTCAAGGAGTACTTCGGGCTCAGTGCCGTCTACGGCCCCGACGGTGACGTCCTCGCCCAGGCCGCCGACGACCGCGACGACGTCGCCGTCGCCGAGGTCGACCTGGAGCGCGTGGCGGCCACCCGGCGCAGCCGCCCGTTCCTGCGCGACCGCCGCCCGGAACTGTACGGCCGGCTGACCGGCATGGACCCGGCGACGTCATGACCGTGCCGCGGACCGCGCCATGACCACCGAGTGGATCGCCCTCGTACCGGCCAAGGCCTTCACCCGGGCCAAGAGCCGGTGTGTCGGGCTCACCCCCGACGCCCGGCGTCTGCTGGCCAGGGCCATGCTGACCGATACGGTGCGGCGGCTGCGTGCGGTGCCCGCCGTCCGCTCGGTCGTGGTGGTGACGACGGACCCCGAGGTGACGGGCCTGGCCCTCGCCGAGGGGGCCGCCGTCACCGGCTCGGGACGCTTCCCCGGACTCAACGGCGAGGCCGGGGAAGCCCTCGAGCTGATCGGTGGTACCGCCCCCGCTGCCGCACTCGTCCTGATCATGGGCGACCTCGCGGGGGCGGGTACCGCCGACCACACGAGGGCCCTCGCCCTGGCCGCCCGCCACCGGCGGGCGGTCGTCGGGGACGCCGACGGCACCGGGACGACCCTGCTCACCCTGCGCGAGGCGGCGGACTTCCGGCCGTTCCTCGGCCCCGGTTCCCTCGCCCGGTTCCACGCCTCCGGATACCACCACCTCGGTGTGGGACCCGCGTCCCCGCTGCGCCGGGACGTCGACACCGTCGACCACCTGCTGGCGCTGCCCCCGCACACGCTCGGTCCCGCCACCCGGGAATGGCTCACCGCCTTCCGGCCCGACGGACCCCAGCCGCGCACGACCGCGCACGAACGAAAGGTCGGAGCACTGTGAACGGCCTTCCCAGTCCCACCCGCTCGGCCATGAACCGGGCACTGCGCCGGGCCACCGACGCCGTGACGCTCGACGCCGCCGAGGCCGAGGTCCTGCTGCACGCCCGCGGCGCCGACCTCGACCGGCTCTGCGCCGCGGCGAGCCGGGTACGCGACGCCGGCCTCGAGGCCGCGGGCCGGCCTGGCGTGATCACCTACTCCCGCAAGGTGTTCATCCCGCTCACCCGGTTGTGCCGGGACCGCTGCCACTACTGCACCTTCGCCACCGTCCCGGGGCGGCTGGCCGCGCCCTACCTCAGCCCCGACGAGGTGCTGGACATCGCCCGCGCGGGAGCGGCGGCGGGGTGCAAGGAAGCGCTGTTCACCCTGGGCGACCGGCCCGAGGAACGCTGGCCCGCGGCCCGCGCCTGGCTGGACGCGCACGGCTACGACGACACGCTCAGCTACGTACGGGCCATGGCGATCCGGGTGCTGGAGGAGACCGGCCTGCTGCCGCACCTCAACCCCGGGGTGCTGTCCTGGACCGACCTCCAGCGGCTGAAGCCGGTCGCGCCCAGCATGGGCATGATGCTGGAGACCACGGCGACCCGGCTGTGGTCCGAGCCCGGAGGCCCGCACTACGGCTCACCCGACAAGGAGCCCGCCGTGCGGCTGCGGGTGCTCGAGGACGCGGGCCGCAGCAACGTGCCGTTCACCACCGGCATCCTCATCGGCATCGGGGAGACCCCCGCCGAACGGATCGACGCCCTGCGGGAGATCCGCCGGATCTCCCGGACGTACGGCGGGATCCAGGAAGTGATCGTGCAGAACTTCCGGGCCAAGCCGGACACGGCGATGCGCGACGCGCCCGATGCCGACCCGTCCGAACTGGCCGCCGCCGTCGCGGTGGCGCGCCTGCTGCTCGGCCCCGCCGCCCGCATCCAGGCACCGCCGAACCTGGTGGGCGAGGAGTTCGCCCTGATGCTGCGGGCCGGCATCGACGACTGGGGCGGGGTGTCCCCGGTGACCGACGACCACGTCAACCCCGAGCGGCCCTGGCCGGTGATCGAGGAACTGGCCGCACACACCGAGGCCGAGGGCTTCACCCTCCGCGAGCGGCTGACGGTCCACCCCGAGCACCTGCGGCGCGGTGAGCCCTGGCTCGACCCCCGGCTGGCTCCCCATGTGGCGGCGCTCGCCGATCCCGTGACCGGCCTGGCGGCCGACGGGGTGCGACCCCGCGGCCTGCCCTGGCAGGAACCGGAGACCCCGCTCGTCGCCGCCGGCCGCACCGACCTGTTCGCCGCCATCGACACCGAGGGCCGCACCACCGACCGGCGGGCGGACTTCGACGAGGTGTACGGGGACTGGACGGCGATCGCCCAGGCGGTGCCCGAGGCCGCGCGGGCCTCCGGGCGGCCGGGCGGCGAGGACGGGTCCGTGCCGTCCCCGGCCGGCCGGCCGGAGCGGCTGCGTCCGGAGTTCGCGGCGGCGCTGCGGGCGGCGGAGGCCGATCCCGCGGGGCTCGCCTCCGGGGCCGCCCTGACCCTGCTCGGTGCCGCGCCGGGAGCGGAGATCGAGGCGCTGGCCGCGCTCGCGGACGCACTGCGGGCCGAGGCGGCCGGGAACGAGATCACCTATGTGGTCACCCGCAACATCAACTTCACCAACGTCTGTTACACCGGCTGCCGCTTCTGCGCCTTCGCCCAGCGCCGCACCGACGCCGACGCCTACACCCTCTCCCTGGAGCAGATCGGTGTGCGGGCCGAGGAGGCGTGGGCGGTCGGGGCGAGCGAGGTCTGCCTCCAGGGCGGGATCCACCCGGACCTGCCGGGCAGCGCGTACTTCGACATCGCCGCCGAGGTCAAACGGCGTACCCCGGACATGCACGTGCACGCCTTCTCGCCGATGGAGGTCGTCAACGGCGCGACCCGGATGGACCTGTCGGTACGGGAGTGGCTCCAGGCGGCTCGGGAAGCAGGTGTCGACTCGCTGCCCGGCACGGCTGCCGAGATCCTCGACGACGAGGTCCGCTGGGTGCTCACCAAGGGGAAACTCCCCGCGGCCCAGTGGATCGACGTGGTCACCACCGCCCACACGCTGGGCATACCGACGACGGCGACGATGATGTACGGCCATGTGGACACCCCGCGCCACTGGGTGGACCACATCAAGCTGATCGGACGGTTGCAGGAGGAGACGGGAGGCTTCACCGAGTTCGTCCTGCTGCCGTTCGTCCATACCAACTCCCCGGTCTATCTGGCCGGAATCGCCCGGTCGGGGCCGACCGCCCTGGAGAACCGGGCGGTGCACGCCCTGGCGCGGATCCTCCTCCACGGCAGGATCCGCAACATCCAGACGAGCTGGGTGAAGCTGGCGCGCCACAGCGTCCTCGACGTCCTGCGGGGCGGGGTCAACGACCTCGGCGGAACGCTGATGGAGGAGACCATCAGCCGGATGGCGGGCTCGGAGCAGGGCAGCCACAAGAGCATCACCGACCTGGAGGCGCTGGCCCGCGACGCCGGCCGTCCGTCCCGGATGAGGACGACCACCTATGGCACCGTCAGCGCGGAGCGGGAGGCGGTGGCCCGCACGCACGACGGAGTGTGGCGGCCGTCGAGGCCACCGCTGACCCTGCTGAATTCCTAGCGGACGGCCGTCCCGCTCAACTGCCGGGACGGCCGTGCTCCACCGGGCGCCACGGAAATCGGACAACCCCCGTGGATTCGCCCGGGTATCCCGGTGGATTCCCTTCGTCGACGCCCCGCGGATTCTCTGTGCATCGTCCTGCCCATTGCCCCTGGAGCAGTGGCCGACACGTATGGCCGTGCCGTGATTCGACCGTGTTCCGAAGCTCCGGGAACGCGGGATTCAGTTCCTTGCAGAAACCGGTCGCGCATTTCGGCCAAACCGTTGACGGGAACCAGACCTGGCTCTAGCGTGAACCATCAGTTCACTCAGTGATCCAGTGGCTGAGTGCCCCGACAGGTTGGCAGGGCGACGTAGATCCCCTCCCTGGACGACACATCCGAAGGATTCGGAGAGTGCCTGAGCATGACTGCGACCAACATCTCTGCATCGCCCAGACCACCCGCGGCTCGTGAGGAGCAGGCGGATCCAGCGGCACTCCGTGGGCGGGGGCGCGGCGGCGCCCTCGCGCGTCGACTCGTCGATCCGCTCGGCGCGCTCCTTGTCGTGGTCGTCCTCGCCGGACTGTGGGAGGGGTACAAGGCGCTCGGCCGGGCCGTCGACGACCGGATCCTCGGGATCGGCCTGCCGGTCGCCACCGACGACCTGTCGATGCCGCACCTGTGGACGATCTTCGGCTCGCTCACCGCGCCGGCCCGCGCGGGCGACCCGACCTCGCTCGCGGTGTACCTCATCGGCGAGACCACCGTGACGCTCCGCGAAGCCCTCTACGGCCTGACGGCCGGATCGCTCCTCGGTCTCGCGCTCGCGGTGCTCTTCCTTCATCTGGCACCGGTGAGCAGGGGCCTGATGCCCTGGCTGGTCGCCTCCCAGACGGTTCCGCTGGTCGCCATCGCCCCGATGATCGTGATCTGGGGCGGCAAGGCCGGTCTGCAGCCGTGGGTCGCGGTCACCGGCATCGCCGCGTACCTCGCGTTCTTCCCCGTCACCATCAACTCCCTGCGCGGACTGAAGTCCCCGCCGAAGGTGCAGCTCGAGTTCATGCGCAGTGTGGGCGCCGGGCGCGCCCGGGTGCTGTGGTCGCTCCGGTTCCCGGCGGCCCTTCCGTACGTCTTCGCCGGGCTGCGGCTCGCCGCCACCGCGAGCGTGGTGGGCGCCATCGTGGGCGAGCTGTCGGCCGGCACCGGCCGCGGTATCGGCCGCGCCATCCTCACCTCCGCCTACTACTACTCGAACGGCCCGGAGAAGCTGTACGCCGCCGTCCTCGTCGCCGCGATCGCCGGAATCCTCTTCGTGCAGGTCCTCGCCCTGCTGGAGCGGTTCGCGCTCCGCAACCGGCACGCCCGCTAGCCGAGCATCCACAACCTCTGGAGCCTCTGATGGCCGAGCACGCAATCATCTCCGTCCGCGGAGTCGACAAAGTCTTCAACAGCGGTTCCGACCGCGCGGTCACCGCTCTGCAGGACATCGACCTGACCATAGGGCGGGGCGAGTTCATCTCCCTGCTGGGGCCCAGCGGCTGCGGCAAGTCCACTCTGCTGCGGGTGATGGCGGACCTCACCGGACCCACGAGCGGCACTGTCACCGTCAACGGCAAGACGCCGGGCGCGGCCCGCGCCGACCGCGACTACGGCATGGTTTTCCAGCAGGCCGGACTCTTCGAGTGGCGCAATGTGCTGCGCAACGTCGAACTGCCGCTCCAGGTGGCAGGGGTGAAGAAGGAGGTCCACCGGGCCAAGGCCCTGGAGATGCTGGAACTGGTCCGCCTCAGCGATTTCGCCGGCCACTACCCCTGGCAGCTCTCCGGCGGTATGCAGCAGCGCGTCGCGATCGCCCGCGCCCTCTCCGCAGACCCCGAGATCCTCTTCATGGACGAACCGCTCGGGGCCCTCGACGAGATGAACCGCGAACGACTTCAGGGAGAACTGCTGCGTATCTGGGGCGACACCCGCACGACCGTCGTGTTCGTCACGCACAGCATCTCCGAGGCCGTTTTCCTCTCCTCGCGGGTGGTGGTGATGTCCGCGCGGCCCGGCCGGGTCGCGGCCTGCATCGACGTGGACCTGCCCCACCCCAGGACCGCCGAGACTCGCACCACGCCGGAGTTCTTCGAGAAGGTGAAGGAAGTCCGCCAGGCCCTCCACGGGGCTCCGAGCGAGCAGGCGGCGGCATGAGCACCGTCCAGCTCTCCCGCCCCGGCCGCCCCGCGCTCACGTCACGAGCCCTGCGGCTCACGCCGGTCGCGGTGACCGCCGTACTCCTGCTCGGCCTGTGGCAATCGGTCGTCGTGCTGTTCGACGTGCCCGTGTTCATCATGCCTAGCCCGGTCATGATCGCCGAAGCGTTCCAGCAGGACTTCGGGACGATCATGTCCGCATCCCGGTCCACCGTCGAGTCCGTCCTGCTCGGACTCGTCCTGGGCTCCCTCGGAGGTGTCGCCGTGGCGCTCGTCGTCAGCCGCTTCCCCCGGATGTCGGGTCCGGTCCTCAACACCGCCGTGCTGGTCAACTGCGCGCCCATCGTGGCCCTGGCCCCGATCTTCAACAACTGGTTCGGCGTGACCAGCATGCTCTCCAAGGCCGGGGTGGCAGCCGTCATGGTGTTCTTCCCGGTGTTCGTCAACACCACCCGGGGGCTCCTCCAGATCGCGCCCCTGCACGTGGAGATCATGGAGTCCCTCGCGGCCCGCCCGCGCCAGGTGGCCCTCCTGCTGCGACTGCCCAATGCCCTCCCGTTCATCTTCAACGCACTGAAGCTCGGCACCACGCTCGCCGTCATCGGCGTGATCGTCAGCGAATACTTCGGTGGCAGCACCGAGGCGCTCGGTGTGTACATCGCCTATCAGGCGGCCCTTCCCCGTTTTGATTACGCCTGGGCCGGAATTCTGGTGTCCGGTGCGCTGGGACTCGCCATGTTCGGATGCGTGACGCTCCTGGAGCGATTCCTCATGCCCTGGCACGAATCCCTGCACGAAGAAGAGTCCTGATCGCGGCAGCGGCATTCCCGCATTCTCCTTTTCGGTTCTTTCCGTCCACTCTCTTTTCCTTCCCCTGCGGAGGTAACGTGTCCAGAAACCGAGCACCATTTTCCAGAACCCGCCGTCGCGTCCGGGCGGCCGCGGGTCTCTCCTCCGCGATGCTGCTGCTCTCCGCCTGCGGAGGCATGTCCGACTCGGCCGGCGAGGCCGCCGCCGGGGCCGGCAAGGACTGCGAGAGCCGGACGAAGGTCCGCGTCGTGCTCCAGTGGGTCGCCCAGGCCCAGTTCGCCGGGTACTACGCGGCGAAGGAGAAGGGCTACTACGACAAGGCGTGCCTCGACGTGACGATTCAGGAAGGCGGGGTGAACATCGTGCCCCAGCAGGTCCTGTCGGCGGGCAACGCCGAGTTCGCCGTCTCCCACGTCACCAAGACCATGGTCACCCGCGAGCAGGGCGCCGATCTGGTCAACATCGGCCAGGCGTTCCAGCGCGGCGCCTACCTCCAGGTCGCCTGGGCCGACTCCGGCATCAAGACCCTCGCCGACCTCAAGGGCAAGCGGGTCGGAAGCTGGGGCTACGGCAACGAACTGACCCTCTTCGCGGCGATGCGGGGTTCCGGCGTCGACCCGAAGAAGGGCGCCGAGATCATCCAGCAGCCGTTCGACATGTCCCTGCTGCTCAAGCGGGAGGTCGACGCGGCCCAGGCCAAGACCTACAACGAGTACGCACAGCTCCTGGAGACCACGAACCCCAAGACGGGGAAGCTCTACCAGCCGTCGGACTTCGTCGCGATCAACATCCAGGACGCCGGGTACCAGACGCTGGAGGACGGCGTCTACGCCAAGGAGGACTGGCTGACGAAGAAGGAGAACCAGGAGACCGCGGTCAGGTTCCTCAAGGCCACCTACGAGGGCTGGGGTTACTGCCGGGACGAACCCAAGGGCTGTGTCGACGTCGTGCTCAAGAACGGCAGCGCGCTCGGCGAGGGCCACCAGACCTGGATGCTCAACGAGGTCAACAAGCTCGTCTGGCCCTCCGAGAACGGCATCGGGGCGATGGACAAGGCCGCCTGGGACCAGACCATCGACATCGCGGTGCAGGCCGGCGTCCTCAAGGCACCGCCCACGGACGGGGCGTACCGCACCGACCTGACCGAGCGGGCGCTCAAGGAGCTGAAGGCCGAAGGGTTCGACATCACCGGTGAGTCCTACAAGCCGGAAACGGTCACCGTCACCCCGGGTGGCAAATAAGAGATGCCCCGCCGCACGCCGGGTCCCGCGGCACACGGCAGCAGGGTCGGGCTTCCCTGCCAGGATGGTCGGACCGCCCGCAGTGATCTCGACGTGACAGACGGAGGAACAATGGCACCCAGTGAAGCAGGTCTCGTTCGAAGGACGATCTGGCTGCTACGTACGGTCGCGGCGCACCCGGACGGGGTCGGTCTCAGCGAGATCGCGCGGGAGTCCGGCATCCCCAAGGCCACCTGCTACCGGGTCCTCACCGTCCTCGAACGCGAGAGCTGGCTGAACCTGGACCCGGTCACCCGCCGTTACCGCGTCTCGCTGGGCCTGCTGTCCATCGTCGGCGGACTGCTGGACGGTGGCGGCGCCTACGGGCACATGCGGGACGTGCTGCGGGATCTGGCGAAGGAGACCAGGGAGACCGCCGGCTTCGACGTCCTGCTCGCCCCCAACGTCATGGTCGTCGCCCAGGTGCCGGGCCCGTCCCTGATCGGACAGACCCTCAAACCCGTACCGAGGACCCAGCCCGTCTGGGCCACCTCCACCGGCAAGGTCCTGCTCAGCGCGCTCGACCCGGCACAAGTCCGCGCCGAGTTCGGCGAGGAGTTCGAGGCCAACGCGCCCGAACAACTCGGCGGGCTCGACGCGTTCATCGACTCCATGGCCGAGGTGTGGGCCCGCGGCTACGCCCTCGCCTACGACGAACTGGAGATGGGTGCGGCCTCCGTCGCCGCCCCGGTCCGTGTCGGCGACGCCACCACCTATGCCGTGTGGATCGGTGGACCCACCTACCGGCTGACCCGCACGCGCATCGACGAGGTCGCCGAATCCGTGATGAAAGCGGCCCGTCAGCTCAGCGAGCTGCTGAGCGTCACCGGCATCGAACTGCCCACGGGATTCACCGAGCACTAGGGCACCACCGAGAGCAACCACCGCCCAGCGCGGTGGCCCGATCAGGAGGAAGCGAATGACGGCACTTCAGGAGCGGCTCCACGCCGCCCGAGCGGTCGTGGACCGGATACCCAAGGGCCTGTACATCGACGGCGAATGGCGCCCGTCCCGCAGCGGTGCGACGGTCTCCGTCGAGGACCCGGGCACCGGAACGGTGATCGCCGAGGTCGCCGACGCCGGCCCGGCGGACGCCGTGGACGCCCTCGACGCCGCCGTACGGGCGCAGGCATCCTGGGCGGCGACGCCTCCCCGCGAGCGCGGCGAGGTGCTGAGCCGGGCCTTCGAGACGATCATGGCGCGCAAGGACGACCTGGCCCTGCTGATGACCCTGGAGATGGGCAAGCCTTTCGCCGAGTCCCAGGCCGAGGTGGCCTACGCCGCAGAGTTCCTGCGCTGGTTCTCCGAGGAGGCCGTGCGGATCGACGGCGGATACATGACCGCCCCGGGAGGTGGCTCCCGGGTGGTGACGATGCGCCAGCCGGTGGGTCCTTGTCTGCTGGTCACCCCGTGGAACTTCCCCATGGCGATGGGCACTCGCAAGATCGGTCCGGCGCTCGCGGCGGGCTGCACCGTCGTCGTCAAACCGGCCAAGCAGACCCCGCTGTCCATGCTGGCCCTGGTGGACATCCTGCGGGAGGCCGGGGCACCCGCCGGCGTGGTGAACGTCTTCACCACCAACCGCTCGGGCGAGGTCACCGACCATCTGCTGAACGACCCCCGGCTGCGCAAGCTGTCCTTCACCGGGTCCACCGAGGTCGGCCGCGCGCTGCTCGCCGCATCGTCGCGGAACGTGCTGCGCACGTCCATGGAACTCGGCGGCAACGCCCCCTTCCTGGTCTTCGCCGACGCCGACCTCGACGCGGCGGTGGAGGGCGCGTTCCAGGCGAAGATGCGCAACATCGGTGAGGCGTGCACGGCCGCCAACCGGTTCTACGTCCACTCCTCGGTCGCCGACGAGTTCGGCCGCCGCCTGGCCGAACGGCTGGCCGCGCTGACGGTCGGCCACGGCTTGGACCCGGCTACCCAGGTCGGTCCGCTGATCGATGCCAACGCAGTGAAGAACGTCACCGACCTGGTCTCCGAGGCTGCCGCCGCCGGGGCCACCGTCCTCACCGGGGGTACGGAAGTCGCCTCGGACGGCCACTTCTTCGCGCCGACCGTGCTCAGTGGCGTACCGCTCGGAGCGCGCACGCTCACCGAGGAGATCTTCGGACCGGTCGCGCCGATCGTCGCCTTCGACGACGAGGACACGGCGGTGGCCCTGGCGAACGACTCCGAGTACGGCCTCGCCGGCTATCTCTTCACCGAGAGCCTCAGCCGTGGCCTGCGGGTGAGCGAGCGGCTGGAGTGCGGCATGGTCGGACTCAACCAGGGGATCATCTCCAACCCCGCCGCGCCCTTCGGCGGAGTCAAGCAGTCCGGGCTCGGCCGCGAGGGCGGTGCGGTGGGCATCGACGAATACCTGAGCATCAAGTACCTGGCGATCAAGGCGGACCGATGACGGGCTTCATCCTGGCGGGCATCCAGTTCGAACCCGCTTTCGGCGATCCCGCGGCGAACATCGAGACGTCCTCGCGGCTGATCCGCGAGGCGGCGGCCGCCGGGGCTCGGCTGGTCGTCCTGCCCGAAGCCGCCTCGGCCGGATACATGTTCACCGACCGTGCGGACGCCCGCAGGAACGCCGAGCCCGTCCCCGACGGTCCGGTCTGCTCGGCCTGGGCCGCGCTCGCCGCCGAACTGGACCTGTGGATCGTCGCCGGGATCATCGAGCTGGCGGGCGAGAAGGTGTACAACGCGGCGGTCCTGATCGGCCCCGAGGGGCACGTCGGCACCTTCCGCAAGGCGCACCTGTGGAACTTCGAGAAGGAGCTCTACGACCGTCAGGAGGACGGCTTCCCCGTCTTCCGCACCCCGCTCGGCAACATCGCCATCGGCATCTGCTACGACGCGTGGTTCCCGGAGACGTTCCGCAGTGCCGCGCTCGGCGGAGCCGACCTGCTGGCCCTTCCGTCGAACTGGGTGCCCGTACCCGGGCAGCCCGAGGACGCGCCGGTGATGGCCAACCTGATGTGCATGACCGCAGCGCACAGCAACCAGTTCTTCGTCGCCGGGGTCAGCCGTGTCGGTACCGAGCGCGACCAGCCCTTCATCGGCCGGTCGCTGATCGTGGGCCCAGACGGCTGGCCGCTGGCCGGACCGGCCGGCGGTGACGAGGAGGCCATCGTCCTGGCCGAGGTGGATTTGATCGGCTCGCGCAAGGAACGGCTGGGCAACCCCTTCAACCAGCCGCTCGGCGACCGGCGCACGGACGTCTACCGCACCGGCGACTTCACTCCGGACTCCTCGGACCTCACCGGTAACACCGCCTGACCACAGGGGCTCCGGCCCCTTTCCCGGGCCTGTTCCGGGCGCCCTCACCCTCGGGGCGCCCGGACGCCCTCCCGTTCCCGCGCACCCCCGGGAACCATGGGCGCCCGTCCACGCCCAACACGGGCGTCGCACACCCCACTCTTCCTCCTTGCAGGGGACACACCGGCATCCATTGACAGGTCGGTGGCCCTCACACAGACTTTCTCCCACCCTCTGAACCCATGGTTCACTGAATGGACCAAAAGGTGAACGGCAATGCGAGCGATCGAGCGCACCGGCGCACAGGTGGAGCTCTCCGACCCGAGCAGCATCAAGGGGAGCCCGCTCTACAACGAGGACCTGGCGCCCGTACCCCTGTTCCGCAGGACCTGGGGCACGTACAACTACGCGGCGCTGTGGATGGGCATCGCCCACGGCATCCCCACGTACTACCTGGCCAGTGGCCTCATCGGCCTCGGTATGAGCTGGTACCAGGCGGTCATGACGATCGCCCTGGGCAACCTGATCGTCCTGGGTCCCATCCTGCTCAACAGCCACGCCGGCACCAAGTACGGCATCCCCTACCCCGTCTTCGCCCGTGCCGCCTTCGGCACCCTCGGCGCCAACGTGCCCGCCCTGATGCGCGCTCTGTCCGCGTGCGGCTGGTTCGGCATTCAGACCTGGATCGGCGGCCAGGCCATCTACACCATCACCGGTGCCTTCGCCGGTGACGCGTGGCTCAATGCGGGCGAGGTGTGGGGCCACCCCAAGACCCTCTGGCTGTCCTTCGCGGTCTTCTGGCTGCTGCAGATCGCCCTCATCGTCCGCGGCATCGAATCCATCCGTCGCCTCGAGAACTGGTCCGCGCCGCTCATCCTGGTCGTTGCCGCGTTCCTACTGGTCTGGATGGTCATCCAGGCCGACGGCTTCGGCCCGCTCGCCACCGAGCCGTCCAAGCTCGGCTGGGGCGCCGACTTCTGGCTGCTGTTCGCGCCCTCCCTGATGGGCATGATCGCGTACTTCGCCACCATGTCCGTCAACATCGCGGACTTCACCCGCTACTCCAAGGGGCAGCGGGAACAGATGATCGGTCAGTCGCTGGGTCTGCCCCCGACGATCACCCTGTTCTCCATGATCGGCGCCCTCACCACCTCGGCCACCATCGTCGTCTACGGACACGCGATCTGGGACCCCGTCGAGCTGGTCAGCCGCTTCTCCAACCCGGTCGTCGTCGTCTTCGCCCTGCTGTGCGTCATCGTGGCCACCATCGCCGTCAACGTCGCGGCCAACGTCGTGGGCCCCGCCTTCGACTTCTCCAACGCCCTGCCGCGCCTCATCAGCTTCCGCACCGGCGGCATCATCGCCGGCGTCATCGGCATCCTGATGCAGCCCTGGCGGCTGCTCTCCTCGCCCGAGCTGTACATCTTCAGCTGGCTCGGTGTGACCGGTGCCGTCCTCGGCAGCGTCGCCGGCGTTCTCACCGCCGAGTACTGGCTGCTGCGCAAGCGTCAGCTCGACCTCGTCGGGCTGTACACGCGCGGCGGACCGTACGAGTACGCCAAGGGCTTCAACTGGCGTTCCCTCCTCACGCTCGCGATCGTCCTGTTCCTGTCCCTCGCCGGCGCGTACTCCGAGAACGGGAACGGACCCTTCCCGGCGGACGGACTCATCCCCTTCCTCAAGCCGCTGTTCGACTACGGCTGGGCCGTCGCCTTCCTCGGCGGCATCGCCCTGCACACCGCGTTCAGCAGACTCTTCCCGCACCGCGCCGCTGTTCCGGCGGCGGTGGAGGAGAAGGACCGGGTCACGGTCTGATCCGACGGGGCAGGCCGGCGCGCGCCGGTCTGCCCCGTCCCGTCCGCGTTCGCCTGTCGTCCGTTCCACCGTCCTCTGCTCCACCGTTCTTCCGTGTGTACGCCACTGTCAAGGTGCCTACGCCGCCGTCCCCCTGAAGGGCCCCCGATGAAGACCCGTGCCGCCGTCATGACCGCCCCCGGCAAGGACTGGGAGATCACCGAACTCGAACTCGCCCCGCCCCAGGCGGGCGAGGTCCTGGTCCGCTTCACCCACGCCGGACTCTGCTTCTCCGACGAGCACGTACGCACCGGCAACATGGCGCCGCTGCCCATCATCGGCGGACACGAGGGCGCGGGGATCGTCGAAGCCGTCGGCGAGGGCGTGTCCAAGCTGGTCCCCGGCGACCACGTGGCCGCCTCCTTCAAACCGTCCTGCGGACACTGCCGCTGGTGTGCCTCCGGCCGCTCCAACCTGTGCGACGCCGCGGCCTTCGGCCCCGAGGGCAAACTCCCCGACGGCACCTACCGGTTCACCGGCCCCGACGGGCCCATCGGCGCCAACTGCTCGCTGGGCACCTTCGCCGAGCACTCCGTCGTCTCCCAGGACTCCCTCGTACGCGTCGACCCCGACATACCGCTCTCGGTGGTCGCGCTGGTGAGCTGCGGCGTCCTCACCGGCTGGGGTGCCGCCGTGTACGCCGCCGATCCCGAGCCCGGCGACACCGTCATCGTCGTCGGCGCGGGCGGCGTCGGCATCAACGCCGTACAGGGAGCCCGGCTCTCCGGCGCCGGCAACGTCATCCTGGTCGACCCCAACGAGGCCAAGCACGCTCTCGCCCGCGACCTCGGGGCCTCGCACGTCTGCCGCACCCTCGACGAGGCGGCGGCCCTTGCCGCGGACCTCAACCCCAGCGCGGGGGGCGCCGACTCCACCCTCGTCTGCACCGGCGAGACCACCGCCGACATCGTCCGCGCCGCCTTCGAGGCCACCGGCAAGGGCGGCACCATCGTCCTCGCCGGAATGACCGAGGACGTCCACGCGATCAACGTCCAGCTCCCCGGAACCCAGCTCGTCTTCGCCGAGAAGCGCCTCCAGGGGACCATCTTCGGCTCGTGCAGCCCCATCCGGGACGTGCCCCGGGTGCTGTCCCTGTACCGCCAGGGCCTGATCAAGCTCGACGAGCTGGTCAGCCGCACCTACAGCCTCGACGAGATCAACCAGGGCTTCGAGGACCTGCGGTCCGGTCGCAACCTGCGCGGCATCGTCGCCCACGGCCCCGCGCAGTGAACCGGAGCCCCGAGAGCCCCGAGAGCAACGAGAGCAACGAGAGCACCCCATGCGAGTACAGCAGGATCAGCGGCAAGAGCTGCACCTGAAGGAGCAGAAGGAGCACCCCGCCATGTCCCACGGGACCGACCGTGACACGCTCTACATCGACGGCGACTGGCGCATCCCCGCCACCGACCGCATGTTCACCGCGGTCAGCGCCGCCACCGAGGAGCCCTTCGGCGTCTTTCCCGAGGCCGACCGCGCCGACGTCGACGTCGCCGTCGCCGCCGCACGCCGCGCCCTGGGCGGCGTCCGCGGGTGGGGTTCGGCCGAGGAGCGGGCCGCCGCGATGGAACGCCTGGCCCTCGCCCTGGAGTCCCGCACCGAAGCCCTCGGCACCGTGATCGCCCAGGAGGTCGGCACGCCCCTGGCACGGGCGATCGAAGCCAACGTCGGAGCCGCGGCCGGACTGCTCCGCTTCTACGCCCCGCTCGCCGACGTCATGTACGCGGAGGAGCTGCGTCCCGCCGGGGTGGGCCACAGCCTGGTCCGCCGTGAGCCGGTCGGCGTGGTCGCCATGATCGCGCCGTGGAACTACCCGCTCAGCACCCTGTTCTTCAAACTGGCGCCCGCGCTGGCCATGGGCTGCACCGCCGTGATCAAGCCCTCACCCACCACCGGGCTCGACTCGTTCCTCGTCGCCGACGCGGTCCACGAGGCGGGATTCCCTCCGGGCGTGATCAACGTCCTGCCCGCCGAGCGGGAGGTGGGGGAGTACCTGGTCACCCACCCCGGAGTGGACAAGGTCGCCTTCACCGGCTCCACCGCGGCCGGACGCCGCCTCGGCGCCCTCTGCGGCGAACTGCTGCGCCCGGTCACCCTGGAACTGGGCGGCAAGTCCGCCGCGATCCTCCTGGAGGACGCGCCGCTGCCCCTCTTCCTCGACCACCTGCTCGGGCTGTCGTTCAACAACAACGGCCAGACCTGCACCAACAACACCCGTCTGCTGGTGCCCCGCTCGCGCTACGACGAGATCGTGGACGCCGTCACCGCGACGGTCGAGGGCTGGACGGTCGGCGACCCGCTGGATCCGTCCACGGTGATCGGCCCGGTCGCCGGGGCCGCGCACCGCGACCGGATCGAGGGCTACCTCCGCAAGGGCCGGGAGGAAGGGGCGCGCGTCACCACCGGCGGCGGCCGTCCCGCCGGCCTCGACCGGGGCTTCTACATCGCGCCCACGGTCTTCGCCGACGTGGACCCCGCGATGGTCGTCGCCCGGGAGGAGATCTTCGGCCCCGTCGTGACCATCTCCGCCTACGACGGCTCCGTCGAGGGTGCCGTCGCCATGGCCAACGACTCCGACTACGGCCTGGCCGGCAGCGTCTGGACGGCCGACGAGGCGCTGGGGCGCCAGGTGGCCCGCGCGGTGGACACCGGAACCTTCAGCGTCAACCACGCCAACTTCGACATCGGCGCACCCATGGGCGGGCGGAAGGACAGCGGTCTGGGCCTCGAACTGGGGCGCGAGGCGATCGAGGCGTACATCCAGTACAAGACGATCTTCGTGACCGAGCCGCCCACGGACGACGACGCACGGGCGGCCTAACGCACGGTCAGCACCGCACCCTCGGGCAGCAGCCGGCGCACGATCAGATGGGGCAGCGAGATGCCCAGGATGTCCGGGTTCCGGCGAGCGCGGGAGAAGAAGGCGTGAGCACGGTCGTGGGACCGGGCCCTCGTCAACCCCGCGCCGGTGAGCACCCCGGTCACCGTGCACCGCCCGGTCTGCGCGATCAGCCTCGTGGCCGGCGCGGCGAAGGTGCGAAAGATCGGCGCGGTGAAGGTGCCCCGCACCAACTCCAGGACGGCGAGCGGTGAAGCGGGCACGGTCGGATCCGGAAGCATCGGCAGGTCCCTCGCAGCAGGCGACGTCAGCACTGCCGATGCTTCTCCGCTGTCCACACCCCACGCGGTCGGATGACGCCACATCGCCCACCTGAGCGACCCCGACGGTGATCAACGAAAACGTCGAAAGCCGAGGGTGGGCATGAGTGGTCGTGAATCCACGCCGGCCAGGGACAAGTCCGTCTTGCCCCGGCGGGCGGCCTCGGCGATCAACCCCTCCAGCGGGGAGGTGAGGACACCGGCGTTCCGCCGGACCCGGAAGCGTCCGTAAACGGTCGGCCAGGGCCCGAACTCTCCCGGCGTCTCACGCCACTGGGCGCCCGGCCTGAACCGCCGGATCACCTCCTCGAACTGATCCCGCAGTTGCTCGGGATGCGGGTCGTACTCGCCCATCGGCAGGTACGTCTTGATCAACCTCCACTGCTCATAGGCGAGTTGACGATGCGCCAGGATCGACTTCCGGCCGGATCCGCCTTCCGCGCGGATCTGGATCGGCAAGATCGATCACGCCTTCACACAGGTCCCGGGCCCTGCCGTCGTGGCGGGGGAGCAGCAGGTGCGGGGCGGGTCGGGAGACCCGCCCCGCACCTTTCGTATGTCAAGACACCTGTACGAGCGGTCCGTTGCCGGCCGACGCGGTGCCCGGATGCGTCCGGCCACGAGCGGAACCCGTCGGCCGGGGCGGCGGCGGCGACCTTCCCCGTTCGGCGCCCGTCTTTCCGCGAAAGGAATTTCCTGTCCAAGGTCTTGACTCCCCGGGTAGCCGCCCGTACGGTCATCGCACATCGCGTGATAGAGCGTTATTACGCCTTGATAAGACGCCGCTCGACCGTTCCCCGGTTGCTCCCGGTGTGCAGGTAGGAGTTAGTGCATGGAAAACATGAGTATTTCTGCGCGTCATATCGGGATGCGTTTCGGGCGTCGCGGCTCGGAACAGACGGTCTTGGAGAGTCTCGATATCGACATTGCGCCCGGAAGTTTTGTGACTCTACTCGGGCCTTCCGGTTGCGGGAAAAGCACCCTGCTCAAGATCTTGGGCGGGATCCTTGCTCCCACCACGGGCGAGGTGCTCATCGGCGGGCAACCGGCGGCAGCCGCCGTCCGCCGCCGGCAGATCGGCCTGGTACCGCAGCGTCCGGCGCTGCTGCCCTGGAAGTCGGCCCTGCAGAACGCGAGCATGCTGCGCCAACTCGCCACCGGCGAGCGGTTCGCCGACGCCGCTCCGGCCGCGGAACGCGCCCTTGAACTGGTAGGCCTCGTCGAGGCACGCGACAAACTGCCCCACGAACTGTCCGGCGGCATGGCCCAGCGCGTGTCCATCGCCCGGGCCCTCGCCATGGACCCGGCCATCCTGCTGATGGACGAGCCCTTCGGGGCACTGGACGCCATCACCCGCGACCAGATGAACGAGAACCTGGCCGAGATCTGGGCGGCCACGGGCAAGACCATCCTCTTCGTCACCCACTCGATCTCCGAGGCCATCTTCCTGTCCGACACGGTGCACGTGATGGGCGTCAAGCCCGGACGCATCGTGGAGACGCTGGAGGTCGGCCTGGGCAGGCCGCGCACCCGCCAGGTCTTCGACGACCCCCTGTTCAGTGAGTACGCCGCTCGGTCACGCGAGCTTCTCGAACCGAAAGTGACGGTCTGACATGGCGACCGCACAGCAGACCCGCCCGAAGGCGGAGACCGCACCCAAGGGTCCCGGCGGCGAAGAGTTCCGCGCGTGGCTCTCCCGGACCTGGCCGAGCGTGCTGGTACTCATCGGCGCTTTGCTCGCCTGGGAACTGGCCGTGGAGATATTCAATGTCTCCAGCTTCGTGCTCGCCAAGCCGAGCGAGTTCATCGCCGCCACCATCGAACAGCGCGAATTGTTGCTTGCGGCCACATGGGTGACGACCGAGGAAATCCTCTACGGATTCCTGCTGAGTGTTGTCGTCGGCGTCGTACTCGCCGTCGCAATCGCCCGGTTCCCGTGGCTGGAGCGCGCGGTCTACCCGTTGGTCGTCCTTTTCCAGGTCGTGCCGAAGGTCGCTCTGGCGCCCATCTTCATCCTCTGGTTCGGCTACGGACTCGCGCCCAAACTTCTGCTGATCGTGGTGATAGCGTTCTTCCCGATCACACTCAACATGATCGTGGGACTGAAGGCGGTCGACCAGGACCTGCTCCTGCTCATGAAGTCGGTGGGCTCCAGCCGCAACCAGATCATGGCCAGAATTCAGTTTCCCACCTCACTGCCCTACCTCTTCGCCGGCATGCGCATCGCCATCACCCTGGCCGTCATCGGCGCTGTGGTGGCGGAGTTCGCCGGAGCCAAGGACGGACTGGGCTACCTCATCCAGTTCGCCTCCACCCAGCTCGACACCCCGCTGATGTTCGCCGCGCTCACGCTCGTGTCTCTGCTCGGGCTCGTCCTGTACTACGGGATGTCTCTCCTGGAGTTCCTCCTGCGCAGGCGGTTCCCCCACCTCAAGTCTCCCGAGAGCGCCTGACCGGCTGAGCCCCCTTCGCATCCACCCTCGAACACCAAGGAATGCCCATGCCTTCGTCAAGCATGCCTTCAACCAGAAAGAAGAGAGCCGTCGCGTTCACCGCCGCAGCGATGCTGGCCCTTGCGGCCTGCGGCGGAGAGTCGGGGGACGACGGCGAGTCCACCTCGTCCGGCAAGCTCGACACCGTCACCGTCCAACTCGACTACCAGCTGCGCGGCAACCACGGAATCTTCCACGTTGCCAAGGAGATGGGCTACTTCGAGGACGAGGGCATCAAGGTCGAGGACATCGCCACCGGCACCGGCTCACCGGACGCCCTGCGCATCGTCGGCACGGGGAAGGCCGACTTCGGCTTCGGTGACCTGCCCTCGCTGGTGACCGCGCGCTCCCAGAACGTCCCGGTCAAGGCCCTGGCCGCCGTCAACCAGGTCTCGCCACTGGGCATGTGCTCGGTGAAGAAGCGGACCGAGCTGGGCAAGATCGACGACCTCAAGGGCAGGACGGTGGGTGTGCACCCCGCCGGTTCGACCTTCATCTTCTACCAGGCGCTGCTCGCCGCGAACGACATGAAGCGCAGTGACGTGGAAGAGGTCACGGTGACTCCGCCGTATGAGAACTACCTGGTCTCCGGCAAGGTCGACGCCGTCGTCTGCTACATCGACGCCGAGGTTCCGCTGCTGGAGGACGCTGCGGGCGGACCGGGATCGCTCAGTATCCTTCTCGGCTCGGACGCCGGCTACAACGCCTACGGCTCCGGCCTGTTCACCAGCGACAAAATGATCAAGGAGAGGCCGGACGTCGTCCAGCGCTTCACCAACGCCTACCTCAAGGCCTTCGACCACGTCCTGAAGAACCCGGACAAGACGGCTGACCTGCTCGCCAAGACCTCCCCGGAGTTCGCCGAGAAGGCACCGGTGTTCAAGCGCCAACTGCAGGCGGACGTCGATCACACCTTCACCAGTGGCGTCACCGACAAGCAGGGGCTGGGCGCGATGGACGAAGCCCGGTGGAAGGCGACCATCGACGTCCTCGCCGACCAGGGAGTACTCAAGGGCGAGGCGCCCGCGACCAAGGACGTGTACGACCCGACCTTCGTCGAGAAGCACAACACCAGCAAGTGACGGCGCGTCAGCAGCAGCCGGAATGCCGGGAGATAGCGAGAGCGAGAGAATGAGCAGCACGATTGACCGCAACGGGCGCCACGCCGAGATCTCGGGGGCGGGTTTCGCCGGCCTGACCGCCGCTGCCGCGCTGGCGCAGCGCGGCTGGACGGTACGGGTCCATGAGAAGGGCAAGGAGCTTCGGGAACAGGGCGCCGGCATCGTCCTGTGGCACAACAGCCTGCAGGTACTGAAGGCCATCGGCGCCTGGGACCGGGCCCTGGCCGACTCGATGCTCCCGCCGTTCTACGAGACGCGGGTGCAGGGCAGGACCGTCTCCCAGGAGGACTTCAGCGGTCTGTCCTGGCGCACAATGACGCGTCCCCACCTGCACAAGGCACTGCTGGAGACGGCACTCGAGGCAGGGGTGGAGATCCGCACCGACTCGGAGGTCGTCTCGGCGGACCCGCGCGGCGAGGTCACCCTGGCCTCGGGCGAGACGCTGAAGGCGGATCTGGTCGTCGGTGCCGACGGGGTGAAGTCCGCGGTGCGCGAATCGATCGGGTTCGAGCAGGAGCGGTGGAAGTCACGGGACGGGATCACCCGGTTCCTGGTGCCCAGGTGCAAGGACGAGCTCGGGCCCGGTGAGTGGGACAACGTCATCGACTTCTGGAACCTGGAGCCCCGCTACCTGAGGGTGCTGTACGTCCCCTGCAACGAGCGCGAGCTGTACATCGCGCTGGGCGCGCCGCGGGACGACGAACAGGGCAGCCGCACGCCGATCGACCTCGACCTGTGGACCTCGGCCTTCCCGGAGCTGACCCCCGTTCTGAAGGAAGCCGCGGTGGCCGACGACCCCAAGTACTACGGCTACGAGACCACCGTGGTGAGCGAGTGGAGCCGGGGCCGGGCGGCCCTGGTGGGCGACTCGGCGCACGCGATGTGCCCGGCCCTGGCCCAGGGCGCCGGTACCGCGATGACCAACGCCTACACCCTCGCCGTAGCGGCCTCCGAGGCGGCCGACGCCGACTTCGAGGACGCGCTCACCCGGTGGTGGCGCACCGAGAGGCCGATCACCGACCGCGTGCAGAAACGTTCCGCCGACTACGCGGCAACCCGTGGGATGTCCAAGGGCAACCAGTTCGACGAGGTGAACCTGGAGACCGCCCAGTACGACCCCACGGACATCAACCGCCACGCCACGGCATGAGAAACAGGAGTGAAGCGATGAACGCCGACGACGCTGTTCGCAGCGCCTACCAGGTTCGCCGCTGGGTGGGCCTGGTCGAGGAGACCTATCACGAGGGAGGCGCGGTCGGAGACGAACCGCTGGTCAAGGCTGTCGCCGGCGTGGTCGTCAAGAACCCGTTCGCCGGCCGCTACGAGGCCGACCTGTCCCCGCTGATCGACCCGAGTCCGGCACTGGGCACCGCGCTGGGCAAGCGGGCGGTCGCCCTGCTCGGCGGGCGCGAGGTCCAAAGCTACGGCAAGGCCGGGATCGCCGGCCTGGCCGGCGAGCAGGAGCACGTCGTGGCCTGCGTCACCACCGTCTTCGGCAACGCCTTCCGTGAGGCCGTGGGCGGCGCCGCCGCCTGGATCTCCTCGACCACCAAGACTGCCTCGGCCGGGGCGGGCATCGACATCCCGCTCGCCTTCAAGGACGAGGTCTACGTCCGCTCGCACTACGACGCGATCCACGTGGCCGTCCCGGACGTGCCGCGCCCCGACGAGCTGTTCATCTGCGTGGCGGTCGCCAGCGGCGGCCGGCTCCACCACCGCGTCGGCGGGATGACCGCCGAAGAGGCACACGCCGCCAAGGCCTGAGAGTCCACGGCCCGTCCATCCGGGCGCCCGCCGCCGGCGGGCGCCCGTCCAGCACACCACCACTGATCGCGAGAGGTTCCACGTGTCGGACAACGACAGCCTGTACCACCAGGACGACTCCACCGAGAACGTCCTCCACCACCTGGCCCGGGCCCACCGGATCCTGGAGCTCGAAGGCCACGGCGACATGTCGATGGGCCACCTGTCCTACCGCGACCCGCACGGGCGCGGTATCTGGCTCAAGCGCGGCAACCTGGCACTGCGCGAGGTCACCGCGGCGGACTTCATCCTCATCGACTTCGACGGCAACGTCCTGGAGGGACAGGGGCTGCGCCACCTGGAGTGGCCGCTGCACACCGAGATCATGCTCGCCCGCCCCGACGTCAACGTGGTCGGACACTCGCACCCCCACTACGCGACCGTCTTCGGCGCCACCAAGGCCGAGTTGGGCCCGTACAACAACCATGGCGTGTGGTTCGCCGACCACGGGGCCCCCCGGTTCGACTCCACCAGCCACATCATCACCACGCAGGACCTCGGCAAGGAGCTCGCCCGGACCCTCGGGTCCGCCTACGCGGTGCTGCAGGCCAACCATGGTGCCTCGTTCGTCGGCGCCGACGTCAAGGACGCACTGCTGTCCGGGATCTTCCTGGAGAAGGCGGCGAAGTTCCAGCTCGACCTGGCCTCCTCCGGCCTCGAACACGACCGGCCGGACCACGACGAGACCGTCGAGAAGAACCGCAGGATCTACCCCGAGCGGGCCCGGCAGAACTACTGGATGTACTTCAACCGCACGCTTGACGCCCACGAGGGCCGCGCCTGACGGCTCCTCGCGCTCTCCACGGGCGGCGCGTCACCGCCGCCGCAAGCAGACCACCGAGAAGAAGAGGGATCAGTCATGAGCATTCCCAAGGTCGCTACCGTCATCGGTGCGGGAAGCATGGGACCGGGCATCGCCGCGCTGCTCGCACGCTACGGCTCCCAGGTCCGCGTCAACGACATCAGCGAGGAAGTCCTCGCCCGGGCGGAGAAGGTGGCCGCGGGTGCGAGTGCGACGCTGGACGAGCTGGACGTCCCGACGGTGCCCGGCGGCTCGATCGTCTTCGAAGCCGACCAGGCCAAGGCGCTCGACGGCACTGAGCTGGTGATCGAGGCGATCCCGGAGAGGATCGAGCTGAAGAAGACCCTGCTGGCGCAGGTCGAGGCGGTCGTCGGCGACGACGTCATCATCGCCACCAACACCTCCGGCATCCCGATCTCGGACATGGGCAAGGAGATGGCCCATCCCGAGCGGCTGATCGGCATGCACTGGTCCAACCCGCCGCACCTGATCCCCATGATCGAGGTGATCAAGGGCGAGCACACCACCGACGCGGTGCAGGACAAGCTCATCGAGATCGTCAAGGCCTTCGGCTACGAGGCGGTCGTTGAGAAGGAGGTGCCCGGCTTCATCGAGAACCGGGTGCTGTACGCGATCATGCGCGAGTGCCTGTCCCTCATCGAGCAGGGCGTGGCCACCCAGCGGGACCTGGACACCTGCATCAAGTGGGGCATCGGCTACAAGCTCGCCGTCATCGGCCCGATGCGCCTGCTGGACATGGCCGGACTCGACATCTACGAGTCCGTGGCGAGCTACCTCAACCAGGACCTGTCGAACGAGTCCGGTGTCTCCACCCGAATCGCCGAGCTGACCAGCCAGAAGAAGCTCGGCATGAAGACCGGGGAAGGCATGTACACCTACGGCGAGGGCGAGGTTGACGCCAAGCGGGACGACATCGTCCGCGGCCTTGTCGCCACGCGCAAGGTGCTGTCCGAGATCAAGCCGGTCTGATCGGCATGACGACCGGCACTCCGGAGGAGGGGAGCATGCTGAACGGCCTTCGGCGCATCCGTGTGGGAGAGGTCGAGCTGTGCCTGCGCGACCGTGGATCAGGGCACGTGGTCGTCCTGCTTCATGGAACCACGGCGAATCTCGGGGTGT
Source organism: Streptomyces sp. NPDC005774 (assembly GCF_042871645.1). Classification (NCBI taxonomy): domain Bacteria; kingdom Bacillati; phylum Actinomycetota; class Actinomycetes; order Kitasatosporales; family Streptomycetaceae; genus Streptomyces; species Streptomyces sp. NPDC005774. The sequence continues at coordinate 9,144 of NZ_JBIAIV010000040.1, read as the reverse complement.
GGGACGCGGTCGTGGACCGGCTGGGCGACGGCGTCAGGACCATCGCCGTCGACCAGCGCGGCCACGGCCGCAGCTCCAAGCCCGCCTCCGGCTACGGCGCGGCCGAGTACTGCGGTGACGTCACGGCGCTGATCGAGGCGCTGGGATGCGGCCCGGTGGTCCTGGCCGGTCACTCGCTGGGAGCCCGCAACTCCGTGGTCGTCGGCGCGCGGCGGCCGGACCTGGTCACGGGCGTCGTGGCGGTGGACTACACCCCGTTCGTCGAACCCGAAGTCCTGGACGAACTGGGGACCAGGGTGCGCGGCGGGGACCGCACCTTCGCCTCGGCCGGCGAGATCGAAGAGTACCTGCGGGCCCGCTACCCCCTCATGCCCGCCGACGCCGTACGGCGCCGGACCGCCTACGGGTACGTCCTGGAGGGGGAGGCCTATCGACCGCTGGCCGACCCCGGGGCCATGGCGGGCACTGTCGAGGGCCTCAGGGCGGACTTCGACGGTGCCGCCCGGGACATCGGGGTGCCGGTCACCCTGGTCCGCGGCGAGCACAGCAGGATCGTTTCCGAGCGGGCGTTCGCCGCCACCGGGGAACTGCGCCCGGACTTCCGCGCCGTCACCGTCCTGGGCGCCGACCACTACGTACCCGAGGAGGCCCCGGACACCGTGGCCGACGAGATCGCCCGAATGCTCAAGCAGGTCGGCTGAGCACGCGACCGAGTGTGCGTCGCCGACCGTCCGTTCCACCCGTTGTGAAGTGAGGAAAATGCCACTCAACATCAAGGACCTTGCGATCAAGGCCCGTGACTTCGGTACAGGAGAGCGCATCCCGGACCGGTACGCCGCCGACCACGGCAACCTGGTACCGGAGCTGGAGATCAGTGGAGTGCCCGAGGGCACGGTCGAACTCGCGCTGGTCGTGAACGACCCCGACGCCCCGTTGCCCAACGGCTTCACCCACTGGGTCGTCTACGGCATCGACCCCGCTGCCAGGATTATCGGAGGCCAGGCGAAGGGAACGTGGCGCGAGGGCCCCAACGGGATCGGGCAGAAGGCCTACACAGGTCCTCAACCGCCTGCGGGGCACGGCACCCATCACTACTATTTCTGGCTGTACGCGCTTGACACCTCTGTCTCCGGAGAACCCACACGGGAGGAGTTCCTGGCCGCGTACGGGAACAACATCATCGAGCAGAACAGGACAGTGGGTACCTTCTCCGCCTGACCCAGCGGGCCGGCCCGCAGATTCGGGCCGGCCCGCTGCCGTTCCGGCGCCCAGACAACGAGGAAACGAAGCGTGAAAGGCACAACGGAGCCCCGAGGCCGAACCCCTGGCGTGGACAGCGCCAGGCGGGTCCTCAAGATCCTCCTGCTGTTCTCCGAGGAACGGCCAGGGCTGAGTGTGGAGGAGATCGCCCAAGAGGTCGACATCTCCATCCCCTCCGCTTACCGCTTCCTGTCCCTGCTGCGCGAGATGGAGCTCGTCGAGGACAACGGAGACGGTACCTGCATCCTCTCGCCGAGGATCCTTCTGCTGGCCCGAAGCGCGGAGAAGAGCCTGCAGATCGGCAAGCCCCTGCGCCCGCTGATCGAACGGCTCACGCGGTCCACCGGTGAGGCGGCACTGGTGATCCAGCGAGTCGGTGACTACGCCACCTGCGTGGAGATATGCCAGACCGACAACCTCATCCGACTGTCCTTCACCCCCGGCCAGATCATGAGCCTGTACCGGGGCGCGGGACCGAAGGTCCTCCTCGCGGCCATGGGCGAGAGCTGGGCGCTGCGCTACTTCGAGCGGCTCAACCCGTTCCCGCCGCAGCAGGAGCGGGAAGCGTTCCTGGCGGAGATCGCCGCCATCACCGCACAGGGATGGTCGAAGAGCGCGGCCGAAGTCGACGAAGGCGTATGGGCCGTGGCGGCACCGATCAAGATCGCGGACAGGGTGGTGGCCGCCCTGTCGGTCGCCGGACCGCAGTTCCGCATCGACGAGCAGCGTGCCGGCCACATCCTCAAGGAGGTGCTGTCGAGCGCCGCTGAGGCATCGCGGACCCTGACCACTCGGGCCGGCTGATCCGCAAGCACATCCGCGGCGCCGACGGCAGGCCCTGGAGCGGGGACGACGACACGGGGTGCCGGTGGCCGTCCCGGGCCGACTCGGCGTCGGTAAAGGTATGGGGCGGGCGGGCGTAGCGTGGGAGGTATGACGACGTACGGATCTTTTCCCGGTACCCGCCCCCGGCGTCTGCGGACCACCCCCGCCATGCGTCGGATGGTCGCCGAGACGCGGCTGCATCCCGCCGACCTCATCCTCCCGGCCTTCGTCCGCGAGGGGGTCACCGAGCCGGTGCCGATCGAGGCGATGCCGGGCGTGGTGCAGCACACGCGCGACACCCTGAAGAAGGCGGCGGCCGAGGCCGTGGCGGCCGGGGTCTCCGGCATCATGCTGTTCGGCGTTCCGGAGGAGTCGAAGAAGGACGCCCTGGGCACGGCGGGCACCGACCCTGACGGGATTCTCCAGGTCGCCCTGCGGGACGTACGGGCCGAGGTCGGGGACGAGCTGCTCGTCATGTCCGACCTCTGTCTCGACGAGACGACGGATCACGGTCACTGCGGGGTACTGGACGGCCAGGGGCGTGTCGACAACGACGCGACGCTCGAGCGGTACGCCGAGATGGCGCAGGTGCAGGCCGACGCGGGGGCCCATGTCGTCGGGCCCAGCGGGATGATGGACGGGCAGATCGGCGTCATCCGTGACGCCCTCGACCAGATCGGCCGCGAGGACGTCGCGATCCTCGCCTACACCGCCAAGTACGCCTCCGCCTTCTACGGGCCGTTCCGCGAGGCCGTCGGGTCGTCGCTTCGGGGCGACCGCAAGACGTATCAGCAGGACCCGGCCAACGTCCGCGAATCAATGCGGGAGTTGGCACTCGACCTGGAGGAGGGCGCCGACCTGGTGATGGTCAAGCCGGCCGGGCCCTACCTCGACATCCTCGCCAAGGTCGCCGACGCCGTGGACGTGCCGGTGGCCGCGTACCAGATCTCCGGTGAGTACTCGATGATCGAGGCCGCCGCCGAGAAGGGCTGGATCGACCGCGACCGGGCGATCCTGGAGACCTTGACCGGCATCAAGCGGGCCGGTGCGCAGAACATTCTCACCTACTGGGCCACCGAGTTCGCCCGGAAGCTCGACGTGTAGCGCGGAGGACGGAGGGCGGAAGGCAGGACGGCGGCGCGGGTCAGCGTACGGTCGCCTCGAAGCACTCCTCCCGCCGTGTCTGCCCGGCGGGGTGGAAGCAGGCCCGTACGAGAGTGCCCGGAGCCTTTCTCGTCATCGGGGTGTAGACGTACGCCTTCGCGTCCAGGGCGTCCGCGATCTCGGCGGAGCGGGGCGGGCCGGCCGCGGTCAGCTCGACACGGTCGCCCACCCGGGTGCCCCGGACGCGGCCCCAACTCGTCCCGCACTTGGGGCTGCACCGCACTTGCAGGTCGGCGCCGGAGGCGGTGCGGTGCTCGAGGAGGGTGTCCAGAGGGATGCCGCAGAGCATGTTCACCGGGTCCCTGCCCTCGCAGGCGGTCCCCTGGCAGCGGGGCGGGGCGGGGCGGGGCGGGGCAGGGGCCGGGGCCGGGGCCGCCCGGCCGCTGCTCTCCGACTCCGCGAGCTCCCACAGGGCCAGGCAGTGCGCGTCCGGTTCACCCGCCAGGCGGCACAGTTCCCGCACGGCATCTCGGGGCGGCAGCGTCTCGCCCTTGAGAGAGCGGCCCCAGGAGGACTTGCTGAACGGCGTGCGTTCCTCCAGCCCGGTCAGGCTCAGGCCCGCGCGTTCCTTGAGGCCCCGCAGGGCGGCGGTCAGCCGGGCGCGCTCCGGTGACGGTGTACTCGGCGGGCGCCGCGTGTCCCCGGAACCGTTCGGCGCCCTCATCCCCGTAAGGCCCCCCAGGTGTGCGGGCCGACGATGCCGTCCACGACCAACTCGGCGTCCTTTTGCAGGCGTTTGACGGCACGCTCGGTCAACGGGCCGAAGATGCCGTCGATGTCGCCCGGTGAGTAACCCGCCCGTTCCAGCAGGCACTGCACCTCGGCGACCTCCGGTCCGGCGTAGCCGTTCGCCAGGATCTTGTCCCGCGTATCGCTCTGACCGGCGTACCAGAGGCCGTCGATCCGCTCCACCCGGCAGGTGTACGCGGGTGCGGACCGCTGTGACACCGCTGGTGCGGCCGAGGAGACGAGCGGCGCGACGGCACCGTGATCACGGTCCGCGCCCGCCCTGCCGACCAGCACCCCCACCGCCGACGCGGCCAGTACGAGGGCGACCACCCCGGCGACGGCCGCCACGTGGAAGGCCCGCCCGCGTGTCGGTTCAGCGCCGGGGGCGGCGGGACCGATCGGTTCGACGGGTTCGAGGGGTTCCGCCCTGCCGGGTTCCGCCACCGATTCCGGAGCCTGATCCCGAGCCCCGACCGGAGGGGCACCCGCGATCGGACCCGCGGGCGCCGTCGCCGTGCGGCCGCTCCACGCCTCCGCCGCGACCTCCCACACGGCCAGCAGCCGGGTCGGCTCCTCGCCGGTGACCGACGCCAGCGCCTCGACGGCGTCCCGGGGCGGCAGCGCCCTGCCGCCGAGGTAGCGCTCCCACGACGAAGAGCTGTACCCGGTCTTCGCCGCGAGCTGACGCAGACTCAGCCCGCTGTGGTCCTTCAGGCGCCGTAATCGCACCACCAAGTTCCGCACGCTCGGGTCGAGTTCTGTGGGCAGGCCCTTCCAACGCGACATGTTCCCCCACTCGCGTGTGCATGGTTCCGTCCCCGTCGCCTTGTGCAACAGCATCCACAGTGTGCCCGGTGACGCGGTTCTCGCACCCGTATCGATTCGGCCATCGCCCGTCCCGCCCCGTCCCGCGGCACCGTCCCGGCGGGACGAGGCCCCGCAGGTCGCGGGGTAGGGCGTCCCATGCCGTCGTCACTTCAGCGGCAAGCATGGCCGGACCCGGCCCCGACCCGGCAGTCTCGTCGTCGAGCCGGCCGCTCCGGTCGGCGCCGCCCATTCGAAGGGGGACAAGCATGCGAGCCATGACCAAGGCGCTCGTCAGCGTCACTACGGCCGTGGGGATCGCCGCCGGCGGCCTGGCCACCGCGGGCACCAGCTTCGCGGCTCCGACGCAGGACACCAAGGCCGTGGCGAGTGCCGAGGCGGTCGCTCCGCTCGCGGTGGTCAACCTCGGTCTGAACGCCACCCAGGCCAAGGGCGTCCAGCGCTGGCTGCGGGCGCACTGGAGCTACACCGACTCGATCGACGGCGAACTCGGCCCCAACAGCTGGAAGGCGTTCCAGCGCATGCTCAAGGCGCACCACGGCTACACCGGCGCCATCGACGGATCCGTCGGCAGCGGCACGGTCTCGGCGCTGCAGCGCTTCCTGAAGAACAACGGCTGGGGCTACACCGGCGCGATCGACGGAATCGCCGGCTCGGGCACCCAGGCGGCGTTCAAGACCTTCGCCAACTGGTGCGTCGACACGTACTAGGCACCACCGGCACCACCGGCACCACCGGCACCGACGGCCGCGGCCCGTCCTCCCAGCGGGGGAGAGGACGGGCCGCGTGCGTGCGTGTGCGTCGTGCTTTCAGGGCGCTCAGAGCCGCTCGGGCGTCCTGATGCCCAGCAGGGCCATGCCCCGGTGCAGCGTGCGGGCCGTGATGTCGCACAGGAACAGGCGGTTGGCCACCTGGTCCGGCGACTCGGCCTTCAGTACCGGGCACTTGTCGTAGAACGACGTGTACAGGGAGGCGAGTTGGTACAGGTACGCGGCCAGCTTGTGAGGGGCGTACTCGCGTGCCGCGTCCGCCACCGTCTCCGCGAACGCGTCCACGTGCAGGCCCAGCGCCCGCTCGGCCTCGTGCAGGGCCAACTCCGGGTGCGCGGAAGGGCGTACGCCCTCGGGAGCCTTGCGCAGGATCGACTGGATACGGGCGTAGGCGTACTGGAGGTACACCGACGTGTCGCCGTTCAGCGAGACCATCTGGTCGAGGTCGAACTTGTAGTCCCGGTTCGCCGACGTCGACAGGTCCGCGTACTTCACCGCGCCGACGCCCACCTGGGTGCCCCGCTCGGCGATCTCCTCCTCGGACAGGTCCTGCGCCTTCTCCCTGACCACCGCGGAGGCGCGGTCGATCGCCTCGTCCAGCAGGTCCACCAGCTTCACCGTCTCGCCCTCACGGGTCTTGAACGGCTTGCCGTCCTTGCCGAGGACCGTACCGAACGCGAGCTGGACCGCCTTCACGTCGTCGCCGAGCCAGCCGGCCCGGCGCGCGGTCTCGAAGACCATCTTGAAGTGCAGGGCCTGCCGCGCGTCCACCACGTACAGCAGGGTGTCCGCCTTCAGGTGGAACACGCGGTCCCGGATCGCGGACAGGTCGGTCGCCGCGTAGCCGTAGCCGCCGTCCGACTTCTGGACGATCAGCGGGACCTGCTTGCCGTCCGGGCCCAGGACGTCCTCGAAGAACACGCACAGCGCGCCTTCGGAGCGGACCGCGACACCCGACTCCTCCAGCAGGCGGCAGGTCTCGGCGAGCATGTCGTTGTAGCCGGACTCGCCGACGATGTCCGCGTCCTGGATCTCCATGTCCAGCTTCTCGAAGACGGAGAAGAAGTAGATCTTCGACTCGTCGACGAACTTCTGCCAGATGGAGAGCGTGTGCGGATCGCCTGCCTGGAGGTCGACCACCCGGCGCCGGGAACGCGTCTTGAACTCCTCGTCGGAGTCGAACAGCTTCCGCGCGGTCTTGTAGAGGCGGTCCAGGTTCGACATCGCCTCCTCGCCGGAGATCGCGCCGTCCTCGGAGGACTTGTGGTCCAGTTCGTGCGGGTGCTCGTCCAGATACTGGATGAGCATGCCGAACTGGGTCCCCCAGTCGCCGATGTGGTGGCGGCGCACCACGTTCTCCCCGGTGAACTCCAGGAGCTGGACCACCGAGTCGCCGATCACCGCGGACCGCAGATGGCCGACGTGCATCTCCTTCGCCACGTTCGGCTGGGCGTAGTCGATCACCGTGGTGCCGGGGTTCGCGGTCACCGGCACGCCGAGGCGCTCGGTGTCCGCGTACCGCGCGGCGAGGTTCGCGGTGATCGCCCGGTCGGCGATCGTGATGTTGAGGAAGCCGGGGCCGGAGACCTCGACGTCCTTGATCAGCTCGTCACCGGTGATGACGTGCGAGACGACCTCGGCGGCCAGCTCCCGCGGGTTCGCCTTCGCCTTCTTGGCCAGCGCCAGGATGCCGTTGGCCTGGTAGTCCGCCCGGTCGCTGCGTCGCAGCAGCGGGTCCGCGCCGGCGGCCTCGGGCCGGGTGGCCGAGAGCGCGGACGCGAGATGCTGCTGGACGGAGTCGCTGAGGGACGTGACCGAGGCCATGGGGTGGCTGCCGTTCTGCTCGGGTTTCGGAGCTGTTGACTGCTACAGGGGGACTACTGCAGGTGACTACTGTTGAAGCCGAGTATCCCACGTGCTGAAAAGCGGTTTTCGCGGATGCGGTCCGGGCTGGGAGAATGAAGGGGTCAGCCGTGCGACCGTACGGGCTGCCCGAGCAGAAAGAAGGACGTGCCGATCGTGGCTCAGAGCACCGAGACCACCGACTGGGTCTCCCGTTTCGCGGACGAGGTCATCGCCGAGTCGGAGCAGCGTGCCCTGGGCGCGAAAACATCAGTCGCTACCGCTCCGGTTGTGGTCGTCGCGTCCGGACTGTCCCCCTCGGGCCCGATCCACCTGGGCAACCTTCGTGAGGTCATGACCCCGCACCTGGTCGCCGACGAGATCCGCCGCCGCGGCCACCAGGTCCGCCACCTGATCTCCTGGGACGACTACGACCGGTACCGCAAGGTCCCGGCCGGGGTCGAGGGCGTCGACGAGACGTGGTCCGAGCACATCGGCAAGCCGCTCACCTCGGTCCCCGCCCCCAAGGGCTCCCCGTACCCGAGCTGGGCCGAGCACTTCAAGGCCACCATGGTCGAGTCGCTCGCAGAGCTGGGCGTGACGTTCGACGGGATCAGCCAGACGGAGCAGTACACCTCCGGTGTCTACCGCGAGCAGATCCTGCACGCCATGAAGCACCGCGGCGACATCGACGCGATCCTCGACCAGTACCGCACCAAGAAGGCCCCGGCGAAGAAGCAGCAGCAGAAGGCGGTCGACGAGGCCGAGCTGGAGGCGGCGGAGGGCTCCGGCGCCGCCGCCGAGGACGACGGCAGCACCGGCTCCGCCGGCTACTTCCCGTACAAGCCGTACTGCGGCAACTGCGAGAAGGACCTCACCACCGTCACCTCCTACGACGACGACAGCACCGAGCTGACCTACTCCTGCACCGCCTGCGGCTTCTCGGAGACGGTCCGGCTCAGCGAGTTCAACCGCGGCAAGCTGGTCTGGAAGGTCGACTGGCCGATGCGCTGGGCCTACGAGGGCGTGGTCTTCGAGCCGAGCGGCGTCGACCACTCCTCGCCCGGCTCGTCGTTCCAGGTCGGCGGGCAGATCGTCGGCATCTTCGGCGGCAAGCAGCCCATCGGCCCCATGTACGCCTTCGTCGGCATCAGCGGCATGGCCAAGATGTCGTCCTCACGCGGCGGTGTGCCCACGCCCGCCGACGCCCTGAAGATCATGGAACCCCAGCTGCTGCGCTGGCTGTACGCGCGGCGCCGGCCCAACCAGTCCTTCAAGGTCGCCTTCGACCAGGAGATCCAGCGCCTCTACGACGAGTGGGACCGGCTCGACGCCAAGGTCGCGGAGGGTTCCGCGCTGCCCGGCGACATCGCCGCGCACTCCCGCGCGGTGGGCACGGCGGGCGGCGCCCTGCCCAGGACGCCCAGGCCGCTGCCGTACCGCACCCTCGCCTCCGTCGCCGACATCACCGGCGGGCACCCGGACCAGGCGCTGCGCATCCTCAGCGACTTCGACCCCGCCCACCCGCTCGCCTCGCTCGACGAGGCGCGGCCGCGCTACGACAAGGCCGAGGCGTGGATCTCCCTCCACGTCCCGGCCGACCAGCGCACCATCGTGCGTACGGAGCCGGACGAGGAGCTGCTGAAGTCCCTCGACGAGCAGGGCCGCCGGTCGCTGCGGCTGCTGGTCGACGGGCTGGCCGACCACTGGTCGCTGGACGGGCTGACCC
>NZ_JBIAIV010000039.1:0-76558 GCF_042871645.1 Streptomyces sp. NPDC005774 | reverse complement strand
GAACGACCCCTCGTCGAGCAGCAGATCGATCCGCTCACGGGCCGTCAGTTTGCCCTTGGCGTGCTGCTTCTCCACGGCACGCTCCGAACCGGCGTGCGTCGCCTCGTGAATGCGCCGCTGGAGGTCCGCGAGCTTGCCCGCGGTCGTACGAATATCGAGGTCGGACAGCTCTGTGGGCTCGGCACTCACCGGATGGGTCCCTTCTGGCCGATGCGGCCGAAGACTTGGTACGCGGGGGCAGTGGTTCCGCCGTCGGCCCGCAGGCGAACGAGTTGTCGTGGGCTGTCAGTACCGCGCCGGAGGGCACCGTGACGTCGTTGCGTCTCAGTGTCCTGGGGTGGAAAGCGGGGACCGGCGCGGCAGGTCGTAGGAAAGCGTCATGGAATGCTCCGGAAGCGGTGGACAACGGCTCCCGGAGGGGGCCACTCTCATGCGTCAGAAGGTGTCGTGGGGGACATACACGCCCCAGACGTCGCGCAGCGCGTGGGAGACCTCGCCGACCGTGGCGCGCAGCCGCAGGGCCTCGCGTATCGGGGGCAGGACATTGTCGGTGCCCTGGGCGGCGGTGCGCAGGGTGTCGAGGACGCGTTCGACGGCGTCGTTGTCGCGTTCCCTGCGCAGGGCGGCGAGGCGTTCGCGCTGGTCGAGCTCGATCTGCGGGTCGACGCGCAGCGGCTCGTACGGTTCTTCCTCGTCGAGGGCGAACGTGTTGACACCGACCACGGTGCGTTCCTTGTTGTCGATCTCCTGTGCGATCAGGTAGGCGGAGCGTTCGATCTCGGACTTCTGGAAGCCCTGCTCGATCGCCGCGACGGCACCGCCGCGGTCCTCGACGGCTTGGATCAGCTCCAGGGCCGCCGCCTCGAGGTCGTCGGTCATCGCCTCCATGAAGTAGGAGCCGGCGAAGGGGTCGACGGTCTTGGTCACGTCGGACTCGTAGGCGATGACCTGCTGGGTGCGCAGGGCCAGTCGCGCTGCCTTCTGGGTGGGCAGGGCGATGGCCTCGTCGTAGGAGTTGGTGTGCAGGGACTGCGTCCCGCCCAGGACCGCGCCCAGACCCTGCAGGGCGCCCCGGACGAGGTTGACTTCCGGCTGCTGAGCCGTCAGTTGTACTCCGGCGGTCTGCGTGTGGAAGCGCAGCATCTGCGACTTGGGGTTCTTGGCGCCGAACTCCTCGCGCATGACACGTGCCCAGATGCGGCGGGCGGCACGGAACTTCGCGATTTCCTCCAGCAGCGTGGTGCGGGCGACGAAGAAGAACGACAGGCGCGGAGCGAAGTCGTCGACGTCCAGGCCGGTGGCGATCGCGGCGCGCACGTACTCCTTGGCGTTGGTGAGGGTGAACGCGATCTCCTGTGCGGGCGTGGCTCCGGCCTCGGCCATGTGGTAGCCGGAGATGGAGATGGTGTTCCAGCGCGGCAGCTCTCGATGGCAGTAGGCGAAGATGTCGCTGGTCAGCCGCAGGGACTGCTTGGGCGGGAAGATGTAGGTGCCGCGGGCGATGTATTCCTTGAGCACGTCGTTCTGGATCGTCCCGGTCAGCTGTTTGCCCGCGACGCCCTGCTCGGCCGCGACCAGCTGGTACAGCAGGAGCAGCGTCGAGGCGGGAGAGTTGATCGTCATCGACGTCGACACCTTGTCGAGTGGCAGGCCCTGGAACAGCATGCGCATGTCCTCGATGGAGTCGATCGCCACGCCGACCTTGCCGACCTCGCCCTGGGCAAGGGGTTCGTCGGAGTCGTAGCCCATCTGCGTCGGCAGGTCGAAGGCCACGCTCAGGCCGCCGGTGCCGGCGCCGACCAGCTCGTGGTAGCGCGCGTTGGACTCCTTCGCGGTGCCGAACCCGGCGTACTGCCGCATGGTCCACGGCCGGCCGGTGTACATCGACGGGTACACGCCGCGGGTGAACGGGAACTGGCCCGGGGCGCCCAGCTTGGCATCCGCGTCGAAGTCTGTCAGCGTCCGGCCGTCGTGGACCGGATGAATCGGCAGGCCGGATTCGCTGCGTGCCAAGGAACCCACGTCGACCTCCTCTGGTACTCAATGTCTCTCGAACGGTACTTGGTGCCATCGGTGGGGGCAAGTGGCCTCCGGGCGGTAAGACGGGGAAGGATGGGTGCTCATGAGTAAGCCACCTGCGCGAATCCGACTCGCGGACGCCGCGTTCGCCCTCTTCGACGAGCGCGGATACGAGCAGACCACCGTCGACGACATCGCCGAACGGGCCGGCACGGGGCGCACCACGTTCTTCCGGCACTACCGGTCCAAGGAAGACGTCATCTTCCCCGACCACGACCGGCTGCTGGAGCAGATCAGGGACCGGCTGACGACCTCGAGTCACAGCACCGCCCTGGTCGCCGTCTCCGACGCAGTCCGCCTGGTGCTGCTGCACTACCTAGACGAGGGCGACCTCGCGCGCCGGCGGCACGCACTCACCAGCAAGGTCGCCGCCCTCCGCGACCGCGAGATCGCCAGCGTGGCCCGCTACCAGCGGCTGTTCCGCGAGTTCATCGCGGACTGGATGGGAGACTCCACCGAGTCGGCCTCGCTGAGGGCCGAACTCATGGCCGCGTCCGTGGTCGCGGCCCACAACCACGTGCTCCGCCGATGGCTGCGAGGCGAGTCCCCCGACCCGGTCGCAGAGATCGATGGAGCGATGCACGAGGTACTCGCTCTCTTTCCAGCCCCTGGTTCCCCGCCTGAGACGGGGCGCGGCACCACCGTCGTAGCATTCCGGACCGGGCAGGACATCGACGCGTTGATTCCCACGCTACGACGCCTTGTCGAGGACGAGCTCAGGTGACGAAAGTGCCCGGCTCGGCCGGACATCGGTTACTCGATGGCCGATCACCACCGCGCCGACCTCGTCGTCGACGCCCTGGACATGGCCGCCGGCCGGGGTCACCTGGAACCCGGCTGCATCACCCACACCGACTGCGGGTCTGCGCACACCTCAGCTCGATTCCGCACTCGAGTAGAAAAGTTGAAGCTGCGACAGAGCATGGGACGGATCGCCGCAGCGGAGAGCTTCCTCGCCGTCCTCAAGGAGGGAATCGGCACCCGCGTCCGGACCGGCCGTGCCACTGCACGGGCCGACATTTTCATCTTCATCGAGACTTTCCACAACCGACGGCGCCTGCGCGAACATCCCCGCCGGGGCCACCTCACGCCTCACGAGACACGTCAACGCTACGACGGGACAGGACCCGAGCACATCCTCGCGGCGTGAATCAACCATGTCCAAGATCACGGGGAAACTTCATCTACCGTCTTACCGGTATACGTACACAGGGCGAGGGCGCACGCCAGTTGGTGAACGGTGTCGGAAGACCGTGTGCGGGAGAACCGCACGTACGGTTTGAAGCGGCGGGGGCTGGAAACGGAGCGGGAGCCACCGCGCCAGCCCCCCGACCCTACTGAGCGGGGGCGAGGCCCTCGGGGAGTCCGCTCGGCTGGTGCGGGCCCATGGCGAGGTGCTCGAAGATACCGATCCCCTGCACACCGTCCGAGCGGCGCACCACCGAGAGCTGCTGGGCGTGCACCGTGTTGAGGGTGAGCGGATCGAGGTCCTCGGGCTTCCAGCTCTCGCGCACCACCGACTCGCCACCGTGGTCGCGGCCGTGGCCGCGCTCGGGGTGGTAATAGCCCAGCCCCATCATCTGGAAGGTCGTACGGGGCTCCACCTCGACGGTGAAGTGCATCGGGCCACGGGGACCGACCTCGATCCGCGCGGTCTTCGGCCTGCGGGTGCCGGGGCGGTAGGCGATCCCGACCCGGACGTCGTCCGTGCGCTCCACCGGTGCGTTGATCTGCACCTCATCGGGTGCGACGCGCGGCGCGCGCATCGCCATCCGGACGTGGCTGACCCCGTCGGGTGCCTCGTGCAACGTGGTCTGGAGGAACGAGTCCGGGAAGTGCAGGACACTCCACACGGCATAGATGGGTTTGATGCTCTTCGAGGCGACATCGGCAGCGGTGGCCTGGCGGCGGATACCCCAGGAACGATCGCGTACGCCGTGCCAGCGGGCGCACTCGACCCTCTCGCCGTGGATGCTGAAGGAGCCGTTCCACGAGCCGAACTGGACGAAACGGGTACGGTCCGAGGCGACGGTCGTGCCCCGGGTGCGGATCAGCCGCTGCTCCTCGAGCGGCGTGCTCTCGGCCACGAAGGTGATGTCCGCGGCCAGGCCATCGGTCTCCTCGAGGACCACCCGGATGCTCCGCAGTGATTCGAGCACCTCGATCCTGAGCGGCCCGACGTGGGAGACGCGTTGGTCCGGGGGCAGGTGGCCGGAGGCGAAAACCGATTCCTGCACGCCGTCGCGCGAGACGCTCAGAGCCGCGTCGATCACTCCGGTGTTGGGATAGACACTGAGTCCGAAACCGAGATGGGCCGAGGCGTCCGGGGCGAACATCGTGGCGTAGTAACGCTCGTAGAAGGCCGGGTCGCCGTTCGCCGGCTGCAGGACCGGCGCCGAGGTCTGGTGGACGAGATGGTCGTCGTGACTGCTCAACATGCGGGGGACTCCTGAGGCTTTGCGGCAGTGAGGAACTCGTGCGACTCCAGGTCACGGGCCATGGCCGCGGTGCGGTTCCACATTGCGGTGAACATCCGCTTGGCGCGCTCGTTGCTGCGCAGTTCCCCGGCGGCGGGCATGGTCAGCAGCAGGGTGCTGTAGGCCATGGCGCGGTAGGAGTTCCACGCCACTTCGTCGGTCCAGCCCTCGATACCGGCGTCGCGAAGCTGCCGGGCATGACGAACCACCAGTTCGGACTCGCTGCTGCGGCGCTGCTCGACCGACAGCGAGGACCCGATGAAGTAGGCCAGGTCCCACGACGGCGGACCCCACCCCAGGGTCTGCCAGTCAAGCAGCCAGACCCGGTCATCGGCGAAGAGCATGTTGTCGAGGCGGTAGTCGTGGTGTGCCAGCGTGAACGGGCCGTCGTAGGATTGCGACCACGCGTCGCAGGCGTGACCGAACTCCTCGATCACCTCGGCCGCCCCGGGCTCGAGTTCGGCGGCGACCGTGTCCTTCACCTTGTCCCAGGCGGCGAGGTAGCGTCGCCTGCGATCGGGAATCGGGGCTCCTGCCCGGCGCTGCAGCCAGTCCTGGGCGCCGAACGCCTCGTCGTTCCACCACCGGGCCTGGATGTTGACGAGCTGGTCGACCGCGAGCCGGGGCTGATGGCCGACGGCGCCGAGGATCTGGTTGCTGGGGACGGCGTCCCGGATGTCCTCGAGGACGAGCGCGGGCTCGCCGTCGACGAGGAACGAACCGAAGAACTCCGGGCACTGAAGGCCGGAGAGCTCGGGCAGCAGTTCCTGGTAGAAGCGTAGTTCGCGGTCATAGACGCCTGCGGTCCGGGCGGTCAGGGCGGTCTGGCCCTCGCCGACCGGGAGCTTCACGACACACGAGGCCGGGATCCGTGACGGGACCGGATCCGTGAGGATGCAGCGGACGGTGTCGGCCATCTGGCCGGTCCCGACCGGCGTGATCTCCAGTTGGCCGAGGCGCTCCTCGGGAGAGAGGCGGCCCGAGGAGCGGAACACCGCGGTCAGGTCCTCGGACGTCACGGTCGCGATGCGTTGATCGACATTCTGGTTCATGAGGTTTCACCAGCCTTGGAGGCAGTGTCCGGGTAGGCCTCGACGACGGAGCGAAGTTCGGTGGGGGTGGCGCCGTGCATGATCACGCCGTCGACACCGAGGTCGAACTGGCGGCGGACCCTGTCAGCACACTCCGCCGGGGTGCCGGTGGCGGCACAGTCGAGCCACTCGGCCGGCAAGACCTTCCGGATGCGTTCGTACTGCTCCGGAGTGCCGACGGCGTCGGCCCATCCGCCGAGTTCGTTGACGACGTCGGAGGTCCGGAACCGCTCCAGCAGGGCCGGGTCCCACTGGTTGGTGGAGACCAGCAGGTCGCCGTAGACCTGGAGGTAGGTGGCCAGGCGGCCGACGGTCTTCTTGACGAAGGTCCGCTCGTCGAGTTCGTCGGTCACCGTGGCGTAGCAGGACCAGATCTTGACCGAGGCCGGATCGCGTCCGGCCTGCTCCGCGGCCTCGCGGACTACGACGCCGACCGGCAGACCGTGGAGGAGATCCGGAAGACCCGGCCGGACATGAGTGCGCTCACCGACGCTGAGCTGCGCGCCCGCATCACGTCCTTCGCGGGTGTTCTGCGGCCCCTGCTGAAACGGCACATCGAGGCCAGCCTCAAGTCCGGTGTCGGGCTGGGCGCGATCGCGCAGCTCGCCGAGGCCGTGGGGAGACCGGAGCTTTCGCTGACGCTCGTCGCCGGCATCGGGGACGTGGATTCCACCGGGCCGTCGACGGGGATGTGGGAGCTGTCCCGGCTGGCGGCGGACCACGAGGTCGCCGCTCTGTTCGAGTCGGTGCCCCTGAAGGACCTGTACCGGCGGATCAAGGAATCGGCCGTCCCGGCCGTCGCCGCGTTCGCCGACAGGCTCGACGCCTTCCTGTCCGACTGGGACTTTCGCGGTCCGTCGGAGTGGGAGATCCGGGCCACGACATGGGGGGTCGAACCCACGCCCGTGCTGTCCGCGGTGGATCGCATGCGCAACGTACCCGACGACGAGGCGCCCAACACCAAGAACGCTCAGCGGGCCGCACAGCGCGAAGAGGCCACGGCACAGGTGCGCGCCCTCCTGGAGGGAAACGAGGAGGCGCTGGGTCAGTTCGAGGTGGCGCTGAAGGCCGCGGCCCTGTGGCTGCGTGGCAGGGAACGCGGCCGCACGTCCTGCGCCATGCTGATGCACGAGCTGCGCCTGCCCGCGCTGGAGCTGGGCAAGCGTTTTCACGAGTCGGGTGCGCTGCGCTCGCCGCTGCAGATCTTCATGCTCTTCGCTGAGGAGTTGGACGCCTTCCTCGCCGACCCGGGCAGCTTCACCGAGGTGCTGGCCGAGCGGGAGCGGGTGTACAAGGACCTGTTCGACCGGGAGCCACCTTTCGTCGTGGTGGGTCAGCCGGATCCGGTCGAGAACTGGCCGCGCCGTTCGGACCGGCCCGTCGAGCGGGCCGGGGCCGGCACGGTCATTCAGGGAGTGCCCGGCTGCGGCGGTGTCGCCCGCGGGCGCGCCAGGGTGCTCACCTCGCCGGATGACGCGTCCACCCTCGAGCCGGGTGAGATCCTCGTTGCGCCGATCACCGATCCGGCGTGGACGCCGCTGTTCGTGCCCGCCGCCGCTGTGGTGGTCGACGTGGGTGCCCCGTTCTCGCACGCCGCGATCGTGAGTCGCGAACTGGGGATCCCCTGCGTGGTCTCGGCCACCCGCGCGTCCGCTCGCATCAGGGACGGCGCGCTCATCGAGGTGGACGGCACCACTGCGACGGTCACCGTCATCGAGGCCTGAGGCAGCGGTCGCCCGCCCACCGCGGCCGCTCTCAAGTGCCTGGCGATGCAATTGGCGCACGAGAGCCCGCGGTGGGCGCACCGGAGAGTCCAGGGAGAATTCGCCCGGCTCGGGCGCCCCATTGTCTCCTCTGCCGTGTGGGAGATCCTCAACGCCGCCGGCCTCGGCCCGGCCCCACGCCGCACCGGCCCGACCTGGCGCGATTCCCTGACCGCGCAGGCCGACAGCATCGTGGCCGCGGACTTCTTCCATCTGGACACCGTGCTGCGGAGGAGGCCGAGGTGCTGCTCAGCGCACCCCGGGCGCCGCGGATGAACGTGCGCTGCGAGGGAGTGATCGGCACCATCCGTCGCGAAGCCCTCCCCACCACGTCCTGATCCTGAGCGAGGCCCGCGCCAGACGGGTACCGGCTGAGTTCACCCGGCATTCCCACATGCATCGGCCGCACCGTGCCCCGTACCAGCGACCTCCCGCCGGACGCTCCGCCGAGGGCGGCCCGAACACGCTCCTCGTGGCCGGGCCGTGCGCGAATGCCGGAAAGGAGGCCGTCATCGCACTCCCCACGAGGGGATTGAGACTCCGCACCTCTTCGCGTCCCGGCCGCTGCGGCATCCTGCCGACGAGGGCATCGGCGACGCGGAACGCCGACAGGGTGGAGGTGAGCAGCACCGGTGTCTCCAGCGGGTTGACCTGTCCGTCTGCGACGGGAACGGACACCAGACCGTGCTGGTGTTGCGCTGGTTCCGCGAGTGCGGCTGGGTGCACCGCCTGGCCCGGGATGTCGACATTTCGGAGGCGCAGGGCACGGGCGACGGCGGCAGCGGTCGAAAAATTGGTGAGGTGGCCCTGCACGGCCAAGCGTCCGTAGCCCGGTGGGGCGGGCGTCTGTCGGGGCGAGGACCAGACGTCCAGCAGAATGATCGTATGGCCTCTCCTTCCAGAACCGGTGCAGGTGCCGGCAGCGGGACGAACCGGATGCGTCTTTCGGCGGCCGGGGCCGCGCTGGCGACCGTTGGCGCGGGGCTGGGTCTCAGGGCCGTGGCGGTGGGAGAGGTGGCCAAGTACGGCGGGGACGCCCTGTACACCCTCCTGCTCGTCGCCCTCGTCGTCCTGGTGGCGCCGAGGGTGACGGCATGGAAAGCCGGCGCGCTCGCGCTGGCCGTCAGTTGGGGGATCGAGTTCTTGCAGCTCAGTGAACTGCCGGCAGAGCTCTCCCGGCACAGCACTGCTGCCCGTTTGATCCTCGGTTCCACCTTCAACGCACCGGACCTGTTCTGGTACGCGGTCGGCGCGCTGGTCGGATGGCTTGTCGTAGCCTCACGAAGGGCGGGCCAGGGACGGACATCTCCAGCACTGTGAGTGATTGTTCGCGGTGATCGGCGGCGCGGCCGGTGGCTCGTGCGGGCAGGTTCCTCCCAACTCTCCACCCGATGTGATCTCCCGGTGCTGCTCCGTGTTGCCATCAACGGGGCAGAGACGAAAAGCAGCAGGTCGTCAGGCCGTCTCTGAGCCATGACGGCCGGCGCATCGTCTTCGTGGCGGCCGAGGAGAGGGAACCTCGCAGCCCGGCCCTCGACGAGTACGGCCGCGCGGTGGCGTACGACGCGGTACCGGTGGTCTGCCGGGGGAGTGTCGTCCACCGCTGGTGACCGGCAGGTCTTCACAACGCATCTGCGTCGACGGACACAGCCGAGCTGTGGTGATCCTGGTCCTTCGGCGCGCGGAAGCTGTGCCGGCCCGGGACGATGGCCACCGGTGGGCGTTGCGTATCAGGGAGAGCCCAAAAGATTTTGGGCGTGGATGTCGAGAACCCGTGGCCGGTTCCGTCCCCGCAGTGAACGCGACCGAAAGGGGTCGCACCAGCACCGAGGAGAAGCACGATGGCCAAGTACCTGCTGCTGAAGCACTACCGGGGCGCCCCGGCCGCGGTCAACGACGTGCCCATGGACCGGTGGACGCCGGAGGAGATCTCGGCCCACGTGCAGTACATGAACGACTTCGCCGCCAGGCTCGAAGGAACCGGTGAGTTCGTCGACGGTCAGGCGCTCGCCCCCGAGGGGACGTTCGTCCGGTACGACGGCGAGGGCCGGCCGCCGGTCACCGACGGCCCGTTCGCCGAGACCAAGGACCTCATCGCCGGCTGGATGGTGATCGACGTCGACAGCTACGAGCGCGCCGTCGAGCTGGCCGGGGAACTGTCGGCCGCTCCCGGAGCGGGCGGGAAGCCGATCCACGAATGGCTCGAGGTACGCCCGTTCCTGACCGCGCCGCCCACCATCACGGAATGACGACGGACATCACGACGGGAATGATGACGGGAATGACGGCCGAGGTGAACGAGGACCTGCTCCGGAGTCTCACGCCGTGCGTACTCGGGATCCTCGGCCGCCGCGGAGCCGACTTCGCGGCGGCCGAGGACGCCGTGCAGGACGCGCTGGTCGAGGCGGTCCGCGTCTGGCCGACCGCCCCACCGCACGACCCGAAGGGCTGGCTGGTCACCGTGGCCTGGCGCCGGTTCCTCGACGCGACCCGGGCGGACACCGCCCGCCGCTGGCGCGAGGACCGGGTCGACGAGGAGCCGCCGCCCGGACCCGCGCCTTCGGCGGACGACACGCTCCAGCTCTACTTCCTGTGCGCCCACCCGTCGCTGACGCCGTCGTCCGCGGTCGCGCTCACGCTGCGCGCCGTCGGCGGGCTCACCACCCGCCAGATCGCCCAGGCCTACCTGGTGCCCGAGGCGACCATGGCGCAGCGCATCAGCCGGGCCAAACGCACCGTCTCCGGCGTGCGGTTCGATCGGCCCGGCGACGTCGCCACCGTGCTGCGTGTCCTCTACCTGGTCTTCAACGAGGGCTACTCCGGTGACGTCGACCTCGCCGCCGAGGCCATCCGGCTCACCCGGCAGCTCGCGGTCGTGATCGACCACCCCGAGGTGGCGGGGCTGCTCGCCCTCATGCTGCTCCACCACGCCCGGCGCGCCGCGCGGATCGCACCCGACGGCAGCCTGGTGCCGCTCGCCGAGCAGGACCGCGGCCGGTGGGACACCACGTCGATCGCCGAGGGTGTCGGGATCCTGCAGGCGGCCCTGGCCCGCGACCGGCTGGGCGAGTTCCAGGCCCAAGCCGCCATCGCGGCCCTCCACGCCGACGCCCACACCGCCGAGGAGACCGACTGGGTGCAGATCGTCGAGTGGTACGACGAGCTCACGCGCCTGACCGACAGTCCGGTCGTCCGGCTCAACCGCGCGGTGGCCGTCGGCGAGGCCGACGGACCGCGCGCGGGCCTGGCGGCGCTCGTGGCGCTGGACGACTCACTGCCCCGCCACACCGCGGTTTCCGCGTACCTCCACGAACGCGACGGCGACCTCGCGACGGCGGCACGCCTGTACGCCGAGGCGGCTCGGAAAGCGCCCAACCTCGCCGAACGCGACCACCTGACACGCCAGGCCGCCCGGCTCAACGCCCGCCGGGATCACTGACGGATCGCGCTCGGCCGACGGAACCGCACGCGCGGTCCTTCTTCCACTTCCCAGCGAATCGATATACAGATCGAATCGATGTTACGGTCCTGGGCGGCCCGCCTCACCGTCGAGGCCCGCGCCTCCTCAGCTCGTCCCCGCAGGTTCGCCCCGTCTCGGGCGGTCGCCGCACTCTCCGAGAGTCACGAACCATGGAACTCCGTACGTCCTCCGCCGAGCGCTTGCCGGCTTCAGCCGTCTCGCACGACGAGACGGTGCCGGCACGGCGCGGCCCGGCCGGGAGACACTGCGCCGGGCACCGGCACAGAACCCCGTAGCGAGGCTCTCGTACGGCCGTGTCCCTCATGCTCCCCACTCCGCGCGGTCACGCCGACCGTCCGCGAAGCCGGTCCGGCAGGCCGTCCGGAGACGCACGGCCTGCGCTCGGCGCAACCGGCCCGCCGCTGTTCGGTCCACCAGGCCGGCAACGCCACTCGTGGTCGGGCCCGAAACCGTTCCCCCCGCTCCCGGACCGTTGTCTTCGAAAGGTTTTCTGCACCATGCCGCTGGCTCTGCTGGCCCTGGCTGTCGTCGCGTTCGGCATCGGCACGACCGAGTTCGCCACGATGGGACTGCTGCCCCAGATCGCCGACGGGGTCGGCGTGTCCGTGCCGCACGCCGGCCACCTCGTCTCCGCCTACGCGCTCGGTGTCGTCGTCGGTGCGCCTCTGCTGACGGGCATCGGCGCGCGCATACCCCACAAGCGGCTGCTCCTGCTCCTGTCGGGGCTGTTCGTGGTCGGCAACGCCGCGTCCGCGCTCGCGCCCGACTTCGGCCTGCTCTTCGCCGCGCGGTTCCTGGCGGGTCTGCCGCACGGAGCGCTGTTCGGCGTGGGCGCCGTCGTCGCCTCACGACTGGTCGCCCCGGGGCGCGCGGCCCGTGCCGTTTCGAAGGTGTTCCTCGGCCTCACCGTCGCCAACATCGTCGGAGTCCCGGCCAGCACGGCCCTCGGGCAGCAGCTGGGCTGGCGGTCCGCCTACTGGGCGGTCACCGCCATCGGACTCGTCGCCCTCCTCATGCTGGCCTGCTTCGTCCCCCACCAGCCACGGGGCCGGCAGTCCGGCGTCCGGACCGAGCTGCGGGCCATGGGCAACAGGCAGGTCGCGATCGGCATGGCCGTCGCCGTGGTCGGGTTCGGCGGGTTCTTCGCCGTTTACAGCTACCTGGTGCCCATGCTGACGAATCTGACGGGCATATCCAACTCCTCGACCACCCTGGTCCTCGCGCTCTACGGCGTCGGCATGACGCTCGGCACACTGATCGCCGGCCCGCTCACGGACCGTGCCCTGCGGCCGACGCTGTATGCGGGCCTGGCTCTGCTCGCCGCGGCACTGGTGACGTTCTACTTCACCGTGCACAGCCTTGTGCCCGCCCTGTTGACGATCACCGTCATCGGTGCGATGGGCTCTCTCATCACCACGCCCGTCCAGATGCTGCTCATGGCCAAGGCCAAGAACGCTCCGACGATGGCGGCGGCCTCCAACCACTCCGCGTTCAACCTGGCCAACGCGGGCGGGGC
The DNA here is from genome assembly GCF_042871645.1 of Streptomyces sp. NPDC005774. NCBI lineage: Bacteria > Bacillati > Actinomycetota > Actinomycetes > Kitasatosporales > Streptomycetaceae > Streptomyces > Streptomyces sp. NPDC005774. The sequence continues at coordinate 64,151 of NZ_JBIAIV010000039.1, read as the reverse complement.
CTGGATCGGCGGCCTGGTCATCTCGGCCGGCTGGGGCTGGGCCGCGCCCAGCCTGGCCGGTGCGGCTCTTGCTCTGGCCGGCCTCGGCCTGGCCTTCACGGGTGGCCTGATGGACCGGGGAGGCCGACGTTCCGAGGTGATCATGGAAGGCTCGGCCGCGCCCGACCAGGAGACGCGTACGGTCACATGACGACCTGAGAAGAGGGCGAAACCGGGCCGGGCCCGTCAGGAGTGCGGGCGGGCCCGGCCCGGTGTCCGGGTGTCGGCCGGTGGCGTGGGGCGTGTCCGGCCTGCCAGTACACGGCCTCACCGGTACGCAGTTTGATCGGCGCGCGGCCCGAAGCGCTGCCGAAGGGCGTCGTACCGCCGTCCGTCTGCCGGCAAGCGGTCGCCGAGAGGACCGTCGGAACCAGTGGCACGAGCAACAGGAGATGCTGCGTTCCGGGCATACGGTCATCGTGCGACTCCCTTCCCGGGTCATGCGAGTCCCTTCCCCGGTCATCCGGGACGCGAGGCCCCCTGGCGGCCGTCGCCCCGGCCGGCCTCGGCGCGCAGGGCCATGAGCGTGTGCTGCGCGGACGGCCGTCGTTCCGCACTGTCGGCACGCAGTGCGCGGGACAGGCCCAGCGCCGCGGTGCGTACGGCGGGGGCGAGCTGCGCCGGCTGGAAACGGGCGCGCGGTACGGCGACGGACAGGGCGGCGACGGCCGTACCGCTGCCGTCGAAGACGGGAGCGGCGATGCAGCTCACTCCGAGGGCGGCCTCCTGCTCCTCGTACGCCAGACCGGAGACGTGCGCCTGCTCGATGGCGGTCCGCAGCCGGTCGGGGTCGGACGTCGAGTAGCGGGTGAGCTGCGGCAGGGGAGTCTCACCCAGCACCGCGTCCACCAGCTCGGGGCCGGAGAAGGCCAGCAGCGCCTTGCCCACGCCGGTGCAGCTCAGCGGGAGACGTCCGCCCACCCGTGAGGGCAGCGGCAGCCGGTCATGGCCGTGGATGCGCTCCAGGTAGACCACCTCCCGTCCTTCGCGCACACCGAGGTGCACCGTCTCGTGGGTGGCTTCGTAGAGATCCTGGAGGAAGGGCAGGGCCGTCTCCCGCAGGCCGTGCCGGCGCGGAACCAGACTGCCCAGTTCGAAGAGCCGGCCGCCGAGACGGTAGGCGTTGCCCTCCTTCTCCATCAGCTGGAGACGGACCAGATCCGCGGTCAGCCGGTGCACCGTGGCCTTCGGCAGCCCCGTACGGTCCGAGAGTTCCGTCAGCCGGAACGAGCCGCCGACGCTGTCGAAGCAATTCAGGATGGATACCGCTTTGTCCAGCATGTTGCCCTGATCATTGTTCCGTGTCACGGAACAATGATTGTCAGAGTTGCGCCCCGCTGTCTATACCGGAACCACCGCACCCGCCGGACCCCGGTCCCGAACCTCTGGAACCACCCTTCCGACGCACTCCCCGAGGGCAACATGACAACGCCTCCCCTGTACGACCCGCCGCCCGGTCCCATCCTGAAGGCGGCCGACATCCTGAAGCAGGCCGCGCGCACAGGCGTGACATGTCCGCCTGTGCGCACGCTCCTCGACGCCGACGACATCGACACCGCCTACGAGGTGCAGCGTCTCAACGTGCGGCGCAGCCTCACCGACGGCCGTAGGATCGTGGGCCGCAAGATCGGCCTCACCTCGCCGGCCGTGCAGAAGCAACTAGGTGTCGACCAGCCGGACTTCGGGGCACTGCTGTCCGACATGGCCGTCCCCGACGGCGGAACGGTCCCCGCCCGGAGGCTGCTCCAGCCCAAGGTCGAGGCCGAAGTGGCACTCGTCCTCGGCGCCGATCTTCCCTTCGTCGGGCCCACGGTCGCCGACGTACTGCGCGCGGTGGACTTCGCCCTGCCCGCTCTGGAGATCGTCGACAGCCGCATCAGCGGCTGGGACATCTCCATCGTCGACACGGTCTGCGACAACGCCTCCTCGGGCCTCTTCGTTCTCGGCGGCACCCCCGTGCCGCTGACCGCGGTGAACCTGAGGGACGTGCGGATGACGCTGCTGCGCAACGAGGAGGAGGTGTCCAGCGGCTCGGGGCGCGACTGCCTGGGCGGCCCGCTCAACGCCGCCGTCTGGCTGGCGGACGTACTCGCCGCCGCCGGAGATCCGCTGCGCGCGGGGGACATCGTCCTCACCGGCGCCCTGGGGCCCATGGCCGTGGCCGCTCCCGGCGACCACTTCGACGCCGATATCTCCGGGCTCGGCTCCGTACAGGTCTCGTTCGCACCGGACACCACCGACACTCAGGACACCCCGGACGAGGGAGCACACCAGTGACGAGCACGGCCTCCACGACGAACACGGCCCCCGCGAGGCGGACCAAAGTAGCGGTCATCGGCTCCGGCAACATCGGCACCGACCTGATGATCAAGGTGCTGCGGCTCTCCGAGAGCCTGGAGATCACCGCCATGGCGGGCATCGACCCGGACTCCGACGGCCTGGCCCGCGCGCGCCGCCTCAAGGTCGCCACCACCCACGAAGGGGTGGAAGGGCTGGTGAGGATGGACGAGTTCGCCGACATAGACATCGTCTTCGACGCGACCTCGGCCGGAGCCCACCGCCACCACGAGGACGTACTGCGCCCCCTGGGCCGCACACTCGTCGACCTCACCCCCGCCGCACTGGGCCCCTACGTGGTGCCGCCGGTCAACGGCGCCGACCACCTCGACGCCGCCAACGTCAACATGGTCACCTGCGGCGGCCAGGCCACCATTCCCGTCGTCGCGGCGGTCGGAGCGGTCACGCCCGTGCACTACGGCGAGATCGTCGCATCCATCGCGTCCCGCTCGGCCGGACCGGGCACCCGGGCCAACATCGACGAGTTCACCGAGACCACGTCGTCCGCCATCGAACAGGTCGGCGGCGCGGCCCGCGGCAAGGCCATCATCATCCTCAACCCCGCCGAACCCGCGCTCATCATGCGCGACACCGTCCACTGCCTGGTGGGCGAATGCGACGACACCGCGGTGAGGGACTCGGTGCAGGAGATGGTCGCCCGGGTCCAGGGTTACGTCCCCGGCTACCGACTCAAGCAGGCCGTGCAGTTCGACCGGGTCACCGCCGACGACCCGCTGCGTTCCCTCCTCCCCGCCGGCTCCCGCACCCCGGACGCGACAAGGGTGTCGGTGTTCCTCGAGGTCGAAGGCGCCGCCCACTACCTGCCGTCCTACGCCGGCAACCTCGACATCATGACCTCGGCCGCGCTGCGTACCGCGGAGCGCATGGCCGCCCACCACACGTCGGAGGTGGTCTCCCGATGACCGCACAGCAGCAGCCCGCCCTGTACGTGCAGGACGTGACCCTGCGGGACGGCATGCACGCCGTCCGCCATCGCTACACCGTCGACCAGGCCCGCGCCATCGCCGCCGAGCTGGACGCGGCCGGCGTGGCCGCGATCGAGATCGCCCACGGTGACGGCCTGGCCGGCTCCAGCATCAACTACGGCGTCGGCGCCCACACCGACTGGGAATGGATCGAAGCGGTGGCTGGCGCCACCCGGCACGCCATACCCACGACGCTCCTGCTGCCCGGCATCGGCACCGTCCACGACCTCGAGCGGGCCCACTCCCTGGGTATCCGCTCCGTACGGATCGCCACGCACTGCACCGAGGCGGACATCTCCGCCCAGCACATCGCGGCGGCGCGCGAGCTGGGTATGGACGTCGCGGGGTTCCTGATGATGTCCCACATGGCCGAGCCGGCCGAACTCGCCCGCCAGGCCAAGCTCATGGAGTCCTACGGCGCCCACTGCGTCTACGTCACCGACTCCGGTGGCCGGCTCACCATGGACGGGGTCCGGGACCGCGTCCGGGCCTACCGCGACGTCCTCGACCCGGCCACCGGACTCGGCATCCACGCCCACCACAACCTCGCCCTCGGCGTGGCCAACACCGTGGTCGCCGTCGAGAACGGCGTCACCCGCGTCGACGCCTCGCTCGCGGGCCAGGGCGCGGGGGCGGGCAACTGCCCGCTGGAGGCGTTCATCGCGGTCGCCGACCTCATGGGATGGGACCACGGCTGCGACCTGTTCCCCCTCATGGACGCCGCCGACGATCTCGTACGGCCGCTGCAGGACCGCACGGTGCAGGTCGACCGGGAGACGCTGACGCTCGGCTACGCGGGCGTGTACTCCAGCTTCCTGCGCCATGCCGAACGGGCTTCCGAGCGCTACGGCATCGACACCCGCGCGATCCTCGTCGAGGTAGGGCGCCGCAAGATGGTCGGCGGCCAGGAGGACATGATCACAGACATCGCTCTGGACCTCGTGGCGCAGGTCCCGGCGGGCTGACACCCGGGCCCGGCCAGCCCGGGGTGGGTGCGACGGAGCGCCCGCCCCGGGCCGGCCATCGGCTATGCCCTGACCGGGCCTCGGCACCACACTCCCCTCGTGGACCCGACACCGAAAGCGCCACTCTGTCCGTTCTTGATCGAATGACTTCATTGTTTTTCTGAATACGTAACTCCTCGCCCAGGTGGGACGAATTCAAGGAACATGCGGAGATGGTTCCTTGTGTCGCGCTACCGTTGGCGGCCGTCGCGGTGTTCATGGTCGCGGCATCGGGGCGGGGGGCATGTGCGAAGAAAAATGAAGACGATTCCGTTCTTTTACGGAACGGACGTTCGGTCGAAACGTGAACAGGAAGCGCTCGACAGGATCGGGGACGGTTTCCGGAAAATACTGCCGGACACCGTGGTGGAGACATGTTCATGGGGTGACGTCCGCGGCGTGAATCCGGCGGACGAGACCGACGTGCCGGACGGCATGGGACCTGCCTGGGCCCCCGACGGACATGGAGTGGCCTGGTCGGATGCGGAGCGGGCGGCGTGGGCCCGGCTGCACGACGACCCGCTCTACGAGATCCGGACGGCGGTCCTGGCGGCACCCGGCGACGCGTCCGCCCCTTCGCCGAGGGCGCTGGACCTGCCGAGGACGCGTATCGGTGCCATGCCGGACGATCCCGAAGTCGGGGAATTGATTCCGGCAGGCGAACCCGGCGAGCAATTCCATGCAGCCGTCACGGAATTGCTGCGTGCCCAGGAATTCGTCGCGGCCCTTCCCTTTCTCGCCGCAAGGGCGTCGCACGACCTGGTCGCACGGTCCGGCACCGCCGTGTACATCAGGCTCCGGGAACGGAGCGGGGGCCCCGTGCTCGTGTCCGCCGCGGAACGCGACAGGCTGTGGCGTGCCGTGGAAAAGCGTCTGGGTGGGGCCGCCCTCGGCGCGGGCGACAGGGCCCGGGCCGTCGCCTGGCCCACGGCGCAGCACATGGCCCGTCCGGTGGTCCGGCGGCACCGGGGCGCCCTGCTGATCCGCGCCACACCGGCGCTCGGCGACTTCCTGCTACGTGGCGCGGGCCCGGCTGCGGATGCTGCGGGAGGAACTGGGCACCGACGGCCTGCTGCGCGCGCTCGCCCGGCGCACCGCCCCCGCCTCGTTCCCCGGCGACGACGGGTCGCGTCACCGGACGGGCCGGCGGACCGACATGCACGGGGAGGCCTGATCCGGTGCCCTCGATGGAGATCCTGAGAAGCGAGGACCCCCGGCGGCTGGGGCGGTTCCGGCTGCTGTCCCGCATCGGCGCGGGCGGATTCGGAGAGGTGTTCCTCGGACAGGAGGAGCCGGGCGGCCGGGGGCGGTTCGCCGCGGTCAAAATCATCCGTACCGATGTCGCCGAGTCCGAGCGGCTCAGGCCCCGGTTCCACAGCGAGATCGAGGCCGTCGACCGGGCCGGCGGCGAAGGCATTCCCGAACTCCTGGACGCCGACCCGGCCGCCCGCCGCCCCTGGCTGGCCACCCGGTACGTTCCGGGCCCCTCGCTGCAACGGCTGGTCGACGACGCCGGCCCGCTGCCGCAGACCACGGTGCTCGCCCTCGGCCGCCGCCTGGCCGGCACGCTGGCCGCCCTGCACGGCGCCGGGCTCTACCACCGGGACCTGAAACCGAGCAACGTACTCGTCACCCCGGCCCGCCCCTGGATCATCGACTTCAGCCTCGTACGCCTCGTCGCCAACCTCAGCCTGACCGTCACCGCGGACGCCATGGGCAGCTTCCAGTACGCCGCTCCCGAGCAGGCGAGCGGCCTCGGCCGCGCCCGGGGGCCCGCCGATGTCTTCGCCTTCGCCGCGACGCTGCTCTTCGCCGCGACGGGGCATCCCCCCTACAACGGACGCAACCAGTTCGACATCCGGCTGCGCGCCCTGACGGAGCCACCGGACATCACCGGCCTGCGCGACGGCCCGCTGCGTGAACTCGTCACCGCGTGTCTCCGGTTCACCGACACCGAGCGCCCCTCGATGGGCGACGTACGCGCCGGGCTGGCCCACGCGACGGACGCGGACCACATTCCCTACCCGCCCACGGCGCTCCATGTGTTCGGGCGCCATACGGACGAGCTGCGTGCCCTTATCGGGCCCCGCGCCGACCAGTTGGCGCGGGAGGAGACGGGGGAGCGGGAAACCCGGCGGGCCCGGGGCCGGGAAGCGGGCCGGGAACAGTGGAGCCCCGGGAACCGGGCGGACGACGGCCTCGCGCCGACCGTGCCCGCGTTCGTTCCGGTACCGGCCCCCGTTCCGGTACCGGTGCCCGCACCCGCGTCCGTACCCGCGTCGGAGTGGGCGCAGGCATCCGCGGCGGAGCCCGCACCCGAATCGGCCACCGGTGAGCGCTGGGTCTGGCACTGCCACGACTGGTTGCGCGTACCCCCCTGGCTGATGGGGGACATGGTGCTGATCGCCACGGCGGGCGGGGTCCTGTACGGCGTCGAGTACCGGAGCGGGCGGCCCCTGTGGCGCCTGGACCTCGGTGCACCGGTGCGGGGCGGACTGGTCCCGGCGCGGGACGGGGTGGTTCTGGGCGCCGCCGACGGAGCGGTGCACCATGTCCGGCCGGCCGCGGCCGGTCCCGAGCACGCACGGCACCGGTTCTCCGCGGGAGTGCACACGGTGGGCCGATCCGGCGCCCCCGGCGACGATCCGGACCGGCTCTTCGTCGCCGAGGGACGGAGCGTGCGCGTCCTCGACCTCCGTTCCGGGAACTGCGGCTGGGCCGTCGAGGACGCAGGAGTTGTGACGGGACGAGTGGTGGTCGCCGTCGGCACGGTGGTCTACCGCACCGATCGCGGCCAGGTGGTGTGCCGGCGGATGGACGACGGGAGCCGGCTGTGGGACGTGCATCCGCGTGCCGCCGGCCCGGCGGGGGTGACGGCGCTGGAGGACGCCGTCGTCGTGCCGGGGGCGGACGGCACGGTGACCGCCCTGTGCCGTGCCACAGGAGAGACGGTGTGGGCGGCGCCGGCCGGCGGCACCGTGCACCTCGCCGCCGTCGGCTGCGACGGGGCTGTCGTGGTCGCGACCACGGAGGGCTCGGTCACCGCGCTGGGCGCCGAGGACGGCCACCCGCTGTGGACGGCGCCGGCGACCGGTGGGGCGGCGCCACGTGCCCTGGACGTCCTGGTGGACGGCTCCGCGGTGTGCGTCGCCGACCAGCGCGGGATCCGGCTGCTCGCCGTCGACGACGGCCGCCTGCTGAGGCGCTGGGAACTGTCTTCCGTCTCGGGACTGCGTCCGGCCGAGGAGGGGCTGATCGCGGTCGGACTCGACGGCGCGGTACGCCGGCTGGCCCTCGGAGGGGGACTCCGTCCGGCTACTGGCTAAATCAAGTCATATCTCTCCATCATGTGATGTACGCGCATTTCAGGAAAGAGAATGAAAGATTCTGCCTTTTCCTCGGATAATGGGGAGAGCGCCCCACTACGATCGCTGACACATCATCAGTTCGTAGGCCATGACCAGGGGTTCTGTACCCCGGGGTGGCAGCGGGGACGGCGGTCCGAGGGGGAACCGTGCACAACGACAAATGGCCGGACACAGGGCCGGCACCCATGAACGAGGGCCCTTCTGCGACCCGTGGGCGCCGCGGGTGACACGCGTCCACCACGACGGACCCGAGCGCGGCCGGCCGTGGCCCAGGGATGCCGGGCACCCCGCCGCCGGGCCCCCCGGACACTGCCCCGTCTGCTGGTCGGGCGGTGCCGGACGGCGGTGCGGAGTCTGCGGCCGGGAGCCGGAGACGACGGCGGCCGCCGGTCCGGCGGCACGGGAAGCGGAGATCGCCGCCTGCTGGTCCTGGGACATGTCCGCGGCCGTTCTCGCGACCCGGTGCCTGGCGACCGACGGCCGTTCCCGCGGAGCGACGCCGGGTGGCACCGTCGACCGCCGGCTGAGTCCTCTGATCCGCCCTGCCCCGGCGGCGGCCGTACGCGGTCCAGGCCCCTTCGGCTCCCTCGATCCGTTCGACCCCTTCGGCTTCCTCGACCCGCTCGGCGCGGGGGAGCGGAGGGACGCCGGGGCAGGCAGCCCAGCCGGTGCCGTGTCCCTGCTCACCGCGCTCACGGCCGGCGAGTACGACGCCGTCTGCGTCCTCGGCATCTCCACCGCCGGCCTGGCCCTGCGGGAGCTGGGCCGTTGCCCGCAAGGAACCGGGTGGACGCACAACTCCCCGAACGGCGACGTGCAGTGGCCGGACCTCGTGCCCTGGCTGCCCGCGGCGGCGGTGGAACGCGCCTTCCTGCTGGCCGGCGGTATCGGTCTCACGCCTCCCTACGGAACCCATGGGGTGCCCCGGGCCACCGACGAGGCGTGGGAGCCTGCGGTCCGCCGCGCCCTCGCCACCACCCTGGCCCCCCTTGACACCGCACGCGCACAGGGCCGCGCGGTGCCGCTGGTCCTTGTCGGCCAGGCCCATGGATGGCGCTGGCCGGGCTACGCGGCGCAGGTCCTGACGACCAGGGCGCCGGCGGCGGCCCGGATCCTCCTTGACGCCTCCGACCCGCGCTCCCTGGACGACATCGTCCAAAGCGTCTGCCGCCAGGTTCCGCTGCGGCACGGCTACGCCCTGCTCACCCGGCCCGCCCCGGGAAACTCACCGGACCAGGGGGCGGACACCGGTGCCCGCATCCTCTTCCCGGGCGGTACGACGCTGCCCGAGGAGGGCGAACTGTTCTCCTCCGTCGAGCTGTTGGCGGAAGCGGGCGAAGACGGACGCGGGAACGCGAGTACGCGCGTGGATACGGGCGCACGTTCGGACGGCGATTCCCGTCCGTATGCCGACGCCGATTCCCGCACGCGGGACGGCGTGTTCACCCTTCCGCTGGTGACGGCCAGGGGCGCCCGGACCGAGGACTGGCCGGTGCTGCGCACGGGGCGTGCGCGGGTGCGGCCCGGACGCCGGACCACCGTCACCGTCGCCCTCGACAGTTACGGACAGCTCCGTTTCGCGGCCCCGGAGTTGTTCACCGAAAGCCGGACCGGACGGACGCTGCCGCATTCCACCGACGCGGACGCGTCCTGGCCCCGAGCCGCCGCCGATGTACTGCTCCTGCTCGAACTCGGCGGTGCCCGGGCCGAGTCCGAGCGCCGCGTCCGCTTCCTGTGGTCGGTGCTCCACCGGCTCGGCGCCGCCGGCCCGCCGGACCCCGGGGCGGGCCGCCCCGGCGGGGAGATCCCCAAGGCCCCGGCGAGCCTGCGGATCGGGCTCGTCGGGTACGAGGACCACAAGGTCCTGCCCGTGCGAGCGGAACCGGAAGGCGACTCCGTGCTGAGCGTCTGGGGCCCCGGCTCCGCCGAAGCCGCCGCCGAGGCCGTCCGCCGGTTCCCCGTACGGCCCGTACAGCACGACTACGGCGCGCCGCTGGAGGACGCCCTGCACGCGGCCGCCCACTGGCGGCACTGGCGCGACGGAGCCCGGCACCTGCTGCTCGTGCTGGCCCGCAGGCCGCCCCACCCCGCCCGCCAGCAGTCCGACCTCAGCCTGCCCTGCCCCGGTCGGCACGACTACGAGGAAGCCCTGAACCGGCTGCGTACGGTGGCCTGTCCCGACCTGACCGTCATCGGCGTACGCGATGCGGTGGCCGTGGACACCTCCGGACGCTGGCGTCCCCAGACCCGTGAGCGACTCCGCCACATCTGGCGCGACCTCGGCCGCGACCACCTGTTCACCCTCGGGACACACACACCCGAAGACGTCGCCTCGTGCGTCAACCACGCCCTGGGACGCCCCGCCGAGGCCCACGGGCTGCTGACCGACCCCGCCACCGCACCGGCGGCCCCCGGGACCGCCCGCGGCCATGGCGCGCGCGTCGACCCGTGGGCGGCGGTACCACCCAGCCAGAAGGACAGTGAGCACCATGACTGAGAACAAGCCGGACGAGCCCCGGTTCCCACCGTCGGAAATGATGAGCAAGACCTACGAGCGCAACGCGGTGGACGAGGAGGCCGGCTACACCGGCAGCGAGCCGGCGTACGCAGCTCCGGTCGAGTTCACCCCGGGACAACAGGCGGGGGAGGCGGAGACACGGATCGGAGTCTGGGGCGGCCCGTCCTCGGGCAAGACCACGTTCCTGGGCGCACTGCGGCTCGCCGCGCTCGACCCGTCCGGTCCGTACGGCCGGTGGCAGGTGGTGCCGTCCGACGACGTGTCGGAGACATTCCTGGTGGAGACGGCACGCGAGCTGGCGATCGACAAGGTCTTCCCCGGGGCCACCCAGGTCGTGCGCTCGTACGCCTGGCGTTTTCGCGGGGACCTCAGCGGCACGGCCTTCGGCAGGCGACGTCTGTGGCGCAAACGGCCTTCGAACCGGCTGGAGTTCGAGCTGAGCGTGCTCGACGTGCCCGGCGGCGCCTACCAGGACCTCAGGAGCGACGGCCTCGCCGCCCGGAGCATCGATCACCTGGCCAGGGCCCAGGGACTCGTCTACCTCTTCGACCCGGTGCGCGAGGCGAAGGACAGAGACTCGTTCGCCTTCCTCAACGGCGCCCTGACCCGGATCACCCGTCTCTGCATGCAGGAGAACCGGCTGGACGGCCCCTATCTCCCGCACCACCTCGCCGTCTGCCTCACCAAGTTCGACGACCCGGAGATCTTCCACCGGGCCCGGCGCGGCGGCTGGACCGACCTCGGGCCGAACGGAGTGCCCGTGGTGTCCGACCCCGCCGGCTTCTTCGACTGGCTCGCGGACGACCTGCACGGCAGCACCATGCGCCTGGTGGGGCAGACGCTGCGCGCCAACTTCCATCCCTCACGCCTCCACTTCTTCACCTCCTCGGCGATCGGGTTCGGCACCCTGCCCGGTGGTTCCGTCGACCTGCGGCGCTTCGGGAACGTCAACTTCGTCGACGGGGAGGAGCGCATCGTGGGCCCGCTCAGCCCGTACAACGTCATGGAACCGCTGGTGGCCCTGCTGCTCGGTATGCGGAACGGAGGCCGGCCGTGAACGACGCGTTCACCGTGGAGGCACTGTGGGCCTGGTACGGCAAGAAAGCGGACTCGCTGGCCGAGTACGACGTGATGCACTGCACCGGAGGCGCGCCCCGCCGCGCGACGTTCTCCGAATACATCATCGCGGCGAGCCTGGGCAATCCGCCCTCCGCGGCGGCCGTGCAGGACCGGCTGCCCTGGATCTCCGTAGTGGGTATGCCCTTCACCGACCAGCTGTGGACCGGCATCTCCGTGATGGAGACCTCCACCTTGCGCGACGGCGCGAACCGGGCCGTCACCCCGACCCGCTACCTGCTGATCGACTCCGCCGAACTGGTGCGCCGGAGGGTGGAATACACCAACCTGTGGGACGCCGTCGCCCCCGTGCGGCTGCCCCCGGAGCACGGCGGGAGCGTCGTGCTGGAGGTGCCCCCACCGGCAGGTGAGGGACTGGCGGAAGGCCTGGACACCATCGCCGGCCACGTGCCCGGCACCGCCGCCGGGACCGGGCAGCGGCGAGTGGCTCCCGTGGACTGGGCCGTGTCCGTGGCCGCGCTGCTGCTGTGCGGCAGCCCCGTCGTCATTACCGGGGGAGGCCGGCTCGACGCGCGGGCCCGGCTGGCCGTGTTCGACGCCGTCGTGGGCCTCCTGCCGTACGGGGTGCGCAGCGGGCTGCGCGTGGGCAGCTGCGTCGACGGGGGTGACAAACCGCCCACCCAGCTGGCTTTCGGACCGGAGCACACGCCGTCCGCCCGATGCGTCCGCCTCGGCACCCTCCCACAGGTTCCGGCCGGTCCTCCGGAGGACTACCGGCGTCAGCTCGCCCGGCTGATCGGGGCCAGGGGACTCGACGCGGTCGTCATCGGGCTGCGCGGACTCGACGCGCCCGTCGCGCCGGCCGACCACGGGGCGCTGCTCGGCGCCCTCGACCGGCTGGACCCGTTCCATGCGGCGGTGAGCGCCGTCGAGGCCGGGAAGCAGTCCGTCCGGGTCGTGGCCGAGGGGCTGAACAGCCTGACGGACGGCGAGAACACGGACTCCGACGGCTTCCTGCGGCTCGTCGAGTGCGGGATCGCGTACGCGGTCGACCCCGGGGGCCGGGAGCTGCACGAGGCGCTGCACCGCCACTGGACGCACGAGAGGACCGGACCGCGGGTGTCCGCGCTCATGGCGGAAGTTCTCCTCGACGTGGTGCTGAGCGGTGCCTCGCGCGCGTTGGACAGCGCCTCGTGTCGTGCCAGGCTGGACGCACTGTGGAGGCTGGTCGAACAGTGCCGGAAGGAAGCCGAGGTACTGCGGCTGCTGCCCGGCCCCGAACAGCCGGCCGACGGCCGGCGCCTGGGGTACGCGGTCGACTGTCTGTGCCTGCTGGGCCCGGACAGGATGGCGGACGGCCGGGCCGGCGCCGTGCGCGCGCTGTGGGACACGCGTCGGCTCACCCTGGAAGTGCTCGCGCGGGAATCGGCCGACCCCGCGCGGCTCGTGGACTGGCTGACCCCGCTCGCACCGGCCGCGCACGAGGCCCCCGCCTGGCTGCGAGCCTGGGCCGTGCTGTCGGGGCGCGAGGCGGGGCAGGTCTCTCGGGCCGAACCGCGTCCCACCGCCGAGGACGCTGTCCATGTACTCACCGCCACCGTCCGCGCACGGCGGCCCGACTGGACGGCGGAGGCCGTCGGGTGGCTGTGGCCGCAGCTGTATGCCGTCGCCGCCGAGCCCGGGGACGGCGGACGAACGGGCGAGGACGGAGCCACCTTCAGGTTTCCCCTCCTGGGACGGAACCGGGGCGGATCGTGGAAACCGTCCTCGGCCGGGGCACCGGGGATCCCGGAGAACCCGCGGACTCCGGAGCGTCTGCCGGTCTCCTCGCATCAGGCCGCCTCCGCCGACCGCGCGGACCCGGCCGCCCCGTTCGGCCCTCCGGACGCGCGTACGCTGAGGGACCTGCTCACCGCGGACCCGGACGTGTGGCAGCACTGCAGGGCGCAGGCCGACGTCCTGAGCTGCCTGGTGGGTGTCTCTCCCGTCGGGCCCCCGTGGCGCGAGGCGGCGTGCGTCACCTACGCCCAGAGCCTGCACCGGATCTTCCGGGACAGGAACCTGGAGCCTTTCCTGTACCTGCTCGTGGACGAGCTCGCCGGACTGGTGCTCGACGAATTCCGGGGCCGGGAGGGCGGCATCGTCCTGACGGTTCTCCTCCGGGTGCCGCACGAGGCGGCCGCCGCGGACCTGCGCCGGCGCGTCGCCGCCCGGGAGGAGGAATGGCGACGACGGCAGGAGGACTGGGAGCGGGAGCGTGCCGTCCATGCCCAGCGGCTCTCCGAGCGCGAAGCCGCCCACAACGCCCAACTGCGCGCCGCCCGCCAGCCGCAGGAGAGCCAGGCAGCGCAGAAGGCCGCCCTGGAACGGCCCCCCGGCACAGGCCTCGCGACCGGAACGGGCCCCCGCCCCGCCACGGCGGCCCCCGGCCCCCATGTGGGCCACGGACGTCCACCCGCCCCCGGCGGCGCCGGCCGGAGGGGCGAGGGGCCCGGCACGCTGCAGGAGTTCGTCCGAGCCGCAGCACACGTCGGCTCCTCCCGGGACCTCGCGGCGATGTGGGCGCCCTTCACCCTCGAGCTGGAATCCGCCGCGGGCCGCGAGGCCCTCGAAGCGGCCGGCCGCTGGTGGGAGAAGGCCCAGGACGGGGAACGCGCCACGCTCTTCGGTCATCTGGAAGGCACGCTGCTCACCGAGCACCGGTGCAGCGTCGACGTCACCGCGGACATCCTGCACGAAATCAGGCGTCTGATCATGGTCGGCCTGGCCTCCGGCCACAGCGGCGGCGGATGGCAGGCGGGGCCGGTGCTCCGGGAGGCGAAGCGGGACCTGCGCGCTCGCCGCTCGCGGGTGCGTGAACTGCGGTGGATACGGCTGCTGGCCCACGTGAACCTGACACCGCGAACGCCGCGCAAGCCCAAGAAGTGGAACAAAGGGAGCACCGCCCGATGAGCAACAACCGTTCCCGGCCGGCCCGGCGCGTACTCGCCGTGGTGCTGGCCACCGCCTTCCTCACCCTGGGGCCCGCGCTGAGCCCCTTCGCTCCCGCCCGTGCCGCGGACTCCGGCGACCTGGAGCGGTTCCTGGACTCGGTGGTGGGCACCCGTGGAGCCGGCTACGCGATCGTCGTCGACACCTCACAGTCCATGGCGAACAACGGATCGTACGACAAGGTCCGTTCGGTACTTCCCGCGTTCCTCGAGTCCCTGCACCCCGAGGACCTGGTCTGTCTGATCCCCTTCAGCGAGAGCGCGCGCACCTGCGACATGGTCTCCCGTGACGAGGCGCTCGCGGAACTCGACGAGGCGCTGCCCGCCACCCCCGACGGTCCCGCGTCCAACTTCGGGCGCGCCTTCGAACAGGCACTGGACGGACTGCAACGGGCCGGCACCGACGTCGGCGGCGTGCTGCTGCTGTCCGACGCGCAGATGCACGCGCCCGACGACGTCAAGTACCGGGACTTCACCGCGAGCGGCTGGCCCGCCCTGCGCAAGCAGGCCTCGGGCCTGCCCGCCGACCGCACCCTGACCGGCTACGGCATCGCCCTGGCCCCCGGCGCCGAGGTCGAACAGGTCCTGGCCAAGGTGTTCCCGAGCCACCGCATGCTCGACGCGTCGGGATCCCGGACCCGGGAGGCGATGACGGCGGCTCAGGACGACACCCGTCTGCTCCAGGCCGCCCGGGCCGTGACCGGGGACAAGGGCAAGGGCGTGGCCGTCTCCTGGCCGGACGGGTCCGAAAACGGGCCGGTGCCGGCCGGGTCGGGCCTCCGTCTGCGGCTGACGGCCACCACCGACGCGCTGCCCGTGCGCGTCACCGACCTGCGGATCGAAGGACTCCCCGAGGGCGTCGAACCGACCGGCGGACTGCCCCGCTCGGTCGACCTCCGGCCGGGGGAGAGCCGGGACATCGACGTCACGCTCAACTCCACCACCGCGCAGCGCAAGGGGTGGGGCAGCGGCCCCCGTACCGAGACCTGGCAGTTGTCCCTCGACGGCCGGGTGAGCACCCCGGTGGCGCGGGCCTCGGAGCGGTTCGTCGACCGGCAGGCCCGGCTGGCCACCGCCCCGGCCGGAGAGTCCCTGGCGGTACGGGGGACGGCGCAGGTCACCGTCGACCCGGTGCGCTGGGCCGCCGCACTGGGCGCCCTCCTGCTCGTCCTCGTCCTGGCGGGCGTCGTGCTGCTGCGCCGGTACCGCCCGGTCCGGGGCACGCTGTCCGCCGAAGGAGTCGACACCAGGGAACCCGTGCGGATCCCTCTGCAAGGACGCGGCGAGGTCACCGTGGACCTCTCCCCACTCCTCGAGGGCGACGGATCGGTCAGGATCCGCAGTGTCCCCGGCCCGCTCCGCGAGCAGCCGCCCATCCGGCTGCGCTGTCGCACCGCCGACCGGCCGGAACGCGAGATCGTCTGCTCGCCCGGCCAGACCGTGCTGCTGTGCGGCATCGAGTTCCACTACACGACGCTGCCCGCGCAGCGGAGATGACCGGTGCCCACCGCCCGGCAGAGGCCGCACGCGACGTTCCCCGGAGGTTCCGCGAGGCCCGCCGCCGGGCGGCGCGTCGCCGCTGCTCACCTGGGGGATCAGCGGTGGCGGGGTGTCACATCCCCTTTTAGCTTCGGCACATGACCAAACGTCACCTCACTTACCTCACCTGCAGCGTGGTCGTCCTGGCGTCGGGCATGGCGGCCACGCCGTCGACCGCCCAGCCCACCGTGCACCGGGTGCGGCCCGGCGCATCGATCCAGAAGGCCGTGGACGCCGCGAAGCCGGGGGACACCGTCGTCGTCTCGCCCGGCACCTACAAGGAGAGCGTCGACATCACCACGCCGGACGTCACCCTGCGCGGCTCCGGTGCCCACCGCACCGTCCTGGTGCCCGACACGGACGCCGACCGGGGCGCCTGCGCCGAGGCGGGCCACGGCATCTGCGTGACCGGCACGGACAAGACACCCCTGGAGGACGTCACCGTACGCTCGTTGGCACTGCGGGGCTTCACCGGGAACGGGCTGTGGGCCACCGGCACCGACCGGCTGCGGGTGCGGGGCGTGACCGCCGAGAAGAACGGCAAGTGGGGCATCGCCGAGGAGCGTTCGGTGCGCAGCGTGCTCAGCCACAACGTGGCCCGGGAGAACGGCGACGCCGGACTGTTCCTGGCCAACACCACCGACACCGAGGAAGGCGCCCGGGACGCCCACAAGACGGTGATCCGCCACAACCGCATGCTCGGCAATCGCGTCGGCGTCATCGTGCGACGGCTGCGGAACCTGACCGTCGACCATAACGAGGCCACCGGCAACTGTGCCGCCGTGTTCGTGGTGGGCGACGAGCCCAAGCCCGTCGCGGGCGACCTGCGGGTGACCCGCAATCACCTCCACGCCAACAACAAGCACTGCGCCGCCACACCGCGGCTGCCCTTCCTGCAGGGCGCGGGCATCGTCCTCACCGGAGCCGAGGACACCCTCGTGGCCGGGAACCGGGTCGAGAACCACAAGGGCACCTCCCCGCTGTCCGGCGGCATCGTGCTGTTCAAGAGCTTCGAGGGCTCCGCGAACGAGCGCAACACCGTCCGCGACAACCTGGTCACCGGCAACAGCCCGGCCGACCTCGCCAACCGGGACACCGCCACGACCAACACGTTCAGCGGCAACACCTGCACGCTTTCCGAGCCCGCCGGCCTGTGCTGAACACCCCGCCGTGCCACTGCCCCACCCTTCAGCACCCCACCCTTCAGCACCCCACCCTCCCCCCGACAGCACAACAGAAGAAGCGAGAAGACGACGGATGACGACCGTTGACCCGGCTCCCCCACCACCCATGCGGCTGCGGGAGCTCGTTTTCGGGGCGGCCTGCGCCGGAGCCGTGCGCGCCGCCGTACGCCTGGGCGTGGCGGTCGCACTCGACGGCACCCCCATGACCGTGGACGGACCCAGCCAAGGAGGTGAAGAGCCCGCCGCACACCCTGCGGTACGTCGCCCTGTGGTGCACCGAACCGTGGACCTGGAACGTCTGGCCGCTGCTCGACGAGGCGGTCCGCTCGGGCGGCAACGTCTTCGAGGACGCCTACGGCCGGGAGTTCTTCGACCACCTGGGCGAGGACGCCCCCGAGTCCGCGCACGTGTTCAACCGGGCCATGACGGTGTCCAGCGAGCAGTCCGCACGGGACGTCGCCGCGCTGCTCGACCTGGACGACGTCTCCTCCGTCGTGGACATCGGGGGCGGCCAGGGCCACGTCCTGGCCGGGCTGCTGGAGAAGCACCCGGACCTCCCCGGCACCCTGCTCGACCTGCCCGGCGTGGTGGAGAACGCCGACCCCCGGCTGTGGGAGGGCAGCGCGCCGGCCGGCCGGGCCCGGCTCCTCGCCGGGGACTGCCGCCAGGACATCCCCGCACGGGCGGACCTCTACCTCATCAAGAACGTCCTGGAGTGGGACGACGACAGCACCCCCGCCGGGTCCTGGCCGACATCCGCGCGGCCGCGCGGCCCGGAGCACGCGTCGTCGTCATCGAGAACCGCGTCGACGACACCCCGTCGATGCGGTTCACCACGGCCATGGACCTGCTGCTGCTCCTCAACGTCGGCGGCGCCAAGCACACCCGAAGGAGCATGACCGACCTGCTGACCGACGCGGGCCTGGTCATCGGCGAGGTCCGGCCGGTCAACGCCTACCTGCACGCCTTCGAGTGCGCCGTCCCCGGCTGATCCGCACCGGCCCGTACCGTCCGGCCGACGCGTTCCGTGCAGGCCGACCCCGAGGCCGCCGGCTCCGTGACGTACACGGGACCGGCGGCCTCGGGGTTTTCCGGGCTGTCCGCTCAGGAGCCGGCGCCGCGCTCCCAGTGGTAGAAGCACTGCGCCATGGCGTCCTTGGGGCCGCGCCAGGTGTGAGGGTCGTACGGACTGACGTACGCCTCAAGCTGTTCGCTGATGCCGCGGAACTCGGGGTGCCCGGCCACTTTTGCGATGGCGGGCGCCGGGTCCCGCTCGGACTCGATGAGGTGCAGATACACGTCGTCGCCGAACTGGAAGAGCCGACGCCTGTTCACCCCGATCAGGCGGGGGAGTTCACCCCGGTCGGAGGCGGCGAACACATCGGAGATCTGCGACGCCGAACCGGGCGCCATACGGGCCACGATGAGTGCGTGGTGCATCGACGGTCCTTTCCGGATCGGTCGGCGGTCAGTGGGAGGTGACGGACGCGGTGCTCCTGCGCTCGCCGGTGGCCTGCTCGATCCGGTCCCGGATGAGCGCCAGCTGCGTACGCGAGTTGCGGTTGATGTTGTCCGTCATCCAGGCGTCGTCGACCGGGGCGTCGGGCTTCATCGCGAAGTCCTGCGTCCAGTTCATCCGGACGCCGCCCGGCAGCTGTTCGTACTCCCACAGGATGTCCATGTGGGCGAAGGGACCCGTCTCGACACGGCGGGCGCGCACGGTCCGGCGGGCCCGGTCGGGGGTGCGCTCGGAGACCCAGCTCCACACTTTCCCGTTGTCGTCCGGGTGCATGGTCAGGCGGAACGTCGTGGTGTCGCCCTCGCGGGAGAGCACCTCGACCGACGCGTACTCGCTGAACAGGTTCGGCCAGTTCTCGAGGTCGTTGGTCATCTCCCACACGAGGTCGAAGGGAGCGTCGACGGTGATGCTGTTCTCGGTGTGTCCTGCCACTTTCAGGCTCCAGCCTTGAGGGTGCTGTTGACGAGGTCCAGAAACTCCCGGGGCGACTTGCAGCGCTCCGAGTCGGGGGGAAGCGAGAGGCCGTACCGGTTCTCCAGCTCGCCGACGATGCCGAGCAGGCCGAGCGAGTCGAGGCCGAAGGAGTCGAAGGGGGACTCCGCGGACTGCTTCAGCTCCTGCGGGTCGACGGTGATGCCGGCCGCCTTCTTCATCAGGGCGGCCAGTTCGTTGACGGTCACTTCGGTGGTGATCATGAGGGTCTGCTCCTTCCCCGCCCGGGCCTACCGGGCGGATTCGCCACCGCGGCGCACGATCAGCGCCGCGTTGGAGCCCATGAGTCCCCTGCTGAGGACGAGGGCCGTGCGCAGCTCGGCGGGCCGAGCGCGCGACATGACCAGGTCGAGGTCGTGGCAGATGTCGAACACGTTGGGTGTGGGGGGCACCTGACCGTGTTCCATGGCGAGCACCGCGGCCACCGTGTCCAGCACGGGTGCCGCGCAGTGGGCCCGTCCGAAACCCGTCTTGGGCGCCGTGACGGGGACCCGCCTGCCGTGCGCGCCCAGCGTGTCGGCGATCGCCAGTGCCTCGGCGCGGTCCGCCTCCGGTACGCCCATCGCGTCGGCGAACACCACGTCGATGTCCTCCGGAGCGGCGCCCGCCTCGTCGAGGGCTCCGCGGATCGCCCGGGCCAGGCCCTCCCGTGACTCCTCCCAGCGGGAGGCACCGGTGAAGGTGGCAGCGTGGCCGGCGAGGGTGGCCCGCACCGGCACCCCACGCTCGCGGGCGCGGTCCTCGTCCTCGACGACGAGCAGCGCACCGCCCTCGGCGGGCACGAACCCGCAGGCATTCGAGGTGAAGGGACGGTAGGCGAGATCCGGGTCCTCGACAGTGCTGATCTCGGGATAACCGAGCTGGCAGACCATCGAGTACGGGGCCAGCGGGGCCTCCGCGGCACCGACGATCATCGTGTCGGTGCCGCGCCGGACCGCCCCGGCGGCGTGCGCGAGGGAGTCGAGGCCGCCGGCCTCGTCGCTCGCCACCACCCCGCACGGGCCCTTGAAACCGCTACGGATGGAGATCTGGCCGGTGCTCGCGGCGTAGAACCAGGCGATGGACTGGTACGGACCGACGAACCGAGGGCCCTGCCCCCAGAGTTTCTGCAGCTCACGCTGCCCGAACTCGCCGCCTCCGGAACCGGCCGCGGTGACCACGCCGATGGAGAACGGATCCGCGGGATCACCGCTGCCGAGCCCGGCGTCGTCGAGGGCGAGGGCGGCGGCCGCCATCGCGAAATGGCTGAACCGGTCGGTCTGGACCAGGAACCGGTCCTCGATGAGGGCCGCCGCGTCGAAGGAGCGGACCTCACCCGCCACCCGCAGCGGCAGATGACCGCAGCCCTCGCGGGTGATCCGGTCCAGCACGCCGATGCCTTCGCTGACGGACTTCCAGTAGGCGTCGGTCCGCTGTCCGTTGGGCGCGATCACACCGATGCCGGTGATGGCCGCGCGGCGGAGGCGCTGAGTACTCATGGTGTCCTCCCGCCCGGCCCGGTCAGCAGCACCGCGGACTGGAAGCCACCGAACCCGCTGCCGACGGAGAGCACGTTCCTCAGCCTCCGGGGGCGGGCGGTGCGCGGCACGTAGTCCAGGTCGCACTCGGGGTCGGGGGTCTCGTAGTTCGCCGTCGGCGGTACGGTCTGGTGCTTCAGTGCGAGCACGCAGGCCACCACCTCGATCGCGCCGATCGCGCCCAGCGAATGCCCCACCATCGACTTGATGGAGCTCATGGGCGTGTCGTAGGCGTGGGCGCCGAGGGACCGCTTCACCGCGGCCGTCTCGTGCCGGTCGTTCTGCCGGGTGCCGGAACCGTGCGCGTTGACGTAGTCGATCAGTGTGGGGTCGAGACGGGCCTGGTCGAGCGTGCTGTCGATGGCCCGCGCCATCTCCAGGCCCTCGGTGGTCAGACCGGTCATGTGGTAGGCGTTGCCGAAGGTGGCGTACCCGCCGATCTCGCAGTGGATCTGTGCCCCGCGCGCCCGTGCGTGCTCGTACTCCTCGAGAACCAGCACCGCCGCGCCCTCACCCATCACGAAACCGTCGCGGTGCGCGTCGAAGGGACGGGAGGCGTGCTCCGGGTCGTCGTTGTTCGGCGACGTCGCCTTGATGGCGTCGAAGCACGCCATCGTGATCGGCGAGATCGGCGAGTCGGACGCCCCGGCGATGCAGACGTCGGCCCGGCCCTCGGCGATGGTGTGGAAGCCGTACCCGACCGCGTCGAGTCCCGAGGTGCAGCCGGTGGAGACGGTCTGCACGGGGCCCCGCGCGCCGAACCGCTCGGCGACGACCGCGGCGAGCGTGCTCGGCTGGAACGCCAGGTGCAGCTTCGGGTCGGCGGCCCGGTGGTCCACGTCCCAGCGCGAACCGTGCTCGCTGACCCGGACGTAGTCGTGCTCCAGCCGGGTGGTGCCGCCGACCGCGCTGCCCAGCGACACCGCGGTGCGCCAGCCGTCGTCGCCCCCCGGGTCGAGCCCGGAGTCGCGGACCGCCTCGCCGGCGGCGACCACGGCGAACTGGATGTACCGGTCGGCGTGCTGGCACAGATCCGGCTCGAGACCGTGGCCGAACGGGTCGAAGTCGCACTCGGCGGCGATCCGCGAGCGCAGCCCGCTCGGGTCGAACAGGGTGATGCCGCGGGTCGCGGTGCGGCCGGCCGACAGAAGGTCCCAGAACGCCGTCGCCCCGGTGCCGCCCGGAGCGACCACCCCGATACCGGTGACGGCCACCCGCCGGGTCACTTTATGGCCTCACTGCGTCCGGCCGGCCGATCCTGCCCGGTCCCGGACGCGACCGGCCCGCCCACGGTCAGCTGAGGGCCGGCCTCGGAGCCGGCGTTCTCCTCGGTGTCGACGTGCCCGAGGCTCGGATGCGGGGCGAGCGGGCCCAGGTGGAAGACCATGCGGGCCTCGGCGTCGGAGACGTTGCGGAAGCGGTGCCGCATGTCGATCGGGATCATCAGAGCCTGCTCGGCCCGCAGCGCGAAGGGCTCCCCGTCCAGGTCGACTTCGAGCGCGCCGCTGACGACGTACACGAACTCCTCGGAGTACGGGTGGTAGTGCTCGCCGATGCGCTCACCGGGCTGGATGACGGCCAGACCCATGAAGCCGCTGGTGGAACCCACCGTGGCCGGGGTGAGGAGGGTCCTGAGATCGCCTCCGCGCCTCCTGTTGGGTTCCGTCTCGCTCAGGTCCACGATGCGTGGATGCTGTTGGGACATGGTTGGTACCTCCGGGTGGGGCGGGAGACGTCCGGGCGGGGCGGCCGCGGACGTCACCGCGGTTTGCCGTCAGAAATCCGCTGTGCTGCGGTCGGTGACGGGCAGCATGTCGGCGTGCGACAGGAGCCGGTTGAGGTTGCGCTTCGAGTTCAGCGGGACGTCGACGCCGATCGCAGCGCCGTCCAGGAGCCGTTCCAGTTCCGCAGCCTTCCCCGCGCCCTTGATGCCCAGGGCCCATTCGGGATCGAGGTCGAGGGCGCCGGTGACGTCGACCATGCGGACCACGATGTCGTCGCGCTGGAAGACGGTGCTCGTGAAGATGCGGCTGTCCGGGTCGCCGACCGCGGCCTCGTCCTGGTGGGAGAGGAACCGGGCCAGCTCCATGCCCTGCCCTTCGACGGCCGGGTAGTACAGCGCGTGCCGCCGCAGACCGGTGGGCTCGGGGCCGTCCGCGCGGATGTGGTGCACGGAGGGGAGCGCGGCCCGGGTGAAGAACACCCGCGCCGAGCCGGGGTCGGACAGATCCCGTTCCTGCTCCAGGTGGGGGTCTATGGCTGTTTCGATTGCCCGGATCTCGGGCTGGCCGGCCACGTGGCGCAGTGCCGCGGCCAGGTCGCCCTCGACCTCCATGCACCGCACCACGCGGTTGCCGTGCATGAACACGGAGGTGCGGCGCAGCCTCGTGTCCGCTTCCAGCAGGGCCTTGGGAGACGTGTACCCGGCCAGGTGCTCCGCGACCTTGGACTCGCTGCCCGGCTTGACGGTGAAAGTGAGCGCGTGACGGGCCACCCCGTCGCCCACGCGGACCTGCGCCTGCAGACCGGACCGCGTCTTCGCCCCGGGGCGCGGCTCCGTCTCGCGCAGGACGCTGTAGCGCATGGAGCGGGTGTCGCGGACACAGCTGTGCATCGGGCGGACGATCTCGATGTGCTCCTCGCTGTTCACCCAGGCGAGGAAGGGAAGCGCGCTCTCCCACTCGCTGGTGATGAGCCACTGCGAGGGGTTCTCGATCGACTGGCAGAGCTGGTCCTGGATGTGCCCGGGAATGGACGCGACCTTGCTCCTCATGTGCTCGTAAGCCTCGAGGAACTGTTCCTGTGCCCCGTCGTACAGGTCGAGCAGCAGAATCACCCGCAGCCTGGAGCCGTCGAACGCCGAATGAGCTATGCGTCCCGCCGTGGGTCCCGTCGTACGTTCCGTCGTGGTCATCCGGCGCACCTCTCCTCTTCTTCACGAAAGGCTCTTCAGTGGAGGTCGGAAACGACCCCGTCGCCGAAACGGCCGGGCTCGCCCTGAACCGATCGTCGGGGCGCCCCGCGAAGTGCGCGAGACACACGGCGCAGGTGGGTGAACCGCGCGTCAACCGGGTGCCGCCAGGACACGGAACGACTCGTACCGGGCATGAATGCGGCGTCCTTTCCCCGCCCGTCCAGAGCGACGCTGGAGGCAGTTCAATGAACCGATTGCAAGAGACCGGCGAGACCGGTCACCGCACGCCCGTCCTCATCGTGGGCGGCTCCCTCGTGGGCCTGTCGATGTCCGTGTTCCTGGGGCGTCTGGGCGTGCCGCACACACTCGTCGAACGTCACACGGGCACGTCGATCCACCCGCGCGGGCGCGGCAACAACGTGCGCACCATGGAGCTGTTCCGGGTGGCCCAAGTGGAGCAGCAGATCAGGGAGGTCGCGTCGGTCCTGGCGGACAACCACGGCATCATGCAGACGCCGAGTCTGGCGGACGGCGACGGCGAGTGGCTGTTCAAGGAGATCGACCCCGGGGGCGGGCTGGCCCGGTTCAGCCCCGCCGGGTGGTGCCAGTGCAGCCAGAACGACCTCGAGCCGGTGCTGCTGGCCCAGGCCCGCGAACTCGGCGGCGATCTGCGCTTCGCGACCGAGCTGATGTCGTTCGACCAGGACGGCGACGGGGTGACGGCGCGGGTCAAGAGCCGGGAGACCGGCGAGCACACCACCATCCGAGCGGACTATCTGGTCGCCGCGGACGGACCGCGCAGCCCCGTGCGGGAGCGGCTCGGCATCGGCCGGAGCGGTCCGGGGGACCTGTTCCACAACGTGAGCCTCACCTTCTCCTCACGCGGCCTCGCGGGCGTCGTCGGCGACCGGCGGTTCATCGTCTGCTACCTGACGAACCCGGAGGCCGACGGGGCGCTGCTGCCCGTCGACAACACCGAGAACTGGGTGTTCCACGCCCCCTGGCACCCCGAACACGGCGAGACGCTCGAGGAGTTCACCGACGAGCGGTGCGTCGCCCACATCCGGCGGGCGATCGGCGTGCCGGACCTCGACGTCAAGATCACCGGCCGGGCCGCCTGGCACGCCGCCGAGCGGGTCGCCGAGAGGTACACCGACCGCCGGGTGTTCCTCGCCGGCGACTCGGCCCACGAGATGTCGCCCACCGGGGCGTTCGGTTCCAACACCGGTATCCAGGACGCGCACAACCTCGCCTGGAAGCTGGCCGCCGTCCACGGTGGCTGGGCGGGCCCCGGACTGCTGGAGTCCTACGAGGCCGAGCGCCGGCCGGTCGCCGAGGCGACCAGCGCCCGCGCCTCGAACCGTTCGGTCGAGCACAGCCACCCCGGCTACACGCCCGCGGCGGGCGCCGGCAGCAAGGGCCCGAAGGGCGGAATCCTCAACGTGGCGCTGGGCTACCGCTACCCGCAGGGCGCGGTCGTCGGCGGCGATCCGGCGGCACCGGTCGTCCCGGAGGGCCTGCGGCTGACGGGGGAGCCGGGCACCCGGGCCCCCCACCTGTGGCTGGACCGTGACGGCGTCCGCATCTCCACCCTCGACCTGTACGAGCGGTCCCTGGTGCTGCTGACCGGCGAGTCCGGCGACGCCGCCTGGCACGCCGCCGCGGCGCAGGCGGCGCAGCACCTGCGGGTGCCCCTCGACGCCTACCGGATCGGCACCGGCCCCGCCGCGGACCTGGCGCCGGACGACGGCGTGGACTGGGCACAGGCCCACGGCGTCACCGGGGACGGCGCGGTCCTGGTCCGCCCCGACGGATTCGTGGCGTGGCGCTCCGAAGGGGCCGTGGCGGACCCCGCGAGGGCGTTGCGGAAGGCCGTCACGGACATCCTGGCCCGGGAGCGGGACTGACGGTGCGCGCGGCGAGGCGGCGTCAGGCTCCCCCGACGCCGCCCTGCCGTCCCCGCTCCGCCTTGGCCTTGTGCTGTTCGAACCGCTGGACCGCGGGCCCGTCGTCGTTCCACGGCCACGGGGTCACCGCGCCCTGGAGCGCCTCGAACACATGGTTCGCGTCGACGGCCCGACCGGCCGCGCACAGCGCGTACGCCAGGACGTTCAGGTCCGCCTGGGCCGCCGCGTGCTGGAAGAATCCCGGCTTCGCCCAGAGGGAGGCGGCCTGCTCCAGCGAGGCCGCGATCTGTCCGCTCTCCCACAGCTGACCGGCCGTCATGGCCCGGACGCCGCCCTGCGCCACCAGCCCCTGGTACTGCCGGACGGTCGCGGTCAGCTCGATCGCTGCGCACGGCGCGTTGGCCGGTATCCGGGTGCGCACCACGTCGATGAAGTCGAGGACGGCCGCGCTCGAGCCCCCTTCCTCCGGCGACAGATGGGCGAGCATCTGCAGATAGGCCTCGCGGTGCCAGCGGTCGCGTCCGGTGGCCTCCCGCCAGATGGCGTTGACCTCGCTCTGCGGATACCGCTCGAGGCGGGCCATGCCGAGCAGGGCCACCCAGGGCAGCGGATCCGCCGGCTTCAGCTCCGCGGCCCGATGGCACTGGGTCACCACCTGTGCCGCGTCCTCCAGGTGTCTGTCCCGCAGGCCGCGCATCAGAGCGACCCAGGAGTGGAACACCAGAGCGTCGGGGTTCTTCGGCTCCCTGGTCAGCCAGGCCGAGGCCAGGTCGGACCCCGATTCGGCCGTCTCCCCGGCCAGCACGGCCACCCGATGGCTGCGCCGGTCCCAGTTGTCCCCGGTTTCCTCAAGAAAGGCCGCGACGAGGGTCACCTCCGTCGACTTGACGCTCCCGCCGCGTTTGCCCACCTGCCGGAGGAGGCGCGCGAGGGCGACGTCATCGAGGGCGGGGACGAGGCGGGGACGTTTACCGGTACGACTGCTGAAGAGCGACATGACCGCAGACTAGGAACTGTTTCGGGTTCGGCAACAGATACGAGCCGATCGTTACCGATCCGGACCTCAGAGTGACATGGTTTGAGCATGCCGAAGGTGGCTGAGGGCCTGAACAGGCGCTCAGCTCCTGGTGGTCGGGGAGAACGATGCAGTACGAGGGGGCGGCGCACCGGTTCGCCGGCCCGCCCCCTCGCGCTCTTCCGTCGGTGTGTCCTTCCGTCCGTTCGGCCGTGCCCGGCCGGTCAGGGAGCCGGCGCCGGGAAGGTCGGGTACTCCACGCCGGAGACGTACTGGACGACCCGGACGACCTGGGAGGAGTAGCCGAACTCGTTGTCGTACCAGAGGTACAGGATCGCGTTGTCGCCCTCGACCTTGAGGGCGCCGGCGTCGACGATCGAGGCGTGCCGCGAGCCGATGAAGTCGCTGGAGACCGCGTCGGGGGCGCTGACGAAGTCGATCTGGCGCTTCAGCGGCGAGGTGAGCGACACATCGCGGAGGTACTCGAGTACTTCGGCGCGGTCGGTCGCGCGGCCCAGCTGGAGGTTGAGGATCGCGATGGAGACGTTCGGCACCGGAACCCGGATCGAGCTGCCGGTGATCGTCGCGTCGAGGTCGGGCAGCGCCTTGGCGACGGCGGAGGCGGCACCCGTCTCGGTGATCACCATGTTCAGCGGCGCGGAACGGCCGCGGCGCTCGGACTTGTGGTAATTGTCCAGCAGATTCTGGTCGTTGGTGAACGAGTGGACGGTCTCCACATGGCCGCGCAGTACGCCGTACTCGTCCGCCATCGCCTTGAGCGGCGGGACGATCGCGTTGGTGGTGCAGGAGGCGCAGGAAAGGATCTGCTCGTCCGGCTTGAGGGTGTCGTGGTTGACGCCGTGCACGATGTTGGGCACGTCGCCCTTGCCGGGCGCGGTCAGCACGACCTTGTCCACACCGGGGCGCAGGTGCTGCGAGAGGCCCTCGCGGTCGCGCCACTTGCCGGTGTTGTCGATGAGGATGGCGTTCTTGATGCCGTACGCCGTGTAGTCCAGCTGCGACGGGTCGTCGGCGTAGATCACCTTGATGGTGTTGCCGTTGGCGACGATCGTGCTGTTCGCCTCGTCCACGGTGATCGTGCCCTGGAACTGGCCGTGCACGGAGTCGCGGCGCAGCAGGGAGGCGCGCTTGACGATGTCCTGCTCGCCGCCCCGGCGGACCACGATGGCGCGCAGCCGCAGGCCGTTGCCGGAGCCGGACTTCTCGATGAGCAGGCGGGCGAGGAGCCGGCCGATGCGGCCGAAGCCGTAGAGGACGACGTCGCGCGGCTCACGGCGGTCGATTTTGTGGGCGCCGGTGGCTCCGGCTACGGCCTCGGCGGTGAACTCCGCCACCGACAGTGCGCGGTCGTCGGTCCGGTAGGTCGCGGCGAGCAGACCGAGGTCGATCTGGGACGGACCGAGGTCGAGCGCGGTGAGCGCCTGGAGGAAGGGCAGCGTCTCGGTGACCGACAGCTCCTGGCCGGAGATCTGACGGGCGAAGCGGTGGGTCTTGAGGATCGAGACCACCGACTTGTTCACCAGGGAGCGGCTGTGCAGCAGGACGGTGACGTCCCGCTCGCGGTGCAGCTTCCCGATGATCGGGATCATCGACTCCGCGATCTCCTCGCGGTGCTTCCAGCTGGTGAACGAGTCTTCATTGACAGTCACAGGATTATCTTTCGAGCTAGGCGGCGCTCATATGATAACCATGCCGGTCAGAGGGCTCCGATGGGGCCTCCCTTCCGGCGCCGGGAGGATTGCGAACCGTGCGATCGGG
The DNA here is from genome assembly GCF_042871645.1 of Streptomyces sp. NPDC005774. Lineage (NCBI taxonomy): Bacteria > Bacillati > Actinomycetota > Actinomycetes > Kitasatosporales > Streptomycetaceae > Streptomyces > Streptomyces sp. NPDC005774. The sequence goes on along the minus strand of NZ_JBIAIV010000039.1, from coordinate 35,966 downwards.
TACGCGTGCAGGACCGTGCCCGGAGCGGATCCTGGTCCGGTCGGCAGAAGGCCGATCGGCCGGTCCGCCTTCTGCCGGTCCGCCGCTCGCGGATCGCTCGTTGCGGATCGCCGATGGTCGTCGCCGATTCCGTCCGGGGCGGGTCCGTACGACCGCCGCTACGAGGGAAACCGCCATGGAGATACCCGCGCACGAGAACAATGCCCCCACGTCCGCCCAGCGGGCTCTGGACGCTCTCGCCGACAACACCCAGGACACGGCGGCGCTGGACGCCCTCGCCGACAGTGATGTACTGATCCCCGTGCCCGACGACGCGGGTGACGAGGCCGTCGACCCCGGCGCGGTCGCGCTGCCGGTGATGGAGCAGCCGGACGGCATCCAGGTGGTGCCGGTCTTCACCTCGGAACTGGAGATGTCGGGGCTGCTGCCGTTCGTCTCCCGCTACCGGCTGGTGCCGCTCGGGGCGCTGGCCGCGCAGTGGCCGGCCGACGAACTGTCCCTCACCATCGACGGCAGCTCGGAGCACCGCCTGACACTGACGTCCGAAGGGGTGCGCACCCTGCTGGCCCGCCCCTAGGGCCAGGGCACCTCAGGTGGATCATGCCGGGCCCCCGCGGGCCCGGCATGATCCGAACGAAGATCCTGGGCGTGCCGCGGACGTCCGGTGCGGCGGACTACTCGCCCAGCGTGCGGGCCAGGGCCGCGCGCTGGAGCGGCAGTACCTCGGCGTGCAGGTCGCGGCCCTTACGGGTGAGCGTGACGTAGACGCCCCGTCGGTCCTCCACGCAGAGGCTGCGGGTGACCAGGCCGTCCTTCTCCAGTCGGGCGATGAGGCGGGACAGCGCGCTCTGGCTGAGGTGGACGCGCCCGCCCAGGTTCTGCACCCTGCAGTGCTCGCCCTCCTCGGGCGACGCGGTCGCGAGCAGGTCGAGCACCTCGAAGTCGGAGGCGCCCAGGCCGTGCGGATGCAGCGCGCGGTCGATCTCGCCGAGGGTGCGCGCGTGCACCGACAGAATCTCCCGCCATCGCTCCTCGAGCCGGATGCCGGCCGTCTTCACTGCCATGAGTGAACGGTAACACTTGTTCGTAATTCAACTAATGGCTGGACGGTGTACGGGCCTGCGCGCGTCACGCCCCGTGGCCGGCGCGCCCCTATGCCGACTCGCGCTTCACCAGTTCCGTCGGGAGGATCACCGTGGCCGGGTCCTCGCCGCCCACCTGGGCGAGCAGAACCCGCACCATCTCGGAGCTGATGCGGTCCCACGGCTGGCGGATCGTGGTCAGGCCGGGGCTGGTGGAGAGGGCGGCCTGGGAGTCGTCGAAGCCGCCGACCGCCACGTCCTGGGGCACCCGGCGTCCCGCGCGGTGCAGTGCCGTCAGCACGCCCTGCGCCATCAGGTCCGAGGCGACGAACACGGCGTCGATGTCGGGCGCCCCGGCCAGCAGGCGCTCCGCGCCCGCCTCGCCGCTGGCCCTGCTGTAGTCGCCGGAGACGATGAGCCGCTCGTCGATCGCGATGCCGGCCTCGGCGAGTACCTCCTTGTACCCGGCGAGACGCTCCACGCCGCCCGGGGTGTCGAGAGGGCCGGTCACCACGCCCACCCTGCGCCGGCCCAGTCCCAGCAGATGGCGCACCATGTCACGGGCGCCGTCCCGGTCGTCCGCGGCCACATAACTCACCTTGGAACCCAGTCCGATCGGCTTGCCGCACGCGACCAGCGGCACGCCCGCGGCCCGCAGCTCCTCGGCCACCGGATCGCCCGAGTGGCTGGAGACCAGCAGCACTCCGTCGACGTGCCCGGCGGCGATGTACCGCACTATGCGCCGCCGTTCGGCCTGCGTGCCGGCGATCATCAACAGCAGCGGGATGTCGTGCGCGGCCAGTGCCTGCGTGCAACCGCGCAGCAGGACATTGAAGTTGGGGTCCTCGAAGAACCGCTCCTGGGGCTCCGTCAGCAGGAAGCCCACCGAGTCGGACCGGCCGGTGATCAGCGAACGGGCGTGCCGGTTCACCACGTAACCCGTCCTGCGGATCGCGGCGTCGACCGCCTGTGCCGCGGACGGGCTGACGTAGTGGCCGCCGTTGAGCACGCGTGAGACGGTGCCGCGCGAGACACCGGCCTCACGCGCCACGTCGTGGATCGTCGGCGGCCTGCGCCTGCCCCCCGTGTTGCCCATGGTCATGACTTTACGGCCCCGGACAGCAGGTCCAGGCTCCAGAACCGCTGGATGACCAGGAAGAGGGCGACCAGCGGGAACACCGCGAGGAACGCACCGGTGATCACCAGGGTGTACAACGCCGGGGTGCTGGCACCCTGTTCGAGGAGCGTGTACAGACCGAGCGTGATCGGGAACTTCTCGTCGTCGCTGAGCATGATGTACGGCAGCAGGAAGTTGTTCCAGATCGCGACGAACTGGAACAGGAAGACCGTCACCAGTCCGGGCAGCATCATCGGCAGCGCGACCCGGGTGAAGATCCGCCACTCGCCCGCGCCGTCCATCCGCCCCGCCTCCACCACGTCGGACGGCACCGACGCCGCGGCGTAGATCCGCGCCAGGTAGACGCCGTACGGGGAGAGGATCTGCGGCAGCAGCACGGACAGGTAGGAGTCCGTGAGGTCCGCCTGGGCGAGCAGCAGGTACTGCGGGACGGCGAGGATCACCGGCGGCATCAGGACGCCCGCGAGCAGCACGTTGAACAGCGTCTCGCGGCCCCGGAAGCGGTAGACCGCCAGCGCGTAGCCACTGACCGCCGACACGCACGTCGACAGCAGGGCGCCGAGGCCGGCGTACAGGGCGGAGTTGCCCATCCACTTCCAGTAGACGCCGTCGCGGTAGGTGTTCAGGTCCGAGAGGTTCTCGGTGAAGCCGGTGCCGGGCCAGAACGTGAACGTGGAGAACAGCTCGCTGCCGGATTTGGTCGACGCGATGACCACCCAGACCACCGGCAGCAGGCAGTACAGCGCGCCGAGCAGCAGTGTCAGGGTGGGGACCAGGGCGATGCGGCGGGGCCGCGCCGGACCCCGGCCGGCGCCCGGGGCGGTGCCGGCCACGGACCCGGCCTTGTTCAGGGTCATGGAACTCATCGAGCCGCCTCCTGCTTGTTGCGTCGGTTCGCGGCCCGCAGGAAGCCGAAGGAGAGCACCAGGGTGGCGAGCGCGATGAGGGCGGCCTGGGCGGCTGCCGAGTGGATGTCGCCGTTGACGAAGGCGTCCTGGTACACCTTCATCAGCGGACTCCAGGTGGTGGACACGGAGTTGGTGAGCGGCTTCAGTGTGGTCGGTTCGTTGAACACCTGGAGTGTCGCGATGATCGAGAAGAAGAAGGTGAGTACCAGCGACGGCGCGACCATCGGGATCTTGATCTTCAGTGCGATCTGCAGGGGGGTGGCGCCGTCCAGCTTCGCCGCCTCGTACACCTCGACCGGGATGGCCCGCAGCGCGGTGTAGATGACGATCATGTTGAAGCCGGTGCCGCCCCACACCGCGATGTTCGACAGGGCGAGGAACAGCGGACCGCCGTCCAGCAGGTCCGGCTGCGGCAGGCCGAACCTGTCGAGCACGAAGTAGAACGGGCTCACGTCGGGCAGATACAGGAAGCCCCACAGCAGCGCCGCGATCACGCCGGGTATGGCGTACGGCAGGAAGATCGCGAGCCGGGTGAAGGGCGCGAGCCGCACCCTCTCGGAGTCCAGTATCAACGCGAACACCAGGGCGAGCCCCAGCATCACCGGCACCACGATGCAGCCGTAGCCGAGCACGCGCAGCGCGCCGTCCAGCAGCTCGCTGTCGGAGAGGGCGGTGGTGTAGTTCTCCAGGCCGGCCCAGACCTCCTTGCGGGCACCCGCGCCCAGGCCGAGCCCGGACACCCGCACCTTGCGGAAGCTGAGCCAGATCGCGTACCCGATGGGCAGCGCGAAGAAGAGCAGGAAGAGAACCGTCGCGGGGATCAGGAAGAGGAAAGGGGCGCTCCGGGTGCGCCTGAGTGCGGAGGTGCGGGACGGGCGGGCGTACGGGGCCCCTTCGACCCCGTACGCCTTCCCACGTGCCGGGGATGTCACGGAGCGACCTCGAAGCCCTGCTTCTTCAGGTCGGCGACCGTGTCCTGCTGCATGCTGTCCACGGCCGCGACGAAGTCGGACTTGTTCTTCGCCGCGGCGCCGAAGGCGTCCTTGAACGTCGTGTACGCCACGTTGACGTTCGGGCCCCAGGCGGACGGCGCGGTGGTCTGCGCGATCTCGGCGGCCTTCTGGTAGAAGTCGGGCTGGTTGGAGAAGTACTCCGGCGGGGTGGTGAAGGCGCCGCTGAGCTGGGCCGAGGTGGAGGCGGGATAGATGCCGCTCTCCTTCGCCAGCGCGTTCAGGGCGTCGCCGTCGGTGTTCAGCCAGGCGGCGAACTTGGCGGCGGCCTCCTTGTTCTCGGAGTCCGTGGTGACGCCGGTGGAGGAGCCGCCCCAGCTGCCGGTGCGATTCTCCTCCTCGGTCCACCGGGGGAGCGGGGCCATGGCCCACTTGCCCTTGGTGTCGGGCGCGGCCGTGCTCAGCGTGCCCGGCGCCCACACGGCGCTGACCCACGCGATCTGCTTGCCGGTGTTGAGCGCCTTGTTCCAGGCGGGGGTGTACATCGGCTGGTTGTCGATCGCACCCTCCTTGACCAGGCCGCCCCAGAACTCGGCGACCTTCTTGGTCGCGTCGTCGGAGATCCCGACCTTCCACTGGTCACCCGACGTGCTCCACCACTGCGCGCCGGCCTGCTGGGCCAGCCCCGCGAACAGGCCCGAGTCGTTGGCGGAGAACGTGGTCAGGTCCGTCTCCGGGGACTCCTTCTTGAGCTCCCGCGCGGTGTCCGCGAACTCGTCCCAGGTCGTCGGCACCGTCAGGCCGTACTCCTTGAACAGGTCCTCGCGGTAGTAGAACATCATCGGTCCGATGTCCTGCGGGACCGCGTACACCGCGTCGGTGCCGAGCGTGGTCTGCTGCCAGACGCCGTCCGCGAACTTGCTCTTCGCGTCGCCCACGTCCTTCGAGATGTCGGCGAGCGCGTCATTGCTGACCAGCGTGGGCAGCGCCTGGTACTCCGCCTGTACCAGGTCCGGGGCCTTGCCCGCCTTGTGCGCGGTGAGGATCTTGGTGACCAGCGTGTCGCCGGACGCCTGCTTCTTCACCGTGACCTTGATCTGTTCCTTCTTGCCGGGGCCCTCGTTCCACAGGTCCACGACCTTGTCCATGCCCGGGGCCCAGGTCCAGTACGTCAGTGAGACCGGGCCGGACCGGGCCCCGCTGTCGTCGTCCGACGACGAGCCGCACGCGGCCAGCGTAGTGGCGCCGAGCGTGACCGCTATGGCGGAACTCACGAGGCGACGGTGCTTCGTGTATCGCATGGAACTCTCCCCTGACCTGGGCCCCCGCCTCTCGCGAAGACCTGCTGCCCCAGCTGCGCTCGGCTCGTACCGTGGCTCGCGCTGCTCTGTGAGCGTTCACAGTAGAGAAACATCCCGGACGCTTGTCAATGGTTGTTGCTGTGCGGTTATGTTGGCTCCACGCCACTGAAAGTGTGTGTGTACGTTCCCAGTAGCTCGACATATCGGGAGACAATCCATGCCGGAGATCACCCCCCTGGGCCTCACCGGGCTCGCCTTCGGTGGGGACTACAACCCCGAACAGTGGCCGGAAAGCATCTGGACCGAGGACGTCCGGCTGATGCGTGAGGCCGGCGTCACCATGGTGAGCGTCGGCATCTTCTCCTGGGCCCTGCTGGAGCCGTCGCCCGGCGTCCACGAATTCGGCTGGCTCGACCGGGTCCTGGACCTGCTGCACGAGAACGGCATCCGCGTCGACCTCGGCACGCCCACCGTGGTGCCGCCCGTCTGGTTCTACCGCGCCCATCCGGACGCGCTGCCGGTGACCGCGGAGGGGGTGCGCTACGAGTTCGGCTCGCGCGGCGCCATCTGTCACAGCAACCCCGACTACCGGGCCGCCGCGGCGGACATCACGACCAAGCTCGCCGAGCGGTACGGCAGCCATCCCGCGCTCGCGATGTGGCACGTCCACAACGAGTACGGCGTTCCCGTCTCCGCCTGCTACTGCGACGGGTGCGCCGCCCACTTCCGCCGCTGGCTCGTCCGCACCTACGGCACCGTCGACGCCGTCAACGAGGCCTGGGGCACCGCCTTCTGGGGCCAGCGCTATGCGGACTTCGAGCAGATCAACCCGCCGCGGGCCACCCCGACGGTCGGCAACCCCGCCCAGGCGCTGGACTACCGGCGGTTCGCCGACGCGACCGTGCGGGAGAACTTCGTCGCCGAGCGCGACATCCTGCACCGCCTCTCGCCCGGCATCCCGGTCACCACCAACTTCATGACCGCCCTCAGCCAGTGCGACTCCATGGACTACTGGGCCTGGGGCCGCGAGGTCGACTTCGTCACCAACGACCACTACCTGATGACCGACGGCCGCCGCACCCACGTCAACCTGGCGATGTCCGCCGACCTCACCCGCTCCGTCGCCGGCGGCGCCCCCTGGCTGCTGCTCGAGCACTCCACCTCGGGCGTCAACTGGCAGCCCCGCAACCCCGCCAAGGCGCCGGGCCAGATGGCCCGCAACTCCCTCGCTCATGTGGCCCGAGGCTCCGAGGGCGCCATGTTCTTCCAGTGGCGCCAGTCCAGGCGTGGAGCCGAGAAGTTCCACTCGGCGATGCTCCCGCACGGCGGCACGGACACCCGCGTATGGCGCGAGGTGGTCGAACTCGGCGCGAACGCGGACACATTGAAGCCTCTCCGTGGCACGCGTACCGAGGCGGACGTCGCCGTTCTGTGGGACTGGCACTCGTGGTGGGCGCAGAACCTCGACTGGCGCCCCACCGAGGACCACGACGCCCGCGAACGCGCCGACGCCTTCTACGAGGCGCTCTACGACCGTCACCTCACCGTCGACTTCGCCCATCCGGAAGCCGACCTGTCGCGCTACCCCCTGGTCGTCGTCCCCGCCCTGTACCTGATGACCGAGGCGGCGGGGAACAACCTCAAGGAGTACGTCGAGAACGGCGGCACCCTCGTCGTCTCGTACTTTTCCGGCATCGTCGACGAACACGACGCCGTGCACGACGGCGCCTACCCGGGGGCCCTGCGGGACGTCCTCGGCCTGACCGTCGAGGAGTTCTCGCCGCTCGACGCCGGAGCCCGGGTACGCCTGACCGGCCCCGACGGCTCCGAACTCGGTGCCGACGTGTGGTCCGAGTTCGTGGTGCCGCGCGGTGCCGAGACCGTATGGACCTACGCCGACGGCCTCACCGCCGGCCACCCCGCCGTCACCCGCCACCGCCTCGGCGAGGGCAGCGCCTGGTACGTCTCCACCCGCCTGGGCGCCGAGGGACTGGACACGCTGCTCGGCTGGGCAGTCGAGGACACCGGGATCACCCCGCGCGCCGACCTGCCCCGCGATGTCGAAGTGGTGCGCCGCTCCGGGGAGTCCGGAACCTTCCTGTTCGTGATCAACCACACCGCCGGCGACACCAAGGTGTCGCTGGACACCCCCGGCACCGAACTGCTGACGGGTGAACGCGCCGCGGGCCGCCTGGCGGTCCCGGCCGGAGCCGTCCGGGTCGTGCGACTCGACGGCTGAGCCACGACTCCCCGCCGCCCGCGTGAACAGCGCACACCGCGGGCGGCGGGAGGCCCCCGCCCCACCTCGGGCGGGGGCGCTCCTCCCCCCCCACGTCGAAGGGACGACGAACACCGATGTTCCATCCCAGACGCACACCCGCACGCACACGCTTACGCGTACTCCGGGCCCTGCTGCTGCCGCTCGCCGCGGGGCTCGCCCTCACCGCACTGCCCGCCCAGACCGCGACGGCGGCGAGCACCCTCACCAACGGCGGCTTCGAAGCCGACGGTTCGGGGGCCGCGGCCCCGGCCGGCTGGTCGGAGTACGGCGCCACCGGAGCCTCGTACACCGAGTCCGGCGGCCGCAGCGGAAGCCACCGCCTGTCCCACTGGTCGTCCTCGGCCTACCAGGTGGAGACGTACCAGTACCTGTCCGGCCTGACCAACGGCGACTACAGGCTGACCGCCTGGGTCCGCTCCGGCGGCGGCCAGAACGCCGCATACCTCGCCCTCAAGAACTGCGGCGGCACCGAGCAGCGCACCGACCTGCCGGTGTCCGCCGGCGACTGGATACGGATCGTCGTACCCGTCAGGGTGACGAACAACCAGTGCACGATCAGTGTCAACAGCGACGCCGGCGCGGGCAACTGGATCAACGTCGACGACCTGACCTTCGCCCCGGGCACCTCGGGCCTGGCGGTCAAGGGCGCCGACATCTCGTCCCTGCCCAAGAGCGAGGCCAAGGGCGGCGTCTACCGGACCGCGTCCGGAAGCGCGGGCGACGGCGTCGCCATCCTTCGGTCCTCCGGCATGAACTACGCCCGCCTGAAGGTCTGGGTGAACCCGGCCGACGGATACAACAACAAGGCACGCGTTCTCGCCATGGCGAAGCGAGTCAAGGCCCAGGGCATGAAGCTGCTGGTCGACTTCCACTATTCGGACGCCTGGGCCGACCCCGGCAAGCAGACCAAGCCCGCCGCCTGGGCAGGACACTCCTACAGCCAGTTGAAGACGGACGTGTACCAGCACACGTACGACGTCCTGGACGCCCTCAAGACGCAGGGCACCACCGCGGACATGGTCCAGGTCGGCAACGAGATCAACGGCGGCATGCTCTGGAACGAGGGGTCCACCAATAACTGGACGCAGCTCGCCGGCCTGCTCAACTCCGGCTACGACGCCGCCAAGGCGGTGGCCCCGTCCACGACCGTCGCGCTGCACCTCGCCGAGGGAGGCGACCTCGACGGGACCCGCTGGTGGTTCGACAACGCGGTGTCCCAGGGCGTGAGGTTCGACGCTATCGGCCTGTCGTACTACGGCTACTGGCACGGCACGCTCCACGACTTCCAGACCACCCTGGACGACGCTGCCGCCCGCTACGGCAAGCCGGTCTTCCTCGCCGAGACGGCCTACCCGTTCCGCCTCGACAGCGAGGACGGGCTGGAGAACATCATCGACCTCACCGGAGAACTGGTCCCCGGCTACCCGGCGACCACCGCGGGCCAGACCCGGTGGATGAACGACGTGGCGAGCATCGTGGAGGCCGTCCCGAACGGGCGGGGCCTCGGTGTCTTCTACTGGGAGGCGACCTGGACCGCCCGTACCGGCAACGGCTGGGACCCGGCCGACCCGGCCTCCGGCAACGGCTGGGAGAACCAGGCACTGTTCGGCTACGACGACCGGGCGCTGCCCGCGATGTCGTGGTTCGGCCACCGGTGAGCGTGTGAGGTCCTGACGTACGCCGGGGCCCGGCCGCACACACGACGGTACGTGTGCGGCCGGGCCGCCCGCCGTCGTGCCGTGAAACGGTGGTTCCGTAGAGTCGCTGCACCGTGCAACCACCCTGTGGCCGAGGCGGGTCGACTGTCCCGGCAAGGGTTCCGGAGCGCCTGACACGGGAGCGCCTGACACGGGGGCGCCGGCTGCGGGACAGTGGAGGTGCCCGGAGTAGACGCCGGGGTGGAGGTGGACGACATGATCAGGACTCCCGACGACGGGACACGGCTGCACATCCTCGCCTGGCTGAGGGAACCCGGCCGCGTCGAACACGGCGCCACCCCGGAGGCCGTCGCCACCCGGTTCGGCATGACCCGCCCGGTCGCCCTCACCCACCTCCGGTTGCTCACGGCCGTCGGCCTGCTGCGCACCGGCGGTGCCGCCGGGCGCCCGTACTACCGGTGTGACGAGGTGCGGATCGCCGAGGTCGCGCGGATGTTCGAGAAGGGTTGGTAGTGCATACGATCGAGGGTCTTCCCGGCCGAGGGCGTTAAGCTGGTACTCGCCCGCGAGCACCTCGCGCGGCGCGGCGGTGGGGCCCGCCGTATCCGAACCGCGGAGCCGCCGCCAACGGTCCCTACTTGTGAAGACGCGCGCCCACACACCCTGGGCCGCTCGACGAGTAGGAGACGTACGCCCGTGACACCCCCGCCCGCCGAGGCCCTCCGCGCACGCCCCTCCTTGCGCGCGCACGCTCCTGTGGTCGCCGTGGTGGCGCTCGGCGGGGGAGCGGGCGCCGTCGCCCGTCATGCGGCCGCGCTGTGGTGGCCGACACCGGCGCACGGCTTCCCCTGGACGACCCTGGGGGTCAACATCACCGGCTGCGCCATGATCGGCGTGTTCATGGTGATCATCACCGAGGTTCGTACCGCCCACCCCCTCGTCCGCCCGTTCTTCGGCACCGGATTCCTCGGCGGTTTCACCACCTTCTCGGCCTATGCCGTCGACGGCCACCACCTGTTCGCCGACGGCAGCGGGAGCCTCGCGCTCACCTACCTCGCCATCACCCCGCTCGCGGCGCTCGGCGCCGTGTGGGCGGCCGCGTCCGCGACCCGTCGTGTTCTGAACAGGAGGCAGCCATGACAGGGCTGACCGGCAGTGCGCTGCGCCTGACCGTGTTCATCGGTGAGAACGACACCTGGCATCACCGGCCCCTCTACTCGGAGATCGTCCACCGCGCCCACGCGGCGGGACTGGCGGGCGCCAGTGTCTTCCGCGGCATCGAGGGTTTCGGCGCCTCCTCGCTCGTCCATACCTCCCGGCTGTTGTCCCTGAGCGAGGACCTGCCGGTGGCGGTCGTCGTCGTCGACACCGAGGAGCGGGTACGGGCCTTCCTGCCCGAGCTCGACGCAATCGTCACCGAAGGCCTGGTGACCCTCGATGTCTGCGAGGTGGTCCGGTACCCGGGCCGCGAAGGTCCTTCCGGCACTCCTGGCGCTCCCGGCGTTCCCGGGACGACCGGGACGAAGGGCGAGAGGCCGTGAACTGGCTGCTGGTCGTTCTCGGCGCCATGGCCGGAGCGTCCCTGCGCTACCTCTCCGACCGTGCGGTGCAGTCCCGGCACGATTCGGTGTTTCCCTGGGGGACCTTCACGGTGAACGTCGCCGGCTGCCTGATGCTCGGCCTGCTCACCGGCGCGGTGACGGCGGGCGCCGCGAGTTCGCAGCTGCAGCTCCTGCTCGGAACCGGTCTGTGCGGAGCCCTGACCACGTACTCCACCTTCTCCTACGAGACCCTTCGTCTCGCCGAGGCGGGGGCCGCCCGCTATGCCGCCGCCAACGTCGCGGTGAGCGTCGCGGCCGGTCTGGGCGCGGCGTTCGCCGGTGCGGCCCTGGCCGATACGCTGTGGGCGTGACGGCCAGGGCCGCTGCTCCGTCGCCGCCACCACCGGGCCGCAGTCCCGTCAGCGGGCCTCGCGCAATGGTTCCCCCACGCTCCTGAGGTGGCGCAGCGCCGTGACGTACGAGGCGAACAGCCCTGTCCGGCAGTACGGGATGCCCAGCTCGGCGCAGTACCGCTCGGTGATGACCTGGGCCCGGCCGAGGGCGGGCGTGGGCATGCTGGGGAAGAGGTGGTGCTCGATCTGGTGGTTCAGCCCGCCCATGAAGAGGTCGACCATCGGACCGCCCGTGACATTGCGGGAAGTGAGGACCTGGCGGCGCAGGAAGTCCAGCTGCCGGCCCTCCTCGATCATCGGCATGCCCTTGTGGTTGGGGGCGAACACGGAGCCGAGGTAGATCCCGAACAGGCCCTGGTGGACGGCGACGAAGGCGAGTGCCTTGCCGGGGGAGAGCACCGTGAACAGGCCGCCGAAGTACACGGCGAAGTGGGCGACGAGCAGGGTCCCCTCCAGTACCGGCCGCTTCACTGCCGGGCCGCGCAGGGCCTTGAAGCTGCTGAAACTCAGATTGAGGCCTTCCAGTGTCAGCAACGGGACGAAGAGCACGGCCTGGTGCTTGCCGATGAACCGCGCGGGACCCTGTGCCCGGCCCGCCTGGCGGCGCGACCAGACCAGCAGGTCGGGGGCGACATCCGGGTCCTTCTGCTCGTGGTTGGGATTCGCGTGGTGACGGGTGTGCTTGTTCATCCACCAGCCGTAACTCATGCCCAGCAGCACGTCGGCCACCAGCAGGCCACCCGCCTCGCTGGGGCGACGGCGTGAGAACACCTGCCGGTGCGCCAGATCGTGGGCGGCCAGGGCGAGCTGCCCGAAGACCACGGCCAGGGCCGCCGCGACGAACAACTGGCTCCAGCTGTCGCCCAGGACGAGGAAGACGACGACACCTCCAGCCAGGGCGAGGCCCACCGTACCGAAGCGCAGGACGTAGTAGAGAGGGCGGCGCCTGAGCAGCCCTTCGGCGGCCATGCGCCGCGACAGTTCGGCGAAGTCACTCCCCTTTTCGCCTGCCCGCGCGGTCGGGGTTCTTGTGAGCGCCGTCGGATTGAGCACCGTTGGATTGGCCATGCATGTGATTATGTGAACGGACGTCCCGCCGCAGAATGATGTTGCCCACCGGAGTGAGGGTGTGGGTAGCCCCAGCGCGGGTGTCGCCCCGTCCGGCTTGACACCCCTCGCGTCCGCCCCGCACCATCACTCCCGTGAACCTGTCAGACAGCCAGACAGGTGGGGCCGGGCCGCGGCGTGTCAGCGCGATGGAAGCGGTTCTCTTCCACCTGCGCGACGCCATCGAGCGCGGCGAGTACGCCATCGGCGACAAGCTCCCCTCGGAGGCGGAGCTGTGCCGCACCCTCGAGGTCTCCCGGCCCGTGCTGCGCGAGGCGCTGCGGGCGCTGCAGACCATGGGCCTGACCGCGTCCAGGACCGGCAAGGGCACCTTCGTCGTCGCCGACGCGGTCGGGGACCCCACTTTCGGCGACTACACGGCCGGCGACCTGCTGGAGGTGCGCCGCCACGTCGAGATCCCGGTCGCCCGGTACGCGGCCCGGCGGCGTACCCCCGAGCACCTCGAGCTCCTGCGCCGGCTGCTGGACCGGATGGACCGGGAGACCGACACCACCGTCTGGGCCGCCATGGACACGCACTTCCACCTCGCGGTGGCCGAGGCCACCCAGAACCCGGTGTTCCGCAGGGTCATCGAGGAGATCCGGGACGCGCTGGCGCGTCAGTCCGCCTTTCTCAACCAGCTCGGGGACCGGCGCGAACAGTCCAACCGCGAGCACCGGGCTGTCGTCGAGGCATTGGCCGACGGCTCGGAGGACGCCGCCGCCGAGGCGATGTCGCATCATCTCGAGCGGGTCGGGACGACCCTCACGGCCATCGTGCGCCCGGCGTGCGCGGCCACCCGGACGGCCACCCGCGCGGTTCCGCACACGCATACCCCCACGGCCCCCCACGGGCCCGCCCCCACGGAAGACCGATCCCGATGAACAGCACGTTCCCCGCGGCCGCGCCCCCGGTCCGCGAACCCCTCCACGCCCCTGTCGCCCACCTCGTCCGCGGCGGGATCGTGGAAGGTGTCCACTACGGTTCCGTCGTCGTCCTCGGCGCCGACGGCGAGGTCCGGCTCGGGCTCGGTGACATCGAGGCCGCCTGCTACCCGCGCTCCGCGCTCAAGCCCGTCCAGGCCGTCGCCATGGTGCGGGCCGGTCTCCCGCTCGAGGGCGAGCTGCTCTCCCTCACCGCCGCCAGCCACTCCGGCGAGGAACGGCACCTCGCCGGCACCCGGCGCGTCCTCGCGGGCGCCGGACTCACCGAGGACCACCTGCGCAACACCCCGGACCTGCCGTTCGGCCGGGCCGTACGCGAGACCTGGGTGCGCGAGGGCCGCCCGCCCTCCCGGCTCGCCCAGAACTGCTCGGGCAAGCACGCCGCCATGCTCCTCACCGCACGGCTCGGCGGCTGGTCCCTCGGCGACTACCTCGACCCCGGCCACCCCCTCCAGCGGGCGATCGCCGAGACCGTCGAGGACCTCACCGGGCAACGTGTCGCCCGGGTGACCGTCGACGGCTGCGGCGCGCCCCTGTTCGCCGTCTCCCTGTACGGCCTCGCCCGCGCCGTCGCCCGGATCACCACCGCCCTGCCCGGCACCCCCGAGGCCCGGGTCGCCGACGCGATGCGCGACCACCCCCAGATGGCATCGGGCTCGGGCCGGGACATCGCCGCCCTGATGGGGGCCGTGCCCGGGCTGCTCGCCAAGGACGGATTCGAGGGCGTGCAGGTCGCCGCCCTGCCCGACGGCAGTGCCGTCGCCGTGAAGATCTCCGACGGTGCCGACCGGGCACGCATCCCGGTGACCGCGGCCGCCCTCACCCATGCCGGGATCGACCCGGCCGTGCTCACCGCGTTCGCCGGTGAACCGCTGTTCGGCGGCGGTCTGCCGGTCGGCGGCATCCGCCCCGTACCCGCGCTGGAACCGCTGCCCGGGACCGCCGCACGACGCTGACGGCCTTCCGGAGCGTGGAGCGGCGGGCGGCGGTGTGCCGGGGCAGTGGTCGACGTCGGCCGCGGCCGGTCAGTCCGGCACCGCCGGCCCCCACCTGAGCCGCAGGAACAGGGCCACCCCCACCGCGCCCAGCAGCGCGGCGCCCGCGACCGGCCATGTCCCCGGCCGTTCGGTCCCCCGGCCCCGCGCCGCCGGAACCGCGGCGGTGGTGGGCTGGGCCCGGGGTCCCGGCAGCGGCTTGCCCCTCAGGGCGTCCAGCGACCCCACCGCATCGACCCGGCCGGCCGCGTCGAACCCCCAGTCCAGCAGCGTGCGCGCCTCCTCGTACACGGCGTGCCCGCCGCCCCATTGAGGGTCCAGCACCGTCACCACGAGGGTGCGTCCGTCCTTGCGGGCGGCCGCCACGAGCGTGTGGCCGGCGCTGCTGGTGTAGCCGTTCTTGATCCCGACGATCCCCGGGTACCGTTCCACCCCGTCCGAGCCGGTGAGGAGCCGGTTGGTGTTGCGGATTCCGTACGAGCCGCCGTCGCGGCCCGGGAACATCGCCTCCTCGCGGGAGCAGTACCGGACGAAGTCGGGGCGGTGCAGCCCGGCCCGGCCGAACACCGCCAGGTCGAACGCCGACGACACCTGGCCCGGGGCGTCGTAGCCGTCGGGCGACTTCACCCGCGTGTCGTGGGCGCCGAGGGCGCGGGCCCTGTCCTGCATCCGCTCGGCGGTGACCTTCCAGCCGCCGTTGAGCGAGGCCAGCACATGCACGGCGTCGTTCCCCGAGCTGAGGAAGACTCCGTTCCACAGGTCGGACACCCGGTACGTGAGGTCCTCGGCGACCCCGACACGGCTGCTTCCGGGGCCGATACCCGTCAGTTCCTCCTCGCTGACGGTGTGCCGGATGCCGGCGGGCAGGGCGGGCAGCACGGTGAGCGCGAAGAGGGTCTTGAGGGTGCTGGCGGGCGGCAGCCTGCGGTGTGCGTCGTGTGCGGCGAGCACCTCACCGGAGTCGGCGTCGGCCACCAGCCACGACCGGGCGGACAGCTCCGGGACCTCGGGTGCCCCGGCGCGCGGGTGGACCTGGGTGCCGGAGCGGTACAGCAGCGCCGCCGGGGCCGCGGCCCGCGGTTCCGCGGCGGCTTGTGCTCCGGAGCCGGGCGACGGCGCGGGGCCCGCGTGTGTGCCGGCGGTCGCCGCGGCGGGGGCGAGCGCCAGCAGGCCCGCTGTGCAGAGGGCACACGTGGACACGGCAGCCCGCGAAGCAAGTCCGATAGTCATACCGCAAACGTAGGAAGGGGACCCCGGACAACCGCGGTGACCGGGCCGGAGACCCTCCGTAAGCACCCGGATGCCGCACGGCGCTGCGACGGCTCTTCGTGGTCGGGGAGAGGCGACTGCCGGACACCGTCAACTGCCGGGCACCGGTCAGTGGCCGGGCAGAGTGGGCTGGACGCGCCGGAGGAAGGTCGCGTTGTCGGGGGTCTCGCGCATCCGCTCCAGCAGCGTCTCCAGGCCGGACTGTCCCTCCCGGGACTGCAGCACCCGCCTCAGACCGCGTGCGACCGACAACTCCGCGGGGGTGAGTAGCAGTTCCTCACGGCGGGTGCCGGACGGGACGATGTCGACGGCCGGGAACAACCGGCGGGACGCCGCTTCACGGCTCAGCCGGAGCTCCATGTTGCCGGTGCTCTTGAGCTCCTCGAAGTAGAACTCGTCGGCGCGGGATCCGGTCTCCACCAAGGCCGAGGCCAGAATCGTGAGTGAGCCGCCCTCCTCGGCCCGGCGTGCGGCACCGAAGAACCGCTTCGGGCCGATCAGCGCGGAGGTGTCGACACCTCCGCTCATGGTGCGGCCACCGGCGGCGGCCGCGTTGTTGTACGCCCGGCAGAGCCGGGTCAGCGAGTCGAGCAGGATGACGACGTCCTCGCCCGCCTCGACCAGCCGCTTGGCCCGCTCGATCACCAGCTCGGCCAGGGCGATGTGCTGCTTGGCGGGCCTGTCGAAGGTCGAGGCGTACACCTCGCCGTGCACCGAGCGCCGCATGTCGGTGACCTCCTCGGGGCGCTCGTCGAGCAGCACCACCATCAGGCGGCATTCGGGGTGGTTGCCCGCAACGGCCGCCGCGAGCTGCTGGATCAGCACGGTCTTGCCGGTTTTCGGCGGGGCCACGAGCAGGCCTCGCTGCCCCTTGCCGACAGGGGTGAGCAGATCGACGACGCGCCCGGCCAGACCGGACGCGGGGTGTTCCAGGCGCAACCGCTCCTGCGGGTGAAGCGGCGTCAGGTCCCCGAAGTGGGGCCGGCCGCGCAGCGCTTCGGGGGTGCGGCCGTTGATCCGGGTGATCTCGGTCAGGCCGCTCCGTTCGTCGGACAGGCCCTCGGTCAGGTCGCCCTTGCGCAGGCCGTACCTGCGAAGCGTGGCGGGGGAGACGGCGAGGTCGGAGGGGGAGGGCAGACAGGCGCCGGTCCGCAGGTGCCCCTTCCCGGCCGCGTCGATGTCGAGGACGCCGCTGACGGGCCGGGGCTGCTGCCGGACGGAGGGGCGGTCGAGCGTGGGGGTAGTCATGGGGTCGGTCCTTTCGTGGACGACTGGGAGGGAAGGAACACGCGCAGGGAAGGGGAGGACCGCGCACAGGAGGGCGCGTCCAGGGCCCGGGGCGGTGGGAACAGCACCTCGGCCATGGCGGTGAAGCCCGCTCACAAGGTGGTGTGGAAAAGCCGGACGGCCGGCCCGAAATGACGGGCGGAACGGCGTACCGATGAGAAGTCCGAGGAAGAACTGGCACCGACGCCCGTATCGGGGCGCTAAACGAGTGCTCCGTGCACTGTACCACGGGATCACGGGGTATGTGCGTGCGAGGGGGGAAGCCGGAAAGGGCCCGCCGGAGGCGACCGGCGGGCCTCGGGGCAGGGCCGGGGGAGCAGTTCAGGCCGAACGGTCCTGCGCGGCATGTGCGATCTGGTCGAACTTCGCGCCCATGGCCGCCTGGAGCGCCTGCGCGCCCGACAAGGGCCGGACCAT
This sequence comes from Streptomyces sp. NPDC005774, assembly GCF_042871645.1. NCBI lineage: Bacteria > Bacillati > Actinomycetota > Actinomycetes > Kitasatosporales > Streptomycetaceae > Streptomyces > Streptomyces sp. NPDC005774. Next base: position 18,675 of record NZ_JBIAIV010000039.1, on the reverse strand, counting down.
CACGGTGAGTCGGTCGATGCGGCCGTCGTCGTCGACATGGATGATGTCGCAGCCCTCGACCTCACGGTCGCCCACGCGAGCGGTGAACACGAGGACGTGGTCACGGCCGTTCGCGTCATTGACCTCCCGCACGTAGCGGAAGTCCTCGAAGACCTCCGCCACCGCGTGCAGGATCGCCGCGGTGATCGGCCTGCCGGTGTAGGGCTTGAAGACGACCGGACTGGAGAAGACGACATCCTCCGCCAGCAGCGCTTCGGCGGCGCCCATGTCGTGCGCCTCCACGGCCTCACGGAATGCCCGCATCACAGCTCCTCACAGTCAACGGATTGCAGTGCACACGAGGTTAGCCCCACGGCCGGCTCCTGGGTCTAGGCTGATCCGATGTTCAGCCCCGAAGGCCCCCGCCTGCGCGAACTCGCCGTCCAGGTGCTCTCGTCCGTGGAACGCGGATACGACCTCCTCGCGCCGAAATTCGACCACACCCCCTTCCGTACGTCCGACTCGGTGCTCGACGCCACCGCCGTGGCACTGCGGAGGCTGGGGCCGTTCGACGCCGGGCTCGATCTGTGCTGCGGCACCGGCGCGGGCATGGACGTCCTGGCGAGGGTGTGCCGCCGGAGCGTCACCGGCGTCGACTTCAGCGCGGGCATGCTCGACGTCGCGCGCGAGCGGACCGGGCCCGAGGGCCCGACGGCCGGCTGGGTGCGGGCGGACGCACGGGCGCTGCCGTTCGGACCGGCCTTCGACCTGGTGGTGAGTTTCGGGGCGTTCGGCCACTTCCTGCCGTGTGAGCTGCCAGGGCTGTTCACCCAGGTCCACCGGGTGCTGCGGCCCGGGGGACGGTTCGCCTTTCCGGTGGTCGCCCCGCCCCGGACGGGCTCGCTCGAGCACGGGATGCTCCTGGGCTTCGACATGGTGATGCGGGTGCGCAACGCGGTGTGGCGTCCGCCGTTCGTCATGTACTACCGCGCCCTCCGCTTCGGTGCTCTCCGGCGCGAGCTGGACCGGGCCGGATTCCGGGTCGCACTCCATCCGCTGCCCGAGTTCGGGCGGCGGCCGGACGGCAGCCCCCGGGTCCGCCTGGTCGTCGCCGAGCGGCCCGCGGAGCGGCGGGTCGCCCGCGGGCCGTCCGCCATGCCGGTCAGACCGCGGCGGGCAGAGTGAACTCGTAGACCAGAGCGTCCTGTTGGGCGTCCACAATCAGCTCGGTGATCTCCAGGGGCCGGGCGTACTGGTCGTGCACCCGCCGGGTGACCCGAACGGACGGCGTCCCCGCGATCCGGGTGATCGTGTCGCGGTGGTGCAGTGTCAGCCCGGCCCTGCGCAGCCAGTCGTAGGCGCGCCGCAGTTCCGCGGCGGTGGTGCCGTCGGCCCGGTCGCGGTAGCGCGCCAGCTCCTCGACCTCGGCGAGCGCGACGGTGGAGAACGAGGTCACGGCCGTCCGCAGTTCGTGCCCGTCGGCCGACGCGGACCAGTAGCGGTGTACCAGGGTAGGCCGGGAGGGTGCCAGGGCCAGCGCCTCGGCATGCCCGGGAGGCGGAGACTCCCAGGACACGGTGGCCCGCGCCATCGCGTCCCGGCCGACGTGCCGCGCGCCGACCGGGAAGGCGAGCGCCGCGGGCGTCTCCACCGGCGGGCCCTTCAGGGTGGCATGGCTGCCCCGCCGGTCGGTGGCGACCAGGCCGTCGCGGCGAAGCACCTCCAGCGCCTGTCGTACGGTCTCCCGGCTCACCCCGAACTGCTCGGCCAACTGCCTCTCACCCGGGAGCCGTTCACCGGGCGGAATGGCTCCGTCGCGCAGCGCGCCGAGCAACTCCGTCGCGATCCGCCGGTAGAGCGGCTCATCTTCGGGGTGCGCAGGGTCGTGCGGTGCGGTGGACGGGGCGGTGGGTGGAGAAGCCTGCGGAGGGCCGTGCGGAGGGTCGTGCGGGGTGGTGCGGGCCATGCCGCGCCTCCTGTTGGTGACGTTCCGTAGTTGTGTGGGCTCGTTGCGCCATCACATCTATCATTGGTCTAAACCAGCAGGGAAGAGCGGTCCATGAGTTCGGCCGAAACGGGACCGGGACGAGGCCCGCCGCGCGGTGCCGTGCGGGAGGGCGCGTGCGGTGCGGCGGCGGCCGAGTCCCCTTCCCCGGGAGCCGAAGGGAACGCGGGAGCCGCCGAAGCCGTCCTGTCCGAAAGTCCGCGGTCCGGTCCCTCAGATGTGCGAACGCATCCAGCGGAGCTGAGCAGCCTCCTGGAAGGGGCCACCGCCCTCGTGGTCATTGAAGTCGTACACCTCGATCGACTTGTCGTCGTGCGTCCAGGCGTTGAACGCCGCGAAGACCGTCGAGGGCGGGCAGGTCTGGTCCTCGAGGCCCGTCGAGAACAGCGCGGGTGCCGAGCCGTGGGCGGCGAAGTGCACGCCGTCGAAGTAGGACAGGGTGCGCAGAGCGTCCCCGGTACGGCCCCGGTGGGTCCTGAGGTAGAGGCCCACCTCCCGGTACGGGTGCCGGTCGGTGAGCGTCGCCGCCCGCGGGAAGTCGCACAGGAACGGTACGTCCGGGGCCACCGCCGCGAGGTCCGGGACCAGGCCGCCCACCGCGAGGGCGATGCCGCCGCCCTGACTCGAGCCGAGTACCGCGGTGCGCGCCGCGTCGGTCAGGGGGTGGGAACGGGCGGCCTCCACCGCGCGCACCGCGTCCGTGAACACCCGGCGGTAGTAGTAGTTCTCGGGCGCGTCGATGCCGCGCGTCATGAACCCGGGGTACGCGGGCGCGCCGCCCACCGGGTCCGCCGTGTCACCGCCGCCGCCCCAGGCGCTGCCCTGGCCCCGGGTGTCCATCACGAAGTGCGCCCGGCCCGTCGAGGCCCACAGCAGATGCTCGTGGGGCAGCCCGCGGCCACCGCCGTAGCCGATGAACTGCACGACCAGCGGCAGCGGCGCCTCGGCCCCGGCAGGCAGCGTCAGCCAGCCCTTGACCGGATGGCCCCCGAACCCGGCGAACGTCACGTCGAAGACCCGCACCGTGGACAGGCCCGTGTCGACCGGCTCGAAGCGGGCGTCCAGATCGTGCTCGCGCGCTTCCGCGAGGGTTCCGGTCCAGAACGCCTCGAAGTCCTCCGGTGCCGTGGACGCGCTCCGGTACTCGCGCAGCTCGTCGAGGGGAAGGTCGAACAGGGGCATGAGGAACCGCCTTTGTGCCGGGACAGTACGAAGCGATCACACCGTACGTGGGCCGTCGGAGCGCCCGCCAGACCCTGCGCCGGACTCGGCCCATGCGTACGCGAGGAAAGAGAGGCGCAGGTAAAAGGCGTGGAAAGCGTTTGCCGTAGCCGGGTTCGGAACGGCAGTCCCGCCGGGTCCGGTCCGGTCCGGCCGGCTGGCGTGGTGGCGGTGGCGCTGACCCGGTGAGCGGTGCGGGTCAGCCGAAGCGCTCGATGCGGATGCGGTCCACGGGCTGTCCGGCCGCGACGAGCAGCCTGGAGGCGTGCTCGGCGAAGGAGTTGGAACCGCACACATAGGCCTCCCACCCACCCGGAGGGGTTTCGGCCAGGAGCGGCGCCACATGTGCGGCCGCCATACGTCCCACGGCCGTGCCCTCCGGCGCGCTCCGGGTGAACACCCGCAGGGTCTCCGCGCCGAACTCGCCCCCGTAGATCAGCTCCTCGGGACTGCGCGCCGACACCAGCAACCGCAAGGGCAGAGACAGACCCCGGGCCCTGTGGTGCCGCACCATCGACATCAGCGGGACGACGCCCGAGCCGGCGCCCACCAGCAGCGCGGGCCGGTCGCCCGGCCAGGCGAAGAAACCGCTCAGCGGGCCGCGGACCTCGACCCGGTCACCGAGCCGGGCCACCGAGTGGAACCAGCCCGACACCTCGCCGCCCGCCACATGGTCCAGGGTCAGCTCGATGTGCCCGGAGTCGTCCGGCGCGGACGCGATCGAGTAGTGGCGCTGGGCCACATAGCCGTCCTCGGCGGTCAGCCGCAGCAGCAGATGCTGGCCGGGCACATGCCCCGGCCAGCCGGGCACGGCGAAGCGGAAGGTCGCGGCGCGCGGGGTCTCGCGACGGATACCGGTCAGTGTCGCCGTCCGCCATACCGAGGCCGTCTGCGCGCTCACTCCGATGCGTCCGGGCACGGCGAACCGTGTCGGAGGGGTGAACGGCGCCGGCAAGGCCTCCGCCTGCCGGCTCCCGGCCTCCTGCGGCTGTGCCGCCCGCTCGGTCACCTCAGCCATTTCCGTCGTCTCCGTCACCGGAGTACCGCTGTTCCTCCCAGGGGTCGCCCCGCGGGTGGTAGCCGTTGCCCTCCCAGAAACCCGGCTCGTCATGGTCGAGGAGCCGCAGGCCCGCGATCCACTTGACGCTCTTCCAGAAGTACAGATGGGGCACGATCAGCCGGGCCGGGCCGCCGTGCTCGGACGGGAGCGGCCGGCCGTCGTACTCCCAGGCGATCCAGGCCCGCCCGCCGGTCAGGTCCGCGAGCGGCAGGTTCGCCGTGTAGCCGGTGTGCGAGTAGGCGACGACATGGGTGGCGGACCGATGGGGCCGGACGACGTCCCAGAAGGTGTCCAGGGAGACACCCCCGAACTGCACTCCGAACTTCGACCAACTCGTCACACAGTGGATCGCACCCTCGTACGCCGAGGCCGGCAGGGCGTGGGCCTGCTCCCAGGTCCAGGTGCGGGGCTCCGCCACCAGCCCGTCGATCCGCAGCGCCCAGTCGGCGGGCGCGAGGTCGGGCGTGACCTCGGCGGAGAGTACGGGCCATTCGTCGCCCGCGTCGTACTGGCCGGGCGGCAGGCCGGGATTGTGCACGCGGGGGCGGCCGGTGAAGCCGCGGGTGATGTTCACGTGATCGGCGATTCCGTTGCGAGTGGTGCTCAGGTGGTTCCGGGCTCAACCGTACGGGGTGTCCGGGAATGCCCGCACACCTGTCTCGCCCGCTCGCCCGCCGGCCGTCCGTTCCGCGAGCCCGCCGGCCCCGGGAAAAGTGCCGGACGGGCGGTGGCGTCCTCGGGTACTGTTGCGCTCCGGCTGCGGAGGGTCCCAGCCGTCGACGGCCGAGGGGGTGAGCCCCATTACCGCTGTGTCAGGTCGGGTGCTCTCCCCACGAAGCGACGCGGATCGCCCCCAGTAGGTGACCGCGGGAGCGCCCTTCGGCTCTCGAAAGGCTCCTGCTGCCATGCCGTCCCCCTCTTCCTTCTCTTCCCCGCCCGTCGCTCCGTCCGCACCCGCCGCACCGGATTCCGTCGTGGCCGCGCTGCGCGCCGCGGGCTGTGTCTTCGCCGAGGCCGAGGCCGAACTGATCCTCGCCGCTGCTCCCACCCCGGACCATGTGACCGGCATGGTCGAGCGCAGGGTCCGCGGGCTGCCCCTCGAACTCGTCGTCGGCTGGGCCGAGTTCAGCGGCCGACGGATCACCGTGGCTCCCGGAGTCTTCGTGCCCCGGCGCCGTACCGAGTTCCTCGTGGCGCAGGCCCTCGCGCAGGCGCCCGACGCGGCCGTCGTCGTGGATCTGTGCTGTGGTTCGGGCGCCGTCGGCGTCGCCCTGGCCGACGGCCTCGGCACGGTCGAACTGCACGCCGCCGACATCGACCCGGCCGCCGTGCGCTGCGCCCGCCGCAATGTCGCGGACGTCGGCGGCCTGGTGCACACGGGAGACTTGTTCGAGGCACTGCCCGGTAGGGTGCGCGGCCGGGTCGACATCCTCGCGGCCAATGTGCCGTACGTGCCCAGCGACGAGATCGGCCTGCTGCCCGCGGAGGCCCGGGACCACGAGCCGAGGGTCGCGCTCGACGGCGGCGCGGACGGGCTCGACGTGCTGCGCCGGGTGGCCGCCGGGGCCTCCGACTGGCTGGCGCCCGGTGGCTGCCTCCTGGTGGAGACGACCCGCCGCCAGGCGCCCGCGGCTGCCGCGGCCTTCACCGGTGCCGGACTGCGGACCCGCCTGGCCGTCCCGGAGGAGGAGTACGCCCATGTCGTGATCGGCGTCAGACCGTAGCTCCGTCCGACGCGGCGGGACGGCCCGGGGACGCGGGGCCACCGGGCAGGGTCGCGCGGGCGATGAGCAGGGCCACGTCGTCGAAGTTGTCGGGCTCGTGCAGGGTGCGCAGCAGCAGGTCGCACATCTCCTCGAGGGAGCGGTCGGACCCGTGCAGCAGCGTGAGCAGGCGGTCGAGGCGCTCGTCCAGCGAGTGGTGCCGGGTCTCGACCAGGCCGTCGGTGTACAGCACCAGCCGGTCGCCCGGATCAAGGCCCACGACGGTGGTCGAGAACGTGACGCCACCCACCCCCAGCGGCACCCCGGTCGGCAGGTCGAGCAGTTCCGGGGTGCCGCCGGCCCGGACCCGCACCGGTGGCAGATGCCCCGCGTTGGCGATCAGGAACTGCCGTTCACGGGGATCGTGGACGACGTACACACAGGTGGCGATGGCGTCCTCGAGATCGCCGATGACCCGGTCGAGGTGCTCCAGGAGCACCGCGGGATCGAGACCGAGCGAGGCCAGCGTGTTCGTCGCCGTGCGCAGCCGCCCCATGGTGGCCGCCGCGGGGATGCCGCTGCCCATCACGTCTCCCACGACGAGGGCCGTCCTGCCGCCGTCCAGGGGGATCACGTCGAACCAGTCGCCGCCCACCTCGCTGGTGGCCCCCGCCGGCTGGTAGCGGGAGGCGACCTCGAGCCCGCCCGTCACCGGCGGATGGCTGGGCAGCAGGCTGCGCTGCAGAGTGAGTGCGGCGTCGCGGGCGCTCTGGTACCAGCGGGCGTTGTCGATCTGTATGGCCGCGCGGGCGGCCAGCTCCCGGGCCAGCAGCAGGTCGTCCTCGTCGAACGGCAGCGGGTTGCCGGTGCGCTTGAGGTCGAGCGCACCGAGCACCTCGCCGTGCGCGATCAGCGGCACTGCCAGATACGAGTGCACGCCCGCCCGGCCCAGCAGTTCGGCGGCCTCGGCGGACCGGGCGACCCGGGGCAGGTCCTCGTCCTTGACCTGCGGCAGCATCACGGGCAGGCCGGTGCGTACGCACTCGGTGACGAACCGGTCCGGGCCGTACCGGGCCACCCGGCCCGGCGGATCGGCAGCCAGTAGGGCGTCCCCCGAGCCGGCGCCCGTGCCCTGGACCGCCAGCGCCCGGATCACCGCCGACTCGGCCGGACCGAGGGTGCTCCGGCGGCCCAGCACCACCGTGTCCAGCAGGTCCACGGCGGCCACGTCGGCCAGCTCCGGCACGGCCACCTCGGCCAGCTCACGGGCCGTACGCTCCAGGTCGAGCGTGGTGCCGATCCGAGCCGAGGCGTCGGCCACGACGGCCAGCCGGCGCCGGGCCCGTTCGGCCTCGAGGCCCGCCCGGTGCTGCTCGGTGACGTCCACCACGGAAAGGGCCACGCCGAGCACCGAGCCGAGCGCGTTCTCCAGCCGGAACAGGGAGGCGGTCCAGGCGTGGTCCTCGTCGGGATCGGCCGGGGTCCGGCCGAGCATGAACTGGTCGACGACCGGTTTCCCGGTGTCCAGGACCCGCCTCGCCGCGGCCTCGACGGCTTCGATCTCCAGTTGCGGAAGCACCTCGGACATCGTGTGGCCCAAGTGTTCCTCGACCGGGACGCCGTTGATCCGTTCCAGTGCCGGGTTGACCGAGACGTACCGCAGATCCGTGTCCAGGACGGCCAGCCCGATCGGGGACTGGGCGACGATCCGGGTGGACAGCGCCACGTCCTGCTCCACCCGCCGCACGGTCGACTGGTCCACCGCGAGGCCGAGGGCGTAGACGCCGCCCTGGTCGTCGGTCAGCCGCACGTTGCGGAACTCCACGAGCCGGGTGCTGCCGTCCTTGCGCCGGATGGGGAACGCCCCGGCCCAGCTCTGCCCGGTCCGCATGACCTCGGAGAACAGTGTGACCACCAGATCCAGATACTGTTCGTGCACCATGATCCGGGCGGCGTACTGGCCCAGTGCCTCCTCGGTGCCGTACCCGAAGAGTTCCTCGGCCTGGGGGCTCCACAGCACGATCCGGCCCTGGGGGTCCAGCACCACCGAGGCCATGCGCAGCACGTCGAGCAGGCCGCTGGGACGGACCGGCCCAGGGGCCGCTCCGGCTCCGTCGTCCTCGACCGGGGGAGACCCGGCTGAACTCATCGCACGCCCCGCCTTCGCAGATTTCCGCGGCACACAGTGATGTGCCGACATCACTTGTTCTACCGTGCGTGGGGGCGATTTTCCGCCTCTCCGGCTGTCTCCTCCACCTTCTTTCCTTCCTGCGTAGGGTGCCCCGCGATCCCGTGGGTACGCCGGTCGTGCGCGGGGAGTGCATCTGTGCGTGTGTGTGCTTGGGCGGGGGAGGGCGGGGTACGCCGTGTGGCAGGCCAGGCCAGGCAAGGCACGGCAAGGACGTGGCCGAGGCATGGCAGGACGCGGCAAGGCGTCGCGACGAAAGGAGCGATCACGATGGGCAGCGAGCGACCGTACCCGGAATCCGTCTCGGTCGAGCTCAGCGGGTGCGACAGGCACGACGCACAGATCGTGTTCGACACCCTGGGCGCGTACTTCACGTCCGACCGGCGCTCCGGCGACGTGCCGGAGGAGTCCTCCGGGACCCGCCCGACGGTGTGGCTCGGCACGTTCGACGTCGCCGACCCGCACGAGGGCGGAGCCCGCCCGGACGACCCGGTCCGGCTGGCGTCCTCGGTCGAGGCCGACCTGCAGGGCGGTTGCTGGGCGGTCGACCGGTTCTGCACCACCCTGGAATCCCTGTTCACGGTGCACGACCTGAACACGGTCTCCGGCGACCAGGAGAAGGAGCTGCACGTCCGCCTCGAAAGCCGGTGACTGCCGACGGGAACGGGGCGACGGGACGTCAGCACGGCCGGGCGCCTCCGGCCGTGCGCGTCGCCGTGCCGGTGTGCCCTCCACCACGTTTTTGCAACTAGTTGCAAAAACGGGTGCGCGTCCTCTACAACAGAGGGACGACACCGCGCACGGAGGGCCCGATGAGCCGTTACCCGCACCTGCTGACCCCCCTCGACCTGGGCTTCACCACCCTGCCCAACCGGGTCCTCATGGGCTCCATGCACGTAGGCCTGGAGGAGGCGGAGAACGGCTTCGAGCGCCTCGCCGAGTTCTACGCCGCCCGTGCCCGCGGTGGCGTCGGTCTCATCGTCACCGGCGGTATCGCACCCAACGACGAGGGGCGGACCTTCGAGGGCGGCGCGAAGCTCACCACCGACGAGGAGGCGGAGCGGCACCGCGTCGTCACCGAGGCCGTGCATCGTGAGGGCGGGCGCATCGCCCTGCAGATCCTGCACGTCGGCCGGTACGCCTACCACCAGGACCTGGTCGCCCCCAGCCCTCTCCAGGCGCCGATCAGCCCCTTCACGCCCCGCGAACTCACCGACGCGGACATCGAGCGCACCATCGACGACTACGTCCGCACCGCCCGCCTCGCCCGGCAGGCCGGCTACGACGGCGTCGAGATCATGGGCTCCGAGGGCTATCTGATCAACGAGTTCATCGTCGCGCAGACCAACCGGCGCACCGACCGCTGGGGCGGCTCGTACGAGAACCGGACGCGCTTCCCCCTCGAGATCGTCCGCCGGGTACGCGAGGCGGTCGGCGAGGACTTCATCGTCGTCTACCGGCTCTCCATGCTGGACCTCGTGCCCGGCGGCTCGACCCTGGACGAGGTGATCACGCTGGCCCGCGCCGTCGAGGCGGCCGGCGCCACGATCATCAACACCGGCATCGGCTGGCACGAGGCCCGCATCCCCACCATCGCCACCTCCGTACCGCGTGGCGCCTACACCTGGGTGACCAAGCGGCTGATGGGCGAGGTCTCGGTCCCGCTCGTCACCACCAACCGGATCAACACCCCCGAACTCGCCGAGCAGCTGCTCGCCGAGGGACACGCCGACATGGTGTCGATGGCCCGCCCGATGCTCGCCGATCCCGACTTCGTGGCCAAGGCCGCGGACGGCCGGCCCGAGGCGATCAACACCTGCATCGGCTGCAACCAAGCTTGTCTGGACCACACCTTCAACCTGCAGACCCCCTCCTGCCTGGTCAACCCGCGCGCCTGCCACGAGACCGAGCTGGTGCTCTCCCCGACCAGACACCGCAAGCGCGTCGCAGTCGTCGGCGCCGGTCCGGCCGGCCTGGCCTGCGCCGTCAGCGCCGCCGAACGCGGCCACGACGTCACCCTGTTCGACGCCGCGAGCGAGATCGGCGGTCAGCTCAACGTCGCCCGCAAGGTCCCCGGCAAGCAGGAGTTCGACGAGACCCTGCGCTACTTCCGCACCCGGCTCGCCGAACTGGCCGTCGACGTACGTCTGGACACCCGGGCCACGGCCGACGACGTGGCCGGCCACGACGAGGTCGTCGTCGCCACCGGAGTCATCCCGCGGGTCCCCGACCTCCCCGGCGTCGACCACCCGAGCGTGCTCGGCTACCTCGACGTCCTGCGCGACGGCGCCCCCGTCGGCGACCGGGTCGCCGTCCTCGGCGCGGGCGGCATAGGCTTCGACGTCGCCGAGTTCCTCACCGACGGCGGCGACAAGGCGTACGAGGACCCCGAGACGTACTTCCGCCGGTGGGGCGTCGACATGGACCACCGCACGCCCGGCGGTCTCACCGCACCCGAGCGGCCCGCCCCGCCGCGCACCGTCCACCTGCTCCAGCGCAAGACGACCAAGGTCGGCGCCGGTCTGGGCAAGACCACCGGGTGGATCCACCGCACCGAGCTGAAGCACCGCGGTGTCACCATGGTCCCCGGCGTGCGCTACGACCGTATCGACGACACGGGCCTGCACCTCACCGTCGACGGCGAGAGCACCGTCCTTGAGGTGGACACGATCGTCCTGTGCACCGGCCAGGAACCGCGCCGGGACCTGTACGAGGAACTGGTCTCGGCCGGACGCCCCGTCCACCTGATCGGCGGCGCCGACGTGGCCGCCGAACTGGACGCCAAGCGGGCCATCAAGCAGGGCACGGAGGTGGCGGCGGCTCTCTAGGAGAGTCCTGTGCCGTCCCTAAAATGGGGCCCATGTCACTCCCGCACGCGATCCTCACCGCCCTGCTCGAGAAGCCGTCGTCGGGGCTGGAGCTGACCCGTCGCTTCGACAAGTCGATCGGATACTTCTGGTCCGCGACGCATCAGCAGATCTACCGCGAGCTGGGGAAACTGGAGGCCGAGGGCCTGATCCGGGCGCTGGCCGCCGGACAGCCCGCCCGCGGGCAGAAGAAGGCCTACGAGGTCCTGCCCGCGGGCCGCGCCGAACTGGCCCGCTGGACCTCCACGGCGCAGGACCCCAAGCCGATGCGCGACGCGCTGCTGTTGCGGCTGAGGGCGGCGGCGGTGGTCGGAGCCGGGGGCCTCGAGGCCGATCTGCGGCGCCATCTGGAGCTGCACGAAAGGCAGCTGGCGGAGTACCAGGAGATCGAGCGGCGGGACTTCCCGCCCGGCAGGGACGCCCCGGACGACCGGCTCCGGCATCTGGTGCTCCGGGCCGGTATCGACCTGGAGACCTTCTGGACCGGGTGGCTCGGGCACGCGGTCGCGGAGTTCGCGGAGATCGCAGAGTCCGCGGAGAACACGGAGCTCACGGAAAACGCGCAGAGCACAAAGAACACGCAGAGTGCGAAGAGTACGAAGAGCACGGAGCGCGAGGAGGACACAGCGCTGCCGGACGCTGAGCGGGCCGACCCCCCGCGGGCCCCCGCCCGCACGGAACCGTCCGACTCCGGGCGCGCGGAATCGGACGGTTCGGGCCCCGGAGAGGCGTGACGCCGGCCGCCCGACCGGAGCGCGTCGGACGTGGTGGCGACCGGCGCCGTCTCAGAACCGGTCCGGCTTGTTGCGCCGACGCAGGTACCAGGCCGTGGCGACGAGACCGGTACCGACGAGACCGGTACCGACGAGCGCGCCGCCCGCCACCAGCGTCACCGTTCCGTAGTCCGTGGAACTGCCGCCGATGCCACCCATCACCCCGAGGGACGGAGAGGGCGAGGCGGTGACCGACGGACTGGGAGAGGGAGGGGCGGCGGGGGAGACGATGATGGACTGGGTGCCCGCGGTGGTCCCGTTCGAGCACATCACGATCACCGTGTGGGCGCCCGAGCCGACGTCCGGCCAGGCGGCGGACTGCCCCGACCCGGTTCCGGACAGGGCGACCTGACGGCCCTGGGAGAAATTCGACTGGTCGGCGGCGAGCAGGGACGCGGTGCCCTAACTGTCGTTGAGCTGGGCGCACGCGGTGGTCGTGATGGAGACGGTCGAACCGGTCGCGCTCACGGAGATGCCGGGACCCGAGGCGGCCGGGCCGACCAGTGCCAGGGGCAGCGCGGCGGCGGCTGCGACGGTCAGGCCGGAGCGGGTCAGGAGCTTCGAGTAGCGCATGTGAACTGCCTCCCGGCGGCACGGCCGGCGGTACATCCCTTGCGCCGCCGAGGGCCGGGGAGCGTCCGTGCTGCCACGCGCCCAGCCAACGCGCACCCGGCCCGCGGCGCATTCCGGCCGCCGCCGGGCAGGTGACGACGGCCCTCGCCCGGTGAACCCGCCCGTCGAGTGACGCCGGACCGGGCCCGGCTCGGCCCGCCCGAACCCGGCTCGGCCTGCCTGCCCGGCGGGGCCCGGTCCCGCTCAGCGCCGAGGGCCCGTTGTCACCGTGTGCTCCGTGGAGAAGCCGCCCCAGGTTCCGTCCGGCAGCCTGGCCCGGATCCGCACTCGATGGCTGACCCCCGCCTCGCGTCCTGCGTAGAAGCTGTATGTCGCCCGGTCGCGCGGCGCCTGGCCGCCGTATACGACGGAGGTGGCCGGGTGGCCGTCCAGGTGTACCTGGTATTCCGTGATCACCCCGTCCACGCGCGGCGGTACCCAGCTGAGGTCGATGTGGTACGCCCCCTCGGACCGGTGGCTCGAGGCACGGAAGCCGGTGGGCGCCGCGGCGCGGCCGGTGCCGCTGCCCGGGGTGGTCAGGCGGAGGGGAGCACCGGGAGGAGACAGGTTGCCGGCCGCGTCCCGCGCCCGGACCGTGAAGGAGTAGCGGGTGCCCGGTCGCAGCCCCGTCATCACGGTGGCGGTCTGACTTCCGCCGACACTGTGGATCTTCGTTTCCCCCTGGTGGACGTCGTACGACAGGACGCCCCGGTCGTCCGTCGAGGCGGACCAGCTCAGCTGGACGGCCCTGCTGCCGACCGCCTTGCCGCGGAGGCCCGAGGGACGGCTGGGCGCGGACCGGTCGGCCGCCGTGGCCGTCGGTGTGGTCGCCCGCACCTCCCGGCTGCGGGGCCCTAGCCGCCCTTCCGCGTCCCGCGCCCGCACGGTGAAGGCATACGTGGTGGAGGGCCGAAGCCTGGTGACATCCACCATGTGCTCGGAACCGGGTACTTCTTTGACCTTTGCGGTGCCCCGGTACACCTCGTACCGGCTCACCCGGGCGCTCGCGGCAGCGACGGTGTTCCACATGACATGCACACTCGTGGCGCTGCCGGCCTCGGCCGTGACGCCCGCCGGAGCCCCGGGCGGCTGCCCGCCGTCCCCGTCCCCGGTCCCGGATCCGCCGCCACCGCAGGAGACGACCAGGAGAAGCACGAGCGTGAGCACGCCGCAGAGCAGGAGCGGTGAACGGAGCGCGCCACCACGCCACGTGAGGGGACGGCGGGAGGGGAGGGCAACGGTGACAGGAATGCCTCGCACGACTCTGCCTCCCGATGGCGCACAGGAATGGTCCGGACCAATGCTCGATTCCATGGTGACGTGAATGACGCGACCGCATCAAGAGGGCGGTGTGGTGGCTCGGGCGGCTCGGATCGCGTACCGTCACCGGCGCCGACTCGGGCACCCGGCCCATTGTCGGGCAGCCGAACGTGCACCGTACGGCCCTGTTGCGGTGGCCACGCCAGGGGGCCGGGGTGAGATGGGGCTGAGTGCCCGTCAGTGTCCCCCACGAGAGGCCCGCAAACCGTGATCCCTGTCCAGTCGCTCGCACTGGCCGTGGCCGGCGTCACCGTGCTCGCCCCCACGATGCTCCACAGCACCCCCTTCCAGCAGGCCCGCACGGAACCACCGGCCGTACGACAGGGTGGCTCCGTCAGCGCAGCCGACCTGCTGGCCGAGGTCGGTGACTGCACCCCCGTCTCCCACGGCAAGTACCGGAGCGACCAGGGCGCCTCCGCCACCATTCCCGTCTGTGGCACCGACGAGGTCGTGTTCTGGAAGGCCGACATGGACATCGACTGCGACGGGCAGCCCGGCATCCGCTGCAACATCACCACCGACCCGTACTTCTCCGCCTCCACCGCGTTCGCGCAGTCCGACGGCCGTCCGCTGAACTCCGAGACCCTGCCCTACGTGGTGGTGCCGGTGCCGAGCACGCTCTGGGACTACCGGGCGCACGGCGTCCGGGGCGGCTCGGTGGTGGCCGTCGTGTACGGCGACCAGGTGCAGTACGCGGTCGTCGGCGACACCGGCCCCGCGGACATCATCGGTGAGGCGTCCTACGCGACGGCCGAAGCGCTCGGCATCGATCCCGACCCACGAAGCGGCGGCACGTCCTCCGGTGTCACCTACATCGTGTTCAAGGACAGCCGGGTGACTCCCATCGAGGACCGGAAGGCCGCGGTGGCGGCGGGGGAGGCACTGGCCCAGCAGTTCGTGAACGGCGGCTGAGCCGAACCACCACACTCGGCGGCCTGAACCCGAGCCCGCCGGGGCCGGCGGGAAGTGACGGGCGGGGGAGTGACGGGCGGCGAAAGTGCCCGCCCGTCACTCCCGCCGCAACCGTGCTCGTCAGGTCTTCCGGTACGTGTACGCCTCCGCCGCCGCGGCCTCCACCGCCGCGAGGTCCGCTCCCGTCGACGCCGTGACCACCGCGGCGACCGCGCCTTCCACGAACGGCGCGTCCACCAGCCGGGTGTGCTCCGGGAGCTCGTCGCCCTCGGCGAGCAGCGCCTTCACGGTGAGCACCGCGCTGCCGAGGTCGGTCAGGACGGCGACCCCGGCGCCGCGGTCGACGGACGAGGACGCGGCGACGATGAGTTCGGCGCTCGTACCGAGACCGCCGTCCTCCGTGCCGCCCGCCGGGGCCACGGGCACCGTACTGCCGGCGCCCGCCAGTTGCTTCGCCAGCTCGGCCACCGACGCCGCCACCTGAGCACTGTGCGACACCAGGACGATGCCCACCAGCTTCCCGTCGTCACCCACCGGACACCTCCCCGGCCTCGTAGGCACCGGAGGCGTCGGAGGCCTCGGCCAGGCCTGCGATCAGCAGGGCCGCCGAGGTGGCTCCGGGGTCCTGGTGTCCGATGCTGCGCTCGCCCAGGTAACTGGCCCGGCCCTTGCGGGCCCGCATCGGTGTCGTGGCCACCGCGCCCTCCTCGGCGGCGGCCCGCGCCGCGGCGAAGGAGTCGCCGAGCGTGTCCACCGCGGGTACCAGTGCGTCGATCATCGTCTTGTCGCCCGGCGCCGCGCCCCCGAGCTGCCGCACCGCGTCCACCCCGGTGCGCAGTGCCTCGGCCAGCTGCTCCCTGCTCACCTCGGGGGCGTCACCGAGCGCCTTGCCGGTGCGGCGGAGCAGCGTCCCGTACAGGGGCCCGGAGGCGCCGCCCACCGTCGAGATCAGCAGCCGCCCGGATTGGGTCAGCACCGCCCCGGGCGTGGCGGGCGGCTCCTTGTCCAGCGCGGCCCGCACCGCGCTGAACCCGCGCTGGAGGTTGCTGCCGTGGTCGGCGTCCCCGATGGGCGAGTCGAGAGCGGTGAGCCGCTCCGCCTCACGGTCGACGGTGGTGGAGGTGACCGCCATCCAACGGCGGAAGAAGTCGGCGTCGAGCACTGGAACTCCTTGTGTAATAGGCACTGTGACCAACCACCCCGGTGTCCCTCACATGCCCCAGCGCAGTCCCGGGGTCCTCACCGGCGCGTCCCACAGCCGCAGTGTCTCCTCGTCGATCTGGCACAGGGTGACCGAGGCGCCCGCCATGTCGAGCGACGTCACGTAGTTACCGACGAGTACCCGGGCGACGGGGACACCACGCTCGCCGAGCACCCGCTGCACCTCGGCGTTGAAGCCGTACAGCTCCAGCAGCGGGGTCGCGCCCATACCGTTGACCAGGACCAGGACCGGATTGCGCGGGGTGATGTCGTCCAGGATCGCGCCGACGGCGGCCTCGGCGATCTCACCCGAGGTCATCATCGGCCGCCGCTCCCGGCCCGGCTCGCCATGGATGCCGATACCCAGCTCCAGCTCACCCGCCGGCAGATCGAAGGTCGGGCTGCCCTTGGCCGGCGTGGTGACGGCGGTCAGGGCCACACCGAAACTGCGGGAGTTCTCATTGACCTGCCGGGCGAGAGCCTCCACCCGCTCCAGCGGCTGTCCCCCCTCGGCCGCCGCGCCCGCGATCTTCTCCACGAACAGCGTCGCACCGGTGCCGCGCCGGCCCGCGGTGTAGAGACTGTCGGTCACCGCGACATCGTCGTCGACCAGCACCTTCGCGACCTGGATGCCCTCGTCCTCGGCCAGCTCGGCGGCCATGTCGAAGTTGAGCACGTCACCGGTGTAGTTCTTCACGACGAACAGCACTCCGGCCCCACTGTCCACGGCAGCCGCCGCCCGCACCATCTGGTCGGGCACGGGAGAGGTGAACACCTCTCCCGGACAGGCCGCCGAGAGCATCCCGGGACCCACGAACCCGCCGTGCAGCGGCTCGTGCCCGGAACCCCCGCCGGAGACCAGGCCCACTTTCCCGGCCACGGGAGCGTCCCGTCGGACGATCACCCGATTCTCCACATCCACCGCAAGCTCGGGATGGGCCGACGCCATCCCCCGCAACGCATCAGCGACCACGGTCTCCGGTACATTGATCAACATCTTCACGGGTGTCTCCTAGGGAGCTTGGCGGGTGAGTCTTCGACCTGCGTTTTTGCTGGTCAGAGCAGGTAGGGGAAGTTCTCGATCTTGACGGTCCGTGGCGGTCGTGAGCGGGCTGTGGCGGTACTGATGCTGACTCAATGCTGACTTTGATGACGGGCCGTCAGGTCTGCTGGATGCTTGGTTGCGGGCCGGCTGAAGTCCTCTTGTCTGAAGTATTGACAGTATTGACCTTGCGGGAGTGAAGGGCACGTACGCGGGCGCTCAGGTGCGCCCGGAAGGTGGGACGGTCTGCAGCCTTCGCCGTGCGGCGGGCCGCAATGAGGACGGGACATGCGCGGCCGCCGGGGCGGTGAGGGGGAGGGGCTCCGTCGTGAAGTCCAGGAAGAGAACGCTCGAATCTCTTGGTGGCCTGGTGTGCGGAAACCTCGGCTCCGACGATCCCGGCAGCTCATCGGAACCGAAGTACTTCCCTTACCGGCCCAGCATGTACATCGCCGAGTTCTTCGCTGGGCTCGGCACGGACTGGGTGCACGACGGCTCGACCCGGCACCGTTGGGTGGCCGACGTCCTTGAAGCGATGCCGGCCGAGCCGCACGGCGGTCCTGCTCAGCCCCGGAGTCCTTCTGCAGGCTCATCGACTACCTGATGAGTCCTGCTGACGCCCTCAATGAGGGACCGGACCGGCCGAACGTGGTCCGGGGGGTGCCTCTATGGGTTTGGTCAAGGAAATCCGGGTGCGTTTGTGTTCGGGCTGAGGTCAGCATTGCCTGGTGTCTGAGCTGCTGTGGGATGACGTGAAGGGCTTCTTCGACCTTGAGTGGGAGGGGTGCCTGCCGGATGTGTGGGTCACGGGAACTTGTGCCGCCCGAAAAGTCATCGTCGCAGGCGGCAGCGATGGTGTGGCGCTGACTGGGAGCATGTCAGGGTGATCGTGTTCCTGGTGTACAAGGTGACCCGGAAAGCAGGTCATGCCCGCCATCGAGCCCCGGCCACACACTCGGTGCACTGCTTCGGCGGCCCCAGGTCCTGGCACGCAACGAAGTCCTCGACTGCCGGCCTCGTCCTCGAAGCGTCTGTGACCAGCGGTCCGCTGTGGCATGCAGGGAACCCGTCTGCCGGAAGCAACTTGCCTGCGGCGGGTCGCTTTCATCAGTCCGTTGGGTTCAGCGGCCTGCGGGCTCCGGATAGCGCCGGCGGCGCCGCACGACAGTATCGCCGCCTGCGACCAGCTCTTCCGCCTGCGCCTGACCCATCCCGAACTCGTCGTCGCCTGGGCGGACTCCGCCTACGGCGGAACCCTCGTCGGCTAGTCCCACTCCTTCCTCGGCATCACGCTCAAGACGGTGCCCCGCCGCAAAGGCCAGGACGGATTCGCCGTCCTGGCCAAGCGGTAGAGAGTCGAGCGGGCCATCTCGTAGATCATGAGAGCCAGGAGAAACGTCCGCGACTATGAAGGCTCGTCTCCCACAGCGAGGCCCACATCACCTGGACCTTCATCACCCTCATGGTCCGCCGCCTCACCCGCCCTCCCCGGCCACCGCGCACGTCACCGCACCCCGTCGAACCGGCCGGGACGAACGCAGACAGGCCCAAGCCCATACGCCTACGGAAGCAGTCGCGCACCATCCGCCTCGCCCTCGCTGCCTTGTCTTAGCGGGTAAGCCGGTCGCTCATCACTCTCAAGGACTGGGTCGGTGATGTCACCGCAGCTCATGGTCCTGTCCGGGACAGGACCTGGACCAATGGCCATGAGTTAACGATCTACATGTGATGATCTTCGGGTGGAGCGAGCTGAGGGTGGGGCCGCGAGGCGGCTGACGGATGACGTGTCGATC
>NZ_JBIAIV010000038.1:0-77143 GCF_042871645.1 Streptomyces sp. NPDC005774 | reverse complement strand
TACTATCGCGTCGCGGTGTCCAGTAAGGTATTCAGCTCGCTGGACACCTATGTGTGGCGGCTCACCTTCAAGTGGGGACGACACACGCATCCAAGGAAGTCGAGGACCTGGGTAACCGACAGGTACTTCGGCAGATTCAACCCGTCCAGGGATGACAAGTGGGTGTTCGGCAATCCCGAGAACACCTCCTACTTGGTCAAGTTCGCCTGGACAAAGATCGTGCGCCACGACATGGTCAAGGGAACGGCATCAGTCGATGACCCCACCTTGGTCGATTACTGGGACAAGAGACGGCACAAGACGGTACCGACGACACTGGACAAGAAAACCCTTTCGATGGCCTACCTTCAAAAGGGAATCTGCCCGGTATGCCGTCAAGCGCTGATCGCTGACGCGGAATACCAGCCTGACAATCCACGTGAATGGATCGAATGGTTCGCAACGGCGAAAAAGAGGCTGGACAAACATCACCTCGTCTACCGAAGTCTCGGCGGGTCGGACGCACGGACAAACCTCCGCCTTGTGCACGCGGAATGCCACCAACATCACCACGCAGGTGACAGGTGGGAGAACGGCAGGATTGCCGCTGCACGGCCCTTGCGGTCTGCTTGAGCCGGATGCGGGGACAACTCGCCAGTCCGGTTCTGAGGGGGGCCTCCCGCAGCAATGCGGGGGGCCTACCCGACGGGGCGCCCAGCACTGGCAAAAACCCCTGACCAGCAAGAATCGTAAGACTACCCGGCACGATGCGGCGAGCATCGCGATCGGGCGACGCGCCCGGGGGCATCCGCTCCGGCGTCGGACGGCACCGCCCCGTGCACACCGGAGTGATGTGCACGGGCATCGGATCGTCCAGGCCGGCCCGGATGCCCCCGGGCGTGAGGGAGCCCGCCGCCGCCTTCCCGGACCACGGACACGATCCGTGCCGCCGGACGCGGAGCGAACGCGGGCGACCAGGACACCCACCACCGTTCGGGATGTCCGCAGCGAGCGGGAATGGGTCCAGGACTCACTCCTGCTCACTGACTAGGAACGGTGAACAGCCGGTTCCTGGGCAAGGGCCGGGGCGGGGTACGAGGCCGGGGCGGGGTCAGTTCGCCGGCTTTCGGGCGATGATCCGGTACGCGTTGGCGAACGGGGTGAGCCGCAGGACGGGTGCCAGCGCGAGGTCCGTCAGCGCCGCGACGGCGACCAACGGGGTGCCCGCGCGCAGCAGGACGGCGCGCGCCTGCTGCTGGAACGAGGTCGGCGGGATCGCGCGCCAGGGGGCGTCCGGGGCAGGCAGGGCATGGGAGAGGGCCAGCGCGGTGGCGCCGGCCAGGTCGTACGGGACGTACAGGGAACGGTGCCCGGACCTGGACGCGGCGGGCCTGGCGGCGGACCCGGTGACGCCGGGCCTGGTGACGCCGGGCCTGGTGACGCCGGGCCTGGTGACGCCGGGCCTGGTGGTGACGATCTCGCAGCCGAGGGCCTCCAGTTCGGCCCGGAGGTTGCGCGGTGGCAGCAGGTGGAGCCGGCGGGGCTGGTCGTAGGACAGCCACCGGTTTCCGAACAGGGCGGCGAACACGCACCTGGGGTCCAGGGTCTCGATGAGCAGATGACCGCCGGGGCGCAGGGCGTCCAGGGCGGCGCGGAGTTCCGTCCGCGGGTCGGTGGTGTGTTCGAGGTGGTGCAGCAGGCTGACGACGTCGTAGCGGGCCGCCACCCGGGCCAGCAGCTTCGGGTCCGTCAGCGCGCCGATGTGGGCCTCCTCGACGCGGCCGAGGACGCGGGCGCGTTCGACGCGCGCGGTGAGGTCGGTGCCGTCGAAGGCGGTGTAGGGGAAGAACTCCCGCGCGATGTCCGGGAAGCGGCCGTGTCCGGTGCCGACGTCCAGCCAGCTCTCCGGTTCGCCGAAGCGCAGCATCGCGCGGGCCGTGGCCCGGCGGCGGCGCGGGGCGTCGCGCAGCGCGAGGACGTGGTCGGTGACGGCGTCCCGGGGGGCTCCGCGCGGTGTCCGGCGGTGGAAGGCCAGGCCCTCGGCGGTGAGCCGGGGGTTCTGGAAGGTGTGCCCGCATTCCCGGCACGCGTCGACGGTGAACCGGCCCGGCCGGTGCCGTCGCAGGTCTCCGGTGCGCAGCCGGTTGCGCAGCCGCGTGGAGCCGCACCAGGGACAGTCTCCGCGGCGCGGCTCGTGCACCCGCACGGAGGCCTGCTGAGCGGGGACGACCAGGGCACGGGGGACGGCGGGCGACGGAACGGCGGGCGACGGGACGGCGGCGGGCGCGTCGGGTTCGGACATGGCGGCTCCGGGTGAGTCGGGCGGGGCGAGCGGGGACAGAGGGGGTGAGCGGAAGTGGGAGTGGAGGGGCGAGCGGGACGAGCAGGAGCAAGAGGGGCAAGCGGAGGCGAGAGGGGCGAGCAGAAGGGGTGAGCGGGGGCAGAGAGAGCGAGCAGGGGCCGAGGGGGTGAGCAGGATGGGTGGAACGGACTCGGGGTACTGGCCGGGCGGGCGGGGCACGGTGATGACATTCCCTTGCAAAACGTTACGGATCGGATGGCGATCCCGGGCGCAATGACGTCGGGGTGGCGTCGCCCGGTGGGTGGGATTCCGACGGCGGGCCCCAGGGCTCCGGCGTGTTCGAGCCGGGCCGGTACTGTTCGGCGAATGAGCGCGCTTAATCTCGACGACTTCACCGATCTGATCGAGCGTCCGGACGGCGGGGTACGCCGTGACGCGGAGGCGCGGCGCGAGCGCCGGATCGTGCCGCCCGGGTCGCTGGGCCGCCTCGACGAGCTGGGCGAGTGGCTGGCCGCCGCGCAGTCCGCGGTGCCGGTGCGACCGGTCGAACGGCCGCGGGTCGTCCTCTTCGCCGGTGATCACGGGATCGCCCGGCAGGGTGTCTCGGCGCGGCCCGCGGGCAGCGCCGGGCAGCTGGTGCGCGAGGTGT
Source organism: Streptomyces sp. NPDC005774 (assembly GCF_042871645.1). NCBI lineage: Bacteria > Bacillati > Actinomycetota > Actinomycetes > Kitasatosporales > Streptomycetaceae > Streptomyces > Streptomyces sp. NPDC005774. The sequence goes on along the minus strand of NZ_JBIAIV010000038.1, from coordinate 74,213 downwards.
TGGAGGGCGGCCGTCCGGTGTCCGTGCTGGCCCGGCGGCTCGGGGTGCCGGTGCGGGTGGTCGACATGGCCCTGGACTGCGACCCGGACACCCTGCCCGAGGACGTCGTACGGCATCGGGTGCGGCGCGGCAGCGGACGGATCGACGTCGAGGACGCGCTGAGCCCCGAGGAGGCCGAGGCTGCGTTCCGGGCCGGGGTCGCGGTGGCCGACGAGGAGGCCGACTCCGGTACGGACCTGGTGGTGCTCGGCGATGTGAGCGTGGGCGGGACCACGGCGGCGGGTGTGCTGGTGGGCGCGCTGTGCGGGACGGACGCGTCCGTGGTCACCGGGCGCGGCGGGCTGGCGATCGACGACCTGGCCTGGATGCGCAAGTGCGCGGCGGTCCGTGACGCGCTGCGGCGGGCCCGGCCCGTGCTCGGCGACCAGTTGCGGCTGCTGGCGACGGTGGGCGGGGCCGACCTCACCGCGATGACGGGCTTCCTGCTGCAGGCCGCGGTGCGGAAGATGCCGGTCGTGCTCGACGGGGTCGTGACGGCGTCGTGCGCGCTGGTGGCGCAGCGGATCGCGTTCCGGGCGCCGGACTGGTGGCTGGCCTCGCACGACAGCGGGGAGCCGGGCCAGGCGAAGGCACTGGACCGGATGGCGCTGGAACCGCTCCTCTCCCACGGCGTCACCGTGGGCGAGGGCACGGGCGGCCTCCTGGCCCTCCCCCTGGTCCAGGCGGCGGCCGCCCTGGCCGCGGAACTCCCGGAACGCCCGAAGGAGTCGGAGACCCCGGAAGCACCGGAGACGCCGGAATCCTCGGAGCAGCCGGCCGTGGCGGACCGGCCGAAGGCGCCGGAGACCTCGGCAGTGCCGAAGCCCGAGTAGCCGTCCCCGTACGTCCCGAGCAACCGCTCCCGGAGCAACGCCCCGCCCCGTCGCCCGCGTTCGACGGAGCGGGGAACGGTCCCGGCCCCGGACCGACATGGCGGGCCGGCCTCGGCCGCAGCGGCAGCGGCAGCGGCAGCGGCAGGAAGTCTTTCCGCCGGGCACTCGCCGGCTCCGCCCCCGGGGAGACGTTCCGGGCGGCCCGCACCCGTAACGGCCGAAGGGCCGCGTCCCGGCGCAAGCCCTCCGCCCCGTCCGTCACCCGCGTTCGAGCGGGCGGGGCGGGTCGGGGTCGGGTTTGCCGCCGATCCAGTCCTGGACGGCGCGGCGGGGCGTCGACCAGCGCAGGTCGTGGTGGTAGGCGCGGAGGACGGCTTTGGCGCGGGCGCGGGGCCTGCGCCGGTAGAAGCGTCTGGACCACGGGGAGCCGGGACGGGCCAGCCGCAGCGCGCCGACCACGGCGATGACGGGGACGATCACACCGAACACGGCGATCCTCGCCTTGCCCTTGCTCAGGGCGATGAGCGAGAAGAGGAAGTTGACCGCGACGTTCAGGGCGACGCCTGCGCGGTTCTGGAGTTCTTCCGCGCTGAGGTCGTTGACGCCGAACGGGGAGAACCCGGCCAGCACCAGCCCGACTAGGGCGGCGGTGAGGACGACCACCTCGACGCTCTGCCGGCCCGCCTCGGTCCAGTAGACGTCGTCAAGGTGCAGGATCAGCGCGAACTCGTCCAGGACGAGACCGGCACCCATGCCGAAGACGACCGCGCTGAGCGCCGACCCGAAGCCGTGCCGGCCGCCCGCCACCGCGCCGAAGCCGCCGACGACCGTGAGGATCACGCCGGGCACGACGTGGTGGATGTGCAGACCGCCCGCCTTGACGTTGCCGAAGGGGCCCTTGCCGGCCCGGATCAGCCGGGTGACGGCCCGGGTGATCACGAAGGTGAGGACGAAGGCGGTGAGGGCGAGAAGCAGCGGCAGTTTGCCCGGCTCGATGATGTTCCGCTGCAGCCAATGCCCCATAAGCGCACTTTATCCACGGCTGCCCGGGGCGCCCTGCTGACCACCGGGTAACCTGCGCCGGTGCCCGCACCCTTCCCGACCTCGCTGTCCGACGGTCTGCGCTTCGCCTTCGGCACCCTGACCGTGCTCCCGGTCCGGGTGACCCGCTGGGACCGCCCGGCCGCGCGCGGCGGCATGCTGTGCGCCCCGCTCGCCGGGCTGGTGGTGGGCGCCGTGGCCGCCGCCGTCGGACTCCTGCTGCTGTTCCTCGGCGCGGGCGCGCCGCTCGCCGCCGTCGCCACCGTCGCCGTACCCGCCGTCCTCACGCGCGGGCTGCATCTCGACGGACTGGCCGATGTCGCGGACGGGCTCGGCAGCGGCAAGCCGGCCGAGGACGCGCTGCGGATCATGAAGCAGTCGGACATCGGGCCGTTCGGCGTGCTCACCCTCGTCCTGGTGCTGCTGGCCCAGGTGGCCGCGCTGGCCCAGGCCTACGGCGACTCCTGGACCCGGGGCGCGCTCGCCGCCGTGGTCGCGGCGGTCGCGGCCCGGCTCGTCCTCACCCTCGCCGCCCGCACCGGGGTGCCGCCCGCACGTCCGGAAGGGCTGGGCGCCGCGGTCGCCGGGGTCGTCCCGCGGGCGGGCGCGGCGGCTGTCGCGCTCGCGGTGACCGGGGCCGCGGCGGCCGGGGGCGCCCTCCTCGGCGCGGACGGCATCGCCCGCACCGTCCTCGCGGTGCTGCTGTCGGCCGCGGCCGCGCAACTCCTCCTGCGGCACTGCGTCCGCCGCTTCGGCGGGGTCACCGGCGACGTGTTCGGCGCGCTGACGGAGACCGCGGCGACGACCGTCCTCGTCGTCGCGGCGCTGGGCTGAACCGTCGAACCGTCCACGGCACCCCGGGGCCCGTCCGGTACGGGCCTCAGCAGGCTCGGCGCCAGACCCCCAGTTCGTACTTCTTCAGCAGGGAACTCAGCCTCAGCCGCCGGGAGTCCGCGCAGAAGCGGTCGGTGGGCAGTTCGTACTCGGCGTGGAAGACGGCCTTGCCGGCCTCGACGAACGGGGTGAGCCGCGCGCACTCGCCGTACTGGGCGCACTGCTCGTTGACCGCGAAGTCGTAGTCGCCGACCAGCTGCGGGATCTGGTCCAGATCGTTCTTCAGGCCGACGGCCAGGCCGCGTTCATGGGCGAGCCGGGCGATCAGACGGTTGTAGCGGAGCTGGTCGGCGGCGGTGAGCGGGAACCCGGTGCGGTTGCGGTAGCCGTCCATGTTGTCCGGCTCCACCGCGTCGAAGCCCTTGTCGCGGCACATGTCGAACCGCTCGGCCATGATCGGTCCCAGCACGTCGGTACGCCGGATGTCGAGCCAGCGCTCGCCCTCCCAGCCGTTGCCGCGGCCGATCACCTCGTCGGGGAAGTCGCCGGCGTCGGGGCGGAAGTCCTCCCAGGCGCCCGTGGACAGGTAGCAGATGACCTTCCGGCCGTCGCGGTGCAGCCGCGCGACCGTGTCCCCGGAGTGGTCGAACCCGTCGATGTCGTAGACCGGTACGTCCACGGAGGTGTCGAGGCGTCCGCTGAGCTGCCACTGCCAGTCGGTGCCGGGACGCGGCTGCCAGCGGGGACCGGCGCTCCGGCCCGAGCCGGATTCGGACCCGGATCGGGCCCCGGACCCGGATTCGGATTCGGATTCGGATTCGGATTCGGGGCCCGTTCCCGAGGCGCAGCCCGCGAGCAGCAGCAGCGCGCACAGGGCGAGCGGCACGGCAAGCAGTCCTGAGGGTCGTCTCATGGGTGTCTCTCACCTTCGCCGCCGTCAGGCGGTCCGCGGGTAGGGCCCCGACGACGGCCGCCACGTCACCGATCGGTGAAGACCCGCGTGAGGGAGTGGACACACAGACGCGCGTAGTCTCGTCCGGAGTGTCGCCGTACCGGGGACGGCCCCGCCGAGACCGTACCGCCAGGTCGCCATCAGGGTCGGCGCCGGGCCGGTCGACCCACACCTTTCGGCCACAGCAACTTCACATCGGAAGCGAGAATTCACCACCGTGACTGCTCTCACTCTCAGCACCGCCGCGTTGCCCGGCCTGCGGGCCGACGCGATCGTGATCGGTGTCGCCAAGGGCACTGCGGCCGGGGGCCCGGTCGTCGTGCCGGGCGCCGAAGCCGTGGACAAGGCCTACGACGGCAGGCTCGCCGACGTCCTGGAGACCCTCGGCGCGTCCGGCGCCGAGGGTGAGGTGACGAAACTCCCCGCGCCGACCGGCTTCAAGACGCCGCTCGTGGTCGCGGTGGGTCTGGGCACCCGGCCCGAGAAGGACGCCGCCCCCGACACCGAGACACTGCGCCGGGCGGCCGGCGTGGCCGCCCGCGCCCTGTCCGGCTCCAAGAAGGCCGTCTTCGCCCTCCCGATGACGGACGCCGCCGACGCCGGCGCGGTCGCCGAGGGCGCGCTGCTCGGCGCGTACTCCTTCGACGCCTACAAGAACATCGGCGACACCGGCGGCAAGGACAAGAAGAAGGATCGCGGGGCGCCGCTCGCCGAGGCCGTGCTGGCCGGCGTGAAGTCCCGCGACAAGGCGTTCAAGGCGGCCGTGGAGCGTGCCACCGCGGTGGTGGAGGAGCTCAACCGGGCCCGCGACCTGATCAACACCCCGCCCAACGACCTCGACCCCGAGGCGTTCGCCGCCGTCGTGCAGGCCGCGGCCAAGGAGCACGGCATCAAGGTGCAGGTGCTCGACGAGAAGGCGCTGGCGAAGGGCGGCCACGGCGGCATCCTCGGCGTGGGCGCCGGCTCGGCGTCGGGTCCGCGGCTGGTGAAGCTGTCGTACACCTCCGCCAAGGCGAAGAAGCACCTCGCCTTCGTCGGCAAGGGCATCACGTACGACTCGGGCGGCATCTCGCTGAAGCCGGCCGGGCACAACGAGACGATGAAGTGCGACATGAGCGGCGCCGCCGCCGTGTTCGCCGCGGTCGTCGCCGCCGCCCGCCTCGGTCTCGCGGTCAACATCACCGGCTGGCTGGCCCTGGCCGAAAACATGCCCTCGGGTTCCGCGACCCGCCCGGGTGACGTGCTGCGCATGTACAGCGGCAAGACGGTGGAGGTGCTCAACACCGACGCCGAGGGCCGGCTGGTCCTCGCGGACGCGCTGTGGGCCGCCTCGGAGGAGAAGCCCGACGCGATCGTGGACGTCGCGACGCTGACCGGCGCGATGGTCCTGGCGCTGGGCAACCGCACCTTCGGCATCATGGCGAACGACGACGCCTTCCGCGCCGCGGTGCTGGAGGCCGCCGAGGAGGTCGGCGAGCCCGCCTGGCCGATGCCGCTGCCGGAGCACCTGCGCAAGGGGATGGACTCGACCGTCGCCGACATCGCGAACATGGGCGAGCGGATGGGCGGCGGACTCGTCGCCGGTCTCTTCCTGCGCGAGTTCGTCGGCGAGGGCATCACCTGGGCCCACCTCGACATCGCGGGGCCGGCCTTCAACGAGGGCGGCCCGTTCGGGTACACGCCCAAGGGCGGTACGGGTTCGGCGGTACGGACGCTGGTCCGCATCGCGGAGCAGACGGCGGCCGGCGAGCTGGGCTGAGCCGACCGGTTGCCGGCGGGACCCCGTGTGCGGGCAGGACGGGGCCCCGCCGGCCGGGTCGTGCCCTGCCGCGGAGGCGTGTCGTAGGGGTCGTCACGCGTACCCACCGTGCCTGCGACGGGCGGGTGTTCGAACGTGGGACGCCTCACACCGCCGCCCCACGTCTCGTTCCGCGTCGACAAGTGCGAGGATAGGGCTCGGCAGGACAGGGCCCCACCGAAGGGCCGAAGGCAAAAAGCGGCCGGACACCAGCCGCCGACCGGTCGCTGGAGACCGGCGTGGCGCACATGCATGGAGGACGTGACGTGGCGAACGACGCCAGCACTGTTTTCGACCTAGTGATCCTCGGCGGTGGCAGCGGTGGTTACGCCGCGGCCCTGCGCGGGGCGCAGCTGGGCCTGGACGTCGCCCTGATCGAGAAGAACAAGGTCGGCGGTACCTGCCTGCACAACGGGTGCATCCCCACCAAAGCCCTGCTGCACGCAGGCGAGATCGCCGACCAGGCCCGCGAGAGCGAGCAGTTCGGTGTGAAGGCCACCTTCGAGGGCATCGACATGGCGGCCGTCCACAAGTACAAGGACGACGTGATCTCGGGCCTGTACAAGGGTCTGCAGGGTCTGGTCGCTTCCCGCAAGGTGACCTACATCGAGGGTGAGGGCCGGCTGTCGTCGCCGACCTCCGTCGACGTGAACGGTCAGCGGGTCCAGGGCCGCCACGTCCTGCTGGCGACCGGCTCCGTGCCGAAGTCGCTGCCGGGCCTGGAGATCGACGGCGACCGGATCATCTCCTCCGACCACGCCCTCGTCCTGGACCGTGTGCCGAAGTCCGCGATCGTGCTGGGCGGCGGCGTCATCGGCGTCGAGTTCGCCTCCGCGTGGAAGTCGTTCGGCGCCGAGGTCACCATCGTCGAGGGCCTCAAGCACCTCGTCCCGGTCGAGGACGAGAACAGCTCGAAGCTGCTGGAGCGGGCGTTCCGCAAGCGGGGCATCAAGTTCAACCTGGGCACCTTCTTCCAGAAGGCCGAGTACACCCAGGACGGCGTGAAGGTCACCCTCGCCGACGGCAAGGAGTTCGAGGCCGAGGTCCTGCTCGTCGCCATCGGCCGCGGCCCGGTCTCGCAGGGCCTGGGCTACGAGGAGGCCGGGGTCGCCATGGACCGCGGTTACGTCCTGGTCGACGAGTACATGCGGACCAACGTCCCGACGATCTCCGCGGTCGGCGACCTCGTCCCGACGCTCCAGCTCGCGCACGTCGGCTTCGCGGAGGGCATGCTGGTGGCGGAGCGGCTGGCCGGTCTGAAGACCGTCCCGGTCGACTACGACGGCGTGCCGCGGGTGACGTACTGCCACCCGGAGGTCGCCTCCGTCGGCATCACCGAGGCCAAGGCCAAGGAGATCTACGGCGCGGACAAGGTCGTCGCCCTGAAGTACAACCTGGCGGGCAACGGCAAGAGCAAGATCCTCAAGACCGCGGGCGAGATCAAGCTCGTCCAGGTCAAGGACGGTGCGGTGGTCGGCGTCCACATGGTCGGCGACCGTATGGGCGAGCAGGTGGGTGAAGCCCAGCTGATCTACAACTGGGAGGCCCTGCCTGCCGAGGTCGCCCAGCTGGTCCACGCCCACCCGACGCAGAACGAGGCGCTCGGCGAGGCGCACCTGGCCCTCGCGGGCAAGCCCCTCCACTCCCACGACTGACGTCCTCGGTCACGGGCGCGACGACACAGACTTCCGCACTTCTAAGGAGCAACCGAAACCATGGCGGTTTCCGTAACCCTTCCGGCGCTCGGCGAAAGCGTCACCGAGGGCACTGTCACCCGATGGCTGAAGGCCGAGGGCGAGCGCGTCGAGGCCGACGAGCCGCTGCTCGAGGTCTCCACCGACAAGGTCGACACCGAGATCCCCGCTCCGGCCTCCGGCGTGCTGTCCTCCATCAAGGTCGCCGAGGACGAGACCGTCGAGGTCGGTGCCGAGCTGGCCCTGATCGACGACGGCAGCGGTGCCCCGGCCGAGGCTCCGGCCCCGGCCGCCGAGCAGCCCGAGCCCGCCGCACCGGCCCCTGAGCCGGCGGCGGCCGCCCCCTCCACCGAGCAGTCCGCCCCGGCACCGGCGCCCACCGCCGATGCCACGGCCGGCGGCGGCTCCGCCGAGGGCACGGACGTGGTCCTGCCCGCGCTCGGCGAGTCCGTCACCGAGGGCACCGTCACCCGCTGGCTGAAGTCGGTCGGTGACAGCGTCGAGGCCGACGAGCCGCTGCTCGAGGTCTCCACCGACAAGGTCGACACCGAGATCCCGGCGCCCACCTCGGGTGTGCTGCTGGAGATCACGGTCGGCGAGGACGAGACCGCCGAGGTGGGCGCCAAGCTCGCCGTCATCGGCGCTCCGGGTGCCGCTCCGGCGGCTGCCGCCCCGGAACCGGCTCCCGCCCCGCAGGCCGCCCCTGAACCGGCTCCGGCCGCTGCTCCGGAGCCCGCTCCGGCCGCACCGGCACCCGCTCCGGCCGCACCGGCTCCGGCTCCGCAGCAGGCCGCCCCGGCCCCCGCGCCGGCGGCTCCCGCGGCTCCCGCGGCTCCCGCGGCTCCGGCCGCTCCGGCTCCGGCCGCTGCCGCGCCCGCCGCTGCTCCGGCCGCCGCGCAGCCGGTCGACGACGGCGCCTATGTGACCCCGCTGGTGCGCAAGCTCGCCGCCGAGCACGGCGTCGTCCTGTCCACCGTCAAGGGCACCGGCGTCGGTGGCCGTATCCGCAAGCAGGACGTGGTCGCGGCGGCCGAGGCCGCGAAGGCCGCCCCGGCTGCGGCCCCCGCGCCGCAGGCGGCGCCGGCCGCCAAGCGGGCCCCGGTCCTCGAGGCCTCGCCGCTGCGCGGCCAGACCGTGAAGATGCCGCGGATCCGCAAGGTCATCGGCGACAACATGGTCAAGGCGCTGCGCGAGCAGGCGCAGCTGTCCTCGGTCGTCGAGGTCGACGTCACCCGGCTGATGAAGCTGCGGGCGCGGGCCAAGGAGTCGTTCGCGGCCCGCGAGGGCGTCAAGCTCTCCCCGATGCCGTTCTTCGTCAAGGCCGCCGCCCAGGCGCTGAAGGCCCACCCGGCCGTCAACGCCCGGATCAACGTGGACGAGGGGACCATCACCTACTTCGACACCGAGCACATCGGTATCGCGGTGGACTCCGAGAAGGGCCTGATGACCCCGGTCATCAAGAACGCCGGTGACCTCAACATCGCCGGTATCTCCAAGGCCACGGCCGAGCTGGCGGGCAAGGTCCGGGCGAGCAAGATCACTCCGGACGAGCTGTCCGGCGGGACCTTCACCATCAGCAACACCGGTTCGCGCGGTGCGCTGTTCGACACGATCATCGTGCCTCCGGGCCAGGTCGCGATCCTGGGCATCGGTGCCACGGTCAAGCGTCCGGCCGTCATCGAGACGGAGGAGGGCACGGTCATCGGCGTCCGCGACATGACGTACCTGACGCTGTCCTACGACCACCGTCTGGTGGACGGCGCCGACGCGGCCCGTTACCTGACCTCGGTCAAGGCGATCCTGGAGGCGGGCGAGTTCGAGGTCGAGCTCGGCCTGTGATCCACGGCCGCTGAAACCGGGTCGCCGACCCCGGTCCCTGGTGCCCCCGTCCGGAAGTCTCCGGGCGGGGGCACCGTCGTGTGCGCGGGAGACGGGAGCGCGGTGGGCGGGGGATGGTGGACGGGCTGCGCGGGCCCGGCCGTACAGCTCGTCCGGGACTCGGCGCATACGCGCCGTGGGACATGACGTATGCGCCGTGTAAGCCTCGTCTCACCTGGTCCAAAGCACCCTGTGTGCCCCTCCCGGACGGCGTCACAGCCGTATTGTCTAAGGGTCAAACGCCCTCAAGGGTCCTGTCCGTCGTCCGTCCGCCGCCCCTCGACGGGGGCCCTTCGGGCGGCTGCCTCGGATTCACGAGCCCTGTTCAAGGAGCCCTCATGACCGCGCCCGTCGTCCACTCGCTGCGCGAGCAGATCCGCGAGCACATCCTGGAAGGGATCATCAGCGGGCGCTGGCAGCCGGGCGAGCGGATCGTGGAGCGGCGGATCGCGACGGAGCTGGAGGTCAGCCAGACGCCGGTGCGGGAGGCGCTGCGCGAGCTGGAGTCGCTGCGGCTGATCGAGTCGGCGCCCAACAAAGGCGTGCGGGTGCGGAACCTCTCGGCCACCGACCTGGAGGAGAGCTACCCGGTGCGGGCGGGTCTTGAGGCGATCGCCGCGGAACTGGCGGCGGACCGGCTGTCGGAGGACTGCTCGGCGCTCGAGCCGCACGTCGCCGCGCTGTACGAGGCCGACCGTGTCGCCGACGGCACGGGCCAGGTGCGGCACACGGTCGCCTTCCACCGCGAACTGGTCCGTGCGGCCGGCAACTCGGTGCTGCTGCACACCTGGGAGGGCCTGGGCATCGAGGTCTTCACCGCCCTGTCCATCCGCTGGCTGGGCACGGTCCAGCAGTCCTACGCGGAGGAGCACCAGGACCTGGTGGCCGCGTTCCGCCGCCGCGACCCGCGGATCGCGGAGATCGTGAAAGCCCATGTACTGGGGTGCGCGCCCCGAGCGTGAGCCCTGCGCGGAAGGCGCGCGAGCCCGGCGTGGGACGGCACGAGCCCGGCGCGTGCGTCTGGCGACAGGCGCTCGGGCCCGTACGGGAACACCCGGACGTGTGCCGGGACGCACGCCGGAACGTGTGTCGCGACACCTGCGGAGACCCGCGCTCACCTGCGAAAACATCCCCCTTTTCACGTCACTCGGTGCCACTCCCCCGGGCACCGCGTGCCGACTTTCTTGAAATCAAGAGATTTTCACCTGAACTCTTTGATCGATCATCGATCAGCAGGTTATTGTCACCGGCGGGGTCTCCATCAGAGACCTCAGCCCTGTCCTGCCAAAGACCAAGGGCACCCCTGAACCCTTAACCGATGAGGGAACCCCCTTCGACTGAGGAAGGCGGCGACATGACCGACCCCAAGGCCATCCAGCCGAGCGAGCTGGACCAGCTCCCGGACCGCGACCCCGAGGAGACCGCCGAATGGCAGGCCTCGCTCGACGCCGTCGCCGAGGCAGCCGGCCCGCACCGGGCCGCGTACCTGATGCGCCGTACGCTGGAGCGCGCCGAGGGCGCCGGCATCGCACTGCCGCAGCTCCTCGAGACCGACTACGTCAACACCATCCCCACCGCCGCCGAGCCCGCCGTGGACGGCGACGAGGCGATGGAGTCCCGCATCACCGCGTGGAACCGCTGGAACGCGGCGGCGATGGTCAGCCGCGGCAGCAAGTACGGCGTCGGTGGCCACATCGCCACCTTCGCCTCCGCGGCCTGGCTCTACGAGACCGGCTTCAACCACTTCTTCCGCGGCAAGGAGGGTGACGGCTCCGGAGACCAGCTCTACATCCAGGGCCACGCCTCCCCCGGCATCTACGCCCGTGCCTTCCTCGACGGCAGGTTGACCGAGGCGCACCTCGACAACTTCCGCCGCGAGGCCGGCGGCGACGGGCTGCCGTCCTACCCGCACCCGCGGCGCCTGCCCTGGCTGTGGGAGTTCCCCACGGTGTCGATGGGCCTGGGCCCGATCTCCGCGATCTACCAGGCGCGGTTCAACCGCTATCTGACCAGCCGCGGTATCAAGGACCTGTCGAACTCCCACGTGTGGGCGTTCCTCGGCGACGGCGAGATGGACGAGCCGGAGTCCACCACCGCGCTCACCCTCGCCTCCCGCGAGGGCCTGGACAACCTGACCTTCGTCATCAACTGCAACCTGCAGCGGCTCGACGGTCCGGTCCGCGCCAACTTCAAGATCGTGCAGGAGCTGGAGGCCCAGTTCCGGGGCGCCGGCTGGAACGTGATCAAGAGCCTGTGGGGCACCGCCTGGGACGAGCTGTTCCAGCTGGACACCACGGGCGCGCTGGTCCGCCGCCTGCGCGAGGTACCCGACGCGCAGGTCCAGACGTACCAGACCCGCGACGCCGCCTACATCCGCGAGGACTTCTTCGGCAAGGACCCGGCGCTCGTCGAGATGGCGAAGCTGCTGAGCGACGACAAGATCATCGAGTGCTTCCAGCTCTCGCGCGGCGGCCACGAGGCCCGCAAGGTCTACGCCGCCTACCGCGCCGCGCTCTCCCACACGGGCGCGCCGACCGTGATCCTGGCCCAGACGGTCAAGGGCCACACGCTCGGCGACGGCTTCGCGTCGAAGAACGCCAACCACCAGATGAAGAAGCTTTCGACGGACGAGTTCAAGGCGATGCGTGACCGCCTCGAACTACCGATCAAGGACAGCGACTTCGTCGACGGCGAGGTCCCCTACGGCCACCCGGGCGCCGACTCACCCGAGGTCCGTTACCTCCAGGAGCGGCGCGCCGCCCTCGGCGGTCCGGCCCCGGCCCGCCGCGTCCACCCGGTCGCGCCGCTGCCGTCCCCGGCCGAGAAGACGTTCGCCGCCTTCGACAAGGGCTCCGGCTCGCAGAACGTGGCCACCACCATGGCGTTCGTCCGCCTGGTCAAGGACCTGGTCCGCGACAAGGAGACCGGCAAACGCTGGGTGCCGATCGTCCCCGACGAGGCGCGCACCTTCGGCATGGAGTCGCTCTTCCCCTCGCTCGGCATCTACTCGCCCAAGGGCCAGACGTACGAGCCGGTCGACCGCGACCAGCTGATGTACTACAAGGAGGCCAAGAACGGCCAGATCCTCAACGAGGGGATCACCGAGGCCGGTTCCATGGCCGACTTCATCGCCGCCTCCACGTCGTACTCGACGCACGGCGAGCCGATGATCCCGTTCTACATCTTCTACTCGATGTTCGGCTGGCAGCGCACGGCCGACCAGATGTGGCAGCTCGGCGACCAGCTCGGCCGCGGCTTCCTCGTCGGCGCCACCGCCGGCCGCACCACGCTCACCGGTGAGGGCCTGCAGCACGCCGACGGCCACTCCCCCGTCATCGCGGCGACCAACCCGGCCGCGCTGAGCTACGACCCGGCGTTCGCATACGAGATCGCCACCATCGTCAAGGAGGGTCTGCGCCGGATGTACGGCGCGGCGGCCCCGGGCGAGGACCAGGACGTCTTCTACTACCTGACGGTCTACAACGAGCCGGTCCGGCAGCCGGCCAAGCCGTCGGCGGCCGGGATCGACGAGGGCATCCTCAAGGGCCTGTACCGCTTCAACACGGCGGAGTCGGCCGGACTGGCCCCCGCGGCCAACGCCGCGCGGATCCAGCTGCTCGGCTCCGGTACGGCGATCCACTGGGCGCTGAAGGCGCAGCGGCTGCTCGCCGAGGAGTGGGGCGTGGCGGCCGACGTGTGGTCGGCGACGTCGTGGACCGAGCTGCGCCGGGACGCGCTGGACGCCGACGCGGCGCTGCTGCGCGGCGAGGAGCGGGTGCCGTACGTCCGGCAGGCGCTCCAGGGCGCCGAGGGCCCGGTACTGGCGGTGTCCGACTACATGCGCCAGGTCCCCGACCAGATCGCGCAGTGGGTCGAACAGGACTACTCCTCGCTGGGCGCCGACGGTTTCGGCCTGTCGGAGACCCGTGAGGCGGCCCGCCGGCACTTCGGCATCGACGCCGAGTCCATCGTCGTCGCGGCGCTGGCGCAGCTCGCCCGGCGCGGCGAGGTGCAGGCGACGGCCGTGAAGGAAGCACGCGAGAAGTACGGCCTGTAACGAAGCAGGGCCTGTGACAGGGCACCCGGTCCTGCGGACCGTGACGGCAGGAGGCCCCCGCTGCGGCGGGGGCCTCCTGCTGCATCATGGGCCGCATGCGTGCTGCCCGGCTGATCAAGATGGTGCTGCTGCTCCAGTCCCGGCCCTCCATGACCGCCGCCGAACTGGCGCGCGAGCTGGAGGTGTCGGAGCGGACCGTCACCCGGGACGCGCAGGCGCTGTCCGAGGCCGGGGTGCCGGTGTACGCCGAGCGGGGGCGGGCCGGCGGGTACCGGCTGGTCGGCGGATACCGAACCAGGCTGACGGGGCTGGCCCGCGGCGAGGCGGAGGCGCTGTTCCTGTCCGGGGTGCCGGGCGCGCTGCGCGAGATGGGGCTCGAGGACACGGCCTCCGCGGCCCGGCTGAAGGTGTCGGCGGCGCTGCTGCCCTCCCTGCGGGACGCGCCGAGGACGGCGGCGCAGCGGTTCCATCTGGACGCCCCGGGCTGGTTCCGCGAGGTGCCGGCGCCCGAGCTGCTGCCGGCCGTGGCGGACGCGGTGTGGGACGACCGTCCCGTCATCGCGCGCTACCGGCGCGGGGACACCGAGGTGGAGCGGGAGCTGGAGCCGTACGGGCTCGTGCTCAAGGCGGGCGTCTGGTACCTGTGCGCGCGGGTGCCCGGGCAGAAGGCGTCGGAGCGGGGGCCGTCGGGCCCGGGGGCCCACCGGGTGTACCGGATCGACCGGTTCACGGCGGTGGAGGCGGTGACCGGGGCGGGGCCAGGGCCGGGTCCGGGTCCAGGGCCGGGTCCGGGTCCAGGGCCGGGTCCGGGTCCGGGTCCAGGTGCGGGTCCAGGTCCGGGTCCAGGTCCGGGTCCGGGTCCGGCACGCTTCGAGCGCGACCCGGAGTTCGATCTGCCCGCGTTCTGGGCGGAGCGGGCGGAGCAGTTCGCGCGCTCGATCCTGCGGGCGGAGGTGGTGGTACGGCTGTCGCCCGAGGGAATGCGCGCGCTGCCGCACGCCGTGGACGCGGTGGCCGCGCGGGAGGCACTGGCCGGAGCGGCCGGGACCGGGGCGGACGACGACGGCTGGGTGACGGTGACCCTGCCGGTGGAGTCCGAGGAGGTCGCCCGCACCCAGCTGACGGCGCTGGGCCCCGAGGCGGAGGTACTCGCGCCCGCCTCGCTGCGGGAGTGGTTCGCCGCCCAGGCCGTACGGCTGGCCCTGCTGTACGGGAGGAGTTGATCCGCGTATTCCGGGGTGCGTCCCGGGGTTCCAGGACCGATGCTTGACGCGTGATGGACGAGACGGAGTTCTGGGAGCTGGTCGACACCGCCCGCGAGGACGCCGAGGGCGACCCGGAGGAGCAGGCCGACCTGCTCGTGGAGCGGCTCGCGCGGCTGGATCCGGAAGCCGTCCTCGACTTCGCCCGGCACTTCGAGGCCCGCTACCACCGCGCCTACCGCTGGGACCTTTGGGGCGCCGCCTGGGTACTTCTCGACGGGGCGAGCGACGACGCCTTCGACTTCTTCAGGTGCTGGCTGATCGGCCAGGGCCGCGAGGTCTACGAGGGCGCGTTGCACGAGCCGGACGCGCTGGCCGATCTGCTGGACGACTTCGACGAGGAGATCGACGGCGACGGCGAGGAGCTCGGTTACGCGGCGGACGAGGCGTACGAGCAGCTCACCGGCACTGTGGCCCCCGACCTGGACCTCCCCGCGGGCCCGGCCGAGCCCGCGGGCACGCCCGCCGACTTCGAGAACGACTCCTTGCTCGCCGAGCGCTATCCCCGGCTCTGGGACCGGTTCCGGCCCTGAGCCCCGGGGACCTGCTCACCTCGAGGTCCCCGCGATCCGGCTGTTCTCCCCCTGCGCCTTTTTCTGCGCCTTTTTCTGTGCCTTTTGCTGCTGCTCCTGCCGGCCTCCGGCGTCCGGCCGGCGACCCTGCAGTTTCGCCGCCGTCTCCCTGATCCTCGGCAGGCGGGCTTGCAGGGCGGCGCCCGGACAGCTGGTCATGAAGCCGTCGCTGTGGCCCGCGAGGGCGGGCAGCATCACGGTGGTGCCGGCCGCGTACCGGCTGCCGCCGTTGCTGGAGACCAGCCGGACGTCGGATCGCGGGTCGGTGCCGGACAGACCGAGCTTCCAGGCGGCCAGCTCGGCGATCGCGCGCTCCATCGCGGGTGGCACGGCCACCCCGGCGGTGAAGGTGCCGAGCGCGGCGATGCCCGTGCTGCGGTGGTTGAAGCCCTGGGTGTGGGCGCCGGTGACGGGACGGCCGGTGCCGCCCGCGCGGCCTTCGTAGATGGTGCCGCAGCGGTCGACGACGAAGTTGTAGCCGATGTCGTCCCAGTCCCGGGCAGTGGTCTGGCCCTCGTAGAGGCTGCGAATCTGGGTGGGGGCCCCGGCGCAGTCGTAGTCGTTGGGCGAGTCGGTGTGATGGACGAAGACGGCGACGACCTTGTCGTCGTAGCGCGGGGGCGGTTGTTCGCGGCCGATGTCGCCCACCCAGGTCGCTCTCGACACGATGGGCGGCCTGGACGCCGTGTGGGCGGCCGTCTTACGGACGGGGGCCGGGGCGGCGGCCGAGGGCTCCGCGGCCCGTTCGACTCCGTACGCGCACAGCACCAGGGCGACCGCCGCGGCGACGCCGGGCAGGCAGCCGAGCAGCACTTTGACGGTTCTGGGCAGGCTCGTACGGCCGGTTCCGTGGGATATCCGGGAAGCATGGCGCGGCCGCGCTCCCCTTGGTCTTTTGAGGACACGCATGTCTTCACTGTGGGGCGGATCGAGCGGGCCCGCGACGTGGCCGTGCCAACCGGTGGAACCATCGTCCGGGTCCACCGTGGAACCATCGTCCGGGTCCAGGGCGGAACCATCGTCCGGGTCCTCGACGTTCTTCCGGGTACACGCGCGTGCGACCGCTTTCCGGTGGTCACCCGCGCGTGGCTGATCACCGGGCCCCTCCCCCACGTATGAGAGGGCCCGAGAGAAAGGCGGCGTGCGTGGACCTGCTCGACATCCTGCTGTTGCTGGTCGTCCTGGCCTACGCGGCGTCCGGCTACCGGCGCGGTCTGCTGGCCGGCTGCGTGTCGCTGGCCGGTTTCGTGGGCGGTGCCCTCGTCGGCGTGTGGATTCTGCCCTGGGTGATGGACCTGGTGACCCCGGGGACCACCGGGGCCACCGTGGCGGCCCTGGTCACGGTGTTGCTGCCGGCGGCCGTGGGCCATGAGCTGGCGGGCCGGCTGGCGCTGCGGCTGCGGCGGGAACTGGACCGGGGCCCGCTGCGGGTGGCGGACGGCGTCGGCGGGGCGGTGGCCAACTCGGTGGCCGTGCTGATCGTGGCCTGGGTGATCGCGTCCGTCCTCGGCGCCTCCTCGTCCCCGCTGATCACCTCCGCCATCCGGGACTCGCGGCTGCTCGGCGCGGTCCACGAGGTGATGCCGGACAGCACCCCCGCGTGGTTCTCGCGGGCCACCTCCGCGCTGACCGAGGCGGGTTTCCCGCAGGTCTTCAACCCGTTCGAGAACGAGTCGACGGCCGAGGTCGCCGAGCCCTCCGGCGACAGCGTCACCGCCGCCGCCACCCGGGCCGCCCAGCGGAGCACGGTGAAGGTCGAGGGCGTCGCGGGTCTCCAGGGCCGCGAGGGCAGCGGCTTCGTGTACGCGACGGAGCATGTGATGACCAACGCCCATGTGGTGGCCGGCATCGACGAGCCGACCGTGCGGGTCGGCGGCGTCGGGCGGGCGTACGAGGCCCGGGTGGTGCTGTTCGACCCGCAGAAGGACGTGGCCGTGCTGTACGTGCCCGAACTGCGGGCGCCCGTCCTCCGGTTCGTCGACGACGCCGACCGCGGCGACTCGGCGGTCGTCGCGGGCTACCCGCAGGACGGCGACCTGAATCTCCAGGCGGCGACGGTCGCGAACCGGGTGCAGGCGAGGGGACGGAACATCTACGGCGACCAGGGCGTCACGCGCGAGATCTACTCCATCCGCTCCACCGTGCGTCCGGGCAACTCCGGCGGGCCGCTGCTGACCACCGACGGCCGGGTGTTCGGCGTGGTGTTCGCCCGGTCCACCTCGGACGTGGAGACCGGCTACGTCCTGACCGCGGCCGAGGTCGCCGGCGACGCGGAGCGCGCGGCGGACGCGACGGCACCGGTGGACACGGGAGAACTGGCGACGTCGTAGGCGGCGGGGCGGCCGGCGCGGACTGCCGTCAGAGCAGGGACCGGCCCATCAGTACGTCGTCGACGTACCGGCCGCCGAGGAAGAACTCCTCCGGCTGGACGCCCTCGACGACAAAGCCCTCGGATTCGTACAGCACGCGGGCGGTGGTGTTGTGGCCGAGGACGCGCAGAGTGATGCGGCGGGCGCCCCGGTCCCGGGCCTCCTGGACGGCTGCCCGCACCAGGGCCCGGCCCACGCCCGCGCCGCGGGCCTCCTCGGCGACGGCGAGGCCGTGGATCTGCCGCACGTGCTGGTTGGAGGCGTGCGGTGAGGGGAAGCCGAGCCGGACGTAGCCCACGACACGCCCGTCGCGTTCGGCGACGATGTGGTCGCCGGGACCGGACCGCTCGCCGAAGAAGGTGCCGTACGGCGGCTGCGGCGGAGGGCTCACGGTGTGCAGGGACGACCAGGTGTCGCGGTCGAGGAGGGCCAGTTCCCCCTCGTCGGCGGGGCGTGCGGGGCGCAGCAGTGACTCGGGCATGAGGGGCACTGTAATGACCGGGGGCGCGATGCGTCACCGTGATGACCGGGCGGCGGGGCAGGATGGGAATCATGGAACCTTCCCGAATCGCGGTGGCCGGTGCGTCCGGCCTCATCGGCGGTGCACTCGTCCAGTCCCTCACCGCCGACGGGCACCGGGTGGTGCGCCTGGTGCGCCGGACGCCCCGCACGGAGAACGAGGTGCGGTGGGACCCGGAGCGGGGGTCCGTGGACGCGGCCGGGCTCGCCGGATGCGACGCCGTGGTCAATCTCGCCGGTGCCGGGGTGGGCGACCACCGCTGGACACCCGCGTACAAGGCGCGGATCCGCAACGGCCGGGTGAGGGGCACGGCCTCGCTCGCCGAGGCGTTCGCCGGGATGGAGCGGGACGTACGGCCGCGGGTGTTCGTGAACGGCAGCGCGATCGGCTACTACGGCGAGACCGGCGACCGGACGGTCGACGAGAGCGCGCCGGCGGGCTCGGGCTTCCTGCCGGAGCTGTGCGTCGAGTGGGAGGCCGCCGCGGCACCGGCCCGGGAGGCGGGCGTGCGGACGGCGTTCGCCCGGACCGGGCTCGTGGTGGCCCGCGGGGGCGGGGCGTGGGGCAGGCTCTTCCCGCTGTTCCGGGCCGGGCTGGGCGGGCGGCTGGGCGACGGGCGCCAGTACTGGTCGTACGTCGCCCTGCACGACGAGGTGGCCGCCCTGCGTCATCTGCTCGACACCGACGGGCTGTCCGGGCCGTTCAACCTGACCGCGCCGCACCCGGCGACCAACCGTGAGATCACCGCGGCGATGGCGCGTGTGCTGCGCCGGCCGACGGTGTTCGCGGTACCGGCGCCGGTGCTGCGGACGGTGCTCGGCGAGATGGCCCAGGACGTGCTGGGCAGCGCCCGGGTGCTGCCGACGCGGCTGCTGGAGTCGGGGTTCCGGTTCGCGTTCCCGGACATCGAGGGGGCGATCCGCGCGGCGCTGTGACGGGGCGAACGGGGGGGCGGAGAGCACCTCGGGCCGGGGGCGGTGGGGGCCAAGGGTACGAGGACGACCGGGGCGCGGGACCACCGGGGCGCGGGACGACCGGGGCGCGGGACCGCCGGGGCGGGTGCGCCCTCGGTGACCGCGGTGTTCCGTCCGGCGGACGTATGCGACCGCCGTGCGCCCGTGCCCCTGTCGATGCGCGACTCCCCGGGTGCCTTCCCGGACCTAACCTCGAGCGGAACTCGGGTATTCCTGGGGCCTGTTGGAGGCATGACGTCTCCAGCGTCCGCGCAACCTCGAGGAGGGGCACGTGCTTGAGCCCACGTACCAGGCGGACGTCGTCGTCGTGGGGGCCGGGATCGCCGGACTCTCCGCGGCACGACGCCTGACCGGCGCAGGAGTCACCACCGTGGTCCTGGAGGCCGCCCACGCGGTGGGTGGCCGGATGGCCACGGAGAAGGTCGACGGCTTCCGGCTCGACAGAGTCGGGCAGTTGCTGTCCACGGCGTATCCCGAGCTGCGGCCGACCGCGGGCGTGGACGGGCTCGTACTGCGCCCGTTCGCGCCCGGGATCCTGCTGCACAGCGACGGACGGCACCACCGCGCGGGCGTGCCCACCGGCGCGAGGGGCGCAAGGGGCGCACTTCATGCGGTGCGCGCCCTCGCGAGCGCCCCCCGGGCGGGGTCGGTGCCCAGGAGGCCGGTGGCCGTCCCCGGACGGCAGGTGTCCACGCCCCGGAGCCGGACCGGTACCCCGCTGGGCACCGCCGTCGACCAGGCCCGGCTGGGCGCCGCGTTCACCCGGCTCGCGGGCACACCGGTGGAACGGCTGCTGGCCCGGCCGGAGTCGACCGCCGCGGAGGCGCTGACGGCCCGGGGCCTGCCGGCCCGTACCGTCGACGGCTTCCTCCGTCCGCTGCTCGCCGCGCTGTTGTACGACCCGGACCTCACCACGTCGAGTCGGTGCGCGGATCTCGCGCTGCGGGCCTTCGCGGCCGGGCGGTTGTGTCTGCCGGAGGGCGGCGCGGAGGCGTTGCCGGAGCTGCTGGCACGGGGGCTGCCCCCGGGCACGGTGCGCACCGGCGTCCGGGCCACCTCCGTCTCGACGACGTCGGTGACCACCGCCGAGCACGGCGAGTTCCGCTGCCGCGCGGTGCTGATCGCGACGGACGCGCGCGCCGCCGCGCAGTTGCTGCCGGGCCTGCGGGTGCCGGACTTCCACCCGGTGACGGTGGTGCACCACGCGACCGACGAGCCCCCTCAGACCGGCACCTCGCTGCTCCTGGACGCCGACCGGGGCGGCCCGGTGACGCACACGGCGGTGGTCAGCCGGGTCGACCCGTCCCGGGCCCCGGCCGGCCGCGCGCTGGTGTCGTCCACGGTGCTGGGTCCGCCCGGGGCGCAGGTCGACACGGACGTACGCATGCACCTGTCCAGGCTGTACGGCATGCCGACGGCGCGCTGGGAGACACTGGCGGTCCACCACACCGCCGACGCCGTGCCGGCGATGCCTCCACCGCACGATCTGCGCCGCCCGGTACGGCTGCTGGCGGGCCTGTACGTGTGCGGCGACCACCGCGACACCAGCACGGTGCAGGGCGCCCTGCACTCGGGCCGCCGCGCCTCGGCCGCGATCCTGGCGGACCTGGGCGCGGACCGCCCCCTGCACACGGCCGACCCCCTTCCGACGGCCCGGGCGGCCTGACCACCCCGGTGGGCGGCGCCCCGCGCCGCCCACCGTCTCCTTGCCGAGGACCCCGCTCTCCACCGGCGCACGGGGCTTGTCCGGACCCGGGCAGCCGGGAACCGGGAGCCCGGGCAGCCCGGGAGCCGTCAGTCGCTCCACGAGGCGTCAGGCGGCTCCCCGGCGGCCCTCTCACCGGATCCGCGGCCCCGGTGGTGGCTGCGGCCGCCGCGGGGCGCGTAGCCACCGTGGCCCCTCGGCCCCGCGCCCCTCGGCGTCGCCGCTCAGCCGTACGCCGCGATCCTGTCCCGGTAGACGCGGACCGGCGCCGCGTCGCGATAGGGCTCCAGGCGGCGTTCGAAGTCGCGGACGTACTCCACGGCCCGTACCGAGCGCATCTCGGCGGCCTGGCCCGCCGCCTCGGCGGCGATGAGGCAGGCCTGGTCGAGTTCGCCGAGACCGAGGCGCGCGGTGGCGAGGACGACCCGGCAGAACAGGCGGCTGCGGGCGTAGCCGGGGGCGCGCAGTTGCAGTGAGCGCTCCGCGTGCTGGGCGGCGGCCCGGAACTGCTGGAGGTCGCGGTGGCAGTGGCCGAACTCGTCGGCGAGCTGGGCCTCGTCGAAGAAGCGCACCCAGTGCGGGACCTCGTCGCCGGGCCTGGCGCTTTCCAGAGCGCGTTCGGCGCGTACCAGCGCCGCGGTGCAGGCACGGACCTCACCGAGCGCCCCGTGCCCGCGCGCCTCCACGGCGTGCAGCAGGGCCTGCACCAGGGGCGGGGTGGAGCCGCCCGCACCCTGCTGGGCCACCCGCGCCAACTGCACGGCCTCCCGGCCGTGGCCGAGGTAGACGGCCTGCCGGCTCATGGTGACCAGGACGTACGCGCCGTAGGCCCGGTCCGCGGCCGCCTGGGAGAGGCGGAGCGCCTGGACGAAGTAGCGCTGGGCGAGCCCGTGCGCGCCGATGTCGTACGACGTCCAGCCGGCCAGCCGGGTCAGGTCGGCGACGGCGGCGAACAGGCGGCGTCCGGTCTGTTCGCCGTAGCTGCCGCGCAGCATCGGCTCGCACTCGTGCTCCAGGTAGCGCACCAGGGCCTGGCGGGCGTGGCCGCCGCCGTAGGCGTCGTCGAGGGTGCGGAACAGCTCGCCCACCGAGCGCAGGGCCGCGATGTCGCCGCCGGTGACCCGCTGGCCGGGACCGCGTTCGGCGGCGTGCCGGCGGCGGGTGGCGAACCCGGGCGGCCGTCCCGCCGGTCCGCCCGCCGACCGGACCTGGGCGGGGACGCGGAGCGGTGGCTCGGCGCGGGCCACCTTCTCGTCGGCGCGGCCGATGAGCCAGTCCCGGCTGGGCACCACGAGCCCCGCCGAGGTGAAGGCGATCTTGCGCAGCTCGGCGTGGCTGCCCGAGTCCTTGCGCCACAGCCCGCTGACGATGTCGATGGCCTCGTCGGGGGCGGCGGCGAACTCCAGGCCCGCGTAGACGGGGGCACAGGCGTCCAGGCCGAGGTCCTGGGCCGTGAGCCTGCGGCCGAGGCGCCGGGTGAAGACCTCGGCGATGAGCGCGGGTGTGGTGCCCCTGGGCTGCTGCCCACGCAGCCAGCGGGTGACGGAGGTCTTGTCGTATCTCAGGTCGAGCCCGTGTTCGAGACCGAGCTGGTCCACGCGACGGGCGAGTCCCGCGTTGGAGAACCCCGCTTCTGCGATGAGCGCGGCGAGCTGGCGGTTGGGGGTGCGCTGCGCGGGTCGTTCCGACATCTGCGGTGCGGTCTCCTGCCTTCCGGCGAACGTGGTGGTGCCCGGATACCCATGAGCAGCCGATGCGCAGCCCGTGAGCAGCTCTTATGGCCTGCCGAACGGCGCGAATGTAGCGGAGAGTAAACGCTCGGTTGCGGTCTTCGATCCGCATTCATCCGATCGTGTGAGGATTAACCTCGCGGCTGACGACGGACGGCGGACGGCTGACGGCGACCGGAAACTGTGGACCGACGCGGAAGCGGCGCCCCCGCGGGCGCCGGGAGAGCTGCCGGAACAGCGGTCCGTCCGGGCGCCGGAACAGTGACCGGCCGCACGGTCGTACAGTGGCTTGGGCACGTTTCGCGCCTTACCGCTTGTTTGCCTTACTGCCTTACTGCCTTACTACTGTCTGGGGAGGCGCTTGCCGTGAGTGAGTTGCGGTTCGTCCGAATGGGTTTCGGGACCGAGTCCGTCGACTACCAGGTGGCCTGGGACGAACAGCGCCGGGTGCACGCGGCGCGGTTCGCCGACGAGGTACCCGACACCGTGATCCTGCTGGAGCACCCCCCGGTCTACACGGCCGGCCGGCGCACCCAGGACAGCGAGCGCCCCCTCGACGGCACCCCGGTCATCGACGTGGACCGCGGCGGCAAGATCACCTGGCACGGCCCCGGCCAGCTGGTGGGCTACCCGATCCAGAAGCT
Organism: Streptomyces sp. NPDC005774; assembly: GCF_042871645.1. Taxonomy (NCBI): domain Bacteria; kingdom Bacillati; phylum Actinomycetota; class Actinomycetes; order Kitasatosporales; family Streptomycetaceae; genus Streptomyces; species Streptomyces sp. NPDC005774. The sequence goes on along the minus strand of NZ_JBIAIV010000038.1, from coordinate 51,311 downwards.
GCCCCGCCCGGTGGACGTGGTGGCACACGTGCGGCGCCTGGAGGAGGCTCTGATCCGCGCCTCCGCGGAGTTCGGCGTGACCGCCACCCGCATCGAGGGCCGCAGCGGGGTGTGGGTACTGGGCGACCCGGTCGAACAGCGCCCGGCGCGATATGGAGGGGCAGCGCGCAGCGCTTCGGCCGAGGGTGTCGGCGGGCGACGGGCGGGCCTCTCCCTGGACTTCGATCCCCGCCTGACCGACGAGGAGTTCGACCCGCGGCTGAACGGCCCCGAGTACGCGCCCTCCAACGCCGGCCAGCGCCGCGAGGACCGCAAGCTCGCCGCCATCGGGATCCGGGTGGCCAAGGGCGTCACCATGCACGGCTTCTCGTACAACGTGCAGCCGGACAACAAGTGGTTCGACCGGATCATCCCGTGCGGCATACGCGACGCGGGCGTCACCTCCCTCGCGGCCGAACTAAGCCGCGACATCACGATCGACGAGGTGCTCCCGGTCGTCGAGCGCCACCTGCGCGACATCCTGGAGCACGCCGACCCCAAGCCCCGGGAGATCGTCCGCGCGAGCGCCTGATCCGGACCGAGCCGGCCCTGCCCGAACGAGAGGCCCCGGCCTCGCGTCCGGGAATGCGCCCCGCGCCTCGGAGGTTGGCCTGACCGCCAGGCCCAACAAACACGGGCGTACCCTGGTGTACGCCGAAGAATCGAAGCTAGGGAGCCGATGTGTCCGCAGTCGCACCCGACGGACGCAAGATGCTGCGCCTGGAGGTCCGCAACAGCCAGACCCCCATCGAGCGCAAGCCCGAGTGGATCAAGACGCGGGCGAAAATGGGGCCCGAATACACGAAGATGCAGAACCTCGTCAAGAGCGAGGGCCTGCACACGGTCTGCCAGGAAGCCGGCTGCCCGAACATCTACGAGTGCTGGGAGGACCGCGAGGCGACCTTCCTCATCGGCGGCGACCAGTGCACCCGGCGCTGCGACTTCTGCCAGATCGACACCGGCAGGCCCGAGGCCCTCGACCGTGACGAGCCGCGCCGCGTGGGCGAGTCCGTGGTCACCATGGACCTGAACTACGCCACCATCACCGGCGTCGCCCGCGACGACCTGGAGGACGGCGGCGCCTGGCTGTACGCCGAGACCGTGCGCCAGATCCACGCGCAGACCGCCGCGCGCGAGACCGGCCGCACCAAGGTCGAGCTGCTGGCCCCCGACTTCAACGCCGTCCCGGAGCAGTTGGCGGAGGTCTTCTCCTCCCGCCCCGAGGTGTTCGCGCACAACGTCGAGACCGTGCCCCGCATCTTCAAGCGGATCCGCCCCGGCTTCCGCTACGACCGCTCCCTGGAGGTCATCACCGCCGCCCGGGACTACGGCCTGGTCACCAAGTCGAACCTGATCCTCGGCATGGGCGAGACCCGCGAGGAGGTCGGCGAGGCGCTCCGGCAGCTGCACGACGCCGGCTGTGAGCTCGTCACCATCACGCAGTACCTGCGTCCGTCGGTGCGCCACCACCCCGTCGACCGCTGGGTGAAGCCGCACGAGTTCGTGGAGCTGAAGGAGGAGGCCGAGCAGATCGGCTTCTCCGGTGTGATGTCCGGCCCGCTGGTCCGCTCCTCGTACCGCGCCGGCCGCCTGTATCAGATGGCAATCGAGAAGCGCGGTACGTACGTCGCGGCGCAGGCCGTCTGACGCCACGCCCCCCCGCCCGTTCCGGCACCGGGTGAGGCATGCGTGTGAACTCCCGCACAAGATACTACTGACCAGTAATGGCCGAGAAAACGCGGTCCCGGCCGTCCTCGCAGATGAGGGCGTACGCCGGGGCCGCGTCGGCTTCCGCAGGGCTCGAACCTCGGCTTCATCTCCGTTTGACCGACGGGTCACGCCCTGGTAACACCAATCAGTGACCCTGAAATCACACCACGTACTCCCATACCCGAAGACGTTTCGAGGGAGGACCTCCACCATGCAGGCCGCGCCCGTCCGCGCCACCGCCATTCCGTCCTTCGGCACCGCCCTGCGCGCTGTCGAGTCACTTCTGATGAGCGGCGGCCAGCGCACCGCCCGTCGCAACGCCTGGACCTCCGTGCTGGAGGACCGCCGTCGCGCCAAGGACCGGGTCGAGGCGCAGCGCGTACTCGACCAGTCCCCGACCGTCACCAGTCTCTGATCCCTCCCCCTGTTTCCCGGACCTCGCCTGTCCCCACCAGGTTCCGCCCCGACGCCGGTTCCGCGCCCGCTCCCCGCGCGGCACCCCGTCCGCCACTCTCCCGGCCCCCGCCCGGCCCCTCACGGACACTGCCGTCGTCCTTGCTCCTGGGGGCACGTAGACTTCGTGGCATGGCGAGGAAGGAAACCGCAGCGGACGCTGCGAACCCCGGGCGACTGAAGCAGATCGCCCTGACCTACAAGATGACCCGCAGGGCCGACAAAAAGATCGGTCTTGTACTCGCGGCTGTCGGAATCGTCACCTTCGGTGTCTTCCTCGCGATCGGTTTCTTGATCGGTCACCCCATCTATCTCGGCATCCTGGGCTTCCTGCTCGCCTTCCTCGCGACGGCGATCATTTTCGGGCGCAGGGCCGAGCGAGCGGCCTTCGGGCAGATGGAGGGACAACCGGGCGCTGCCGCGGCCGTACTGGACAACGTCGGCCGGGGCTGGACCACCACCCCCGCCGTGGCGATGAACCGCAATCAGGACGTGGTGCACCGCGCGGTCGGCAAGGCCGGCATCGTGCTGATCGCCGAGGGCAACCCGAACCGGGTGAAGAGCCTGCTCGCCGCCGAGAAGAAGCGGATGAACCGCATCGTCGCGGACGTGCCGGTGCACGACATGGTCGTGGGCACGGGTGAGGGCCAGGTCGAGCTGAAGAAGCTGCGCACGACCATGCTCAAGCTGCCCCGCGTCCTCACGGGCCCGCAGGTCACCGCGACCAACGACCGGCTGCGCGCGCTGGGCGACCTGATGAGCAACATGCCGCTCCCGAAGGGCCCGATGCCCAAGGGTATGAAGCTCCCCAAGGGCGGCCCGAAGGCCCGCTGAGGACCCGTATACGACGCTTGCACGAGGAGGGGGCGCCCGGAATAACTCCGGGCGCCCCCTCCTCGTCGTACCGGCTTCTTCGTACCGGCTTCGGCGGCGTCAGATCCGTACCTCGACCGTTCGGGCGAGCCGGTCGTGCAGGCCGCGGCCGTCGCGGTCCCAGATCAGGGCGGGGACGGCCAGGCAGAGCAGCGCCGAGCGGACCAGGCCGCGCACCGGATGGACCCGGCCGCTTCCGAGGGCGACGACGCGCAGGCCGAAGAGGCGCTTTCCGGGAGTGAACCCGACCGTGCCGACGGTCAGGACGCTCAGCGCGAAGAACAGCAGAAGCGCCCAGTTGCTGGTGCTCTGCCCGTAGCCGTCGGTGATGAGGCCGTATGCGATCAGGACGCACAGCGCCCAGTCGACGGCCAGGGCGCCGATCCTGCGTCCCGGACGGGCGATGGAGCCCGGCCCGTCCTCCGGAAGCCCCAGCTGCTCGCCCCGGTGTCCGAACTCGGCGCCGGCCTCTTCGAGGGCCGCGCGCGGCCCGGAGAGCCACGATCCGATTGCCTGCCTGTTGTCCACCCGACCACGGTACTGCGCCCGTGCGCGACCGGCGGAGGGTGGGGTGGACCGAGGCCGGACCGGGGCCGGACCGGGGAGAACGACGAGGCGACGGCGGGACGTGACCGGGCTACCGTGAGAGATGCGCCGGTTAACTTGTGCGAAACAAATGGGTCACGCACGAGAAATCACCCCTGCCTAGGGTCGAGTGCAGTGTGGGCCACCCGCACTGGCCGCACAAACGATCTACCACCCCGGCGGGACGGTCGGGAGTAGGAGGAGCTGGATGTTCCAGAACGCCGACGAGGCCAAGAAGTTCATCGCGGACGAGGACGTCAAATTCGTCGACGTCCGCTTCTGCGACCTCCCGGGCGTGATGCAGCACTTCACGGTGCCTGCTGAGGCGTTCGACCCCGATGAGGAGCTGGCCTTCGACGGATCCTCGATCCGCGGCTTCCAGGCCATCCACGAGTCCGACATGGCGCTGCGCGCGGACCTCACGACCGCCAGGGTCGACCCGTTCCGCCGTGACAAGACGCTGAACATCAACTTCTTCATCCACGACCCGATCACGGGCGAGCAGTACTCCCGCGACCCGCGCAACGTCGCCAAGAAGGCCGAGGCCTACCTCACCTCCACCGGCATCGCGGACACCGCCTTCTTCGGCCCCGAGGCCGAGTTCTACGTCTTCGACAGCGTGCGCTTCAACACCTCGGCGAACGAGTCCTTCTACCACATCGACTCCGAGGCGGGCGCCTGGAACACCGGTGCGCTGGAGGACAACCGCGGTTACAAGGTCCGCTACAAGGGCGGCTACTTCCCGGTCCCGCCGGTCGACCACTTCGCCGACCTGCGCGCCGAGATCTCCCTGGAGCTGGACCGGTCCGGCCTGAAGGTCGAGCGCCAGCACCACGAGGTGGGCACGGCCGGCCAGGCCGAGATCAACTACAAGTTCAACACCCTGCTCGCGGCCGCCGACGACCTGCAGCTCTTCAAGTACATCGTGAAGAACGTCGCCTGGCGCAACAACAAGACCGCGACCTTCATGCCGAAGCCGATCTTCGGCGACAACGGCTCGGGCATGCACGTCCACCAGTCGCTGTGGACGGGCGGCACCCCGCTGTTCTACGACGAGCAGGGCTACGCCGGCCTGTCGGACATGGCCCGCTACTACATCGGCGGCATCCTCAAGCACGCCCCGTCGCTGCTGGCCTTCACCAACCCGACGGTGAACTCGTACCACCGCCTGGTGCCGGGCTTCGAGGCCCCGGTGAACCTGGTGTACTCGCAGCGCAACCGTTCCGCCGCGATGCGCATCCCGATCACCGGCTCGAACCCGAAGGCCAAGCGCGTCGAGTTCCGCGCCCCGGACGCCTCCGGCAACCCGTACCTGGCGTTCTCGGCGCTGCTGCTCGCCGGCCTGGACGGCATCAAGAACAAGATCGAGCCGGCCGAGCCGATCGACAAGGACCTCTACGAGCTGGCCCCCGAGGAGCACGCCAACGTGGCACAGGTTCCGACCTCGCTCGGCGCCGTCCTCGACCGCCTCGAGGCCGACCACGAGTTCCTCCTCCAGGGCGACGTCTTCACACCGGACCTGATCGAGACGTGGATCGACCTCAAGCGCACCACCGAGATCGCCCCGCTGGCCCTGCGCCCGCACCCGCACGAGTTCGAGCTCTACTTCGACGTGTAAGGAGCACCGGCCGGACGCACACCGCCCGGCCCTTCTCCGCCCCGCACACCGGAAACACTGCGAGGGCCGCTATCACCCCGGCGGGGTGGTGGCGGTCCTCATTGTTCTGTCCGGGCTCTGTGCACCCGCTGCGAGGAGAAGTTCGGCCGTCCTTGTGTGGTGGCCGTTCCTGGCCCACTCGAGGGGCGAACGGCCCTCGCCGTCGTCCTCGCGCAGATCGGGGTCGGCACCATGGGCGAGGAGGTGGCGTACGACGTCGGCATGGCCCCAGGCGGCGGCCGCGCACAGAGGCGTTCCGTCCGTCAGGTCACGGCTTTCCACGTCCGGGAGGGCTCCCGCGTCCAGCAGGCAGGCGACGATCTCCACGGCCCCGCCGACTGCGGCCGCGTACAACGGGGTCGTGCCGTGGGCGTCGGCGTCATTGGGGTCGGCGCCTGCCCGCACGAGGGCTCGCACCGTGCCGACCTCGTGAAACGCCGCTGCCTCGACCAGTTTTCCGGAGAGTTTCTTGCGCCTTCGCCTGTTCATCCGGGCGAGCGTATGCGACTGCTGCTTCTCCTCGTACTGCCGTTACCGACCGCCCCTCACGCGACCGGCCGCTCCGCGCCACGGACGGCCGTGCCACCCCCGTGCTCCGTCACCACGCTCCCCTGTCCGACGGTGCCCGACGGGCCCCGCGAAACCGTCCGGCCCGGCCGGGAGCGAGGCGCCCACGTGTGTCCGGAAGACACTTTCCCCGGTGGACCCGGCAAGGGATGATGGAACCGACACCGCTGTTCGAGAGAGGTCACGGGGATGTCCGAGAGGGACGACGAGGAGCGCGAGTTCGACATCAAGTGGGCGGACACGGCCGAGCACAAGGAGCCGTCGGCCCGGGCCCGCATGCTCGCCGCACGCTGGAAGGACAACCCTCCCGGTCCGGTCCCGTTCCGCGGCGAGCCGGAGCACAGGGCGTCCCACCGCTCGTCGTCGTCCTGGGTCTCCACCGCCGTGGTCCTCGGCTGCGTCGCCGCGGTGATCGTCTTCCTCGGCTACATCAACTTCCGGCCGTACTGATCGCGGGTGGGGGCCGCCCTGCTCCATCGATCCCCGGGGGCCCGTACTGATCGCAGAGCGGCCGGGCGCCCCCGGGGATCGGGGACGCCCGGCGCCGGTCGGGGGCCCGGCTCAGCGGTTGTAGCGCATGAAGGCCCGGACCATGTGGCAGGTCGTGTCCGACGGCGGGTGTATGCCGATCAGGTTCGCCACGCCGCGTATCGTCTCGTTGCGGGCCTGGTCGGGGAGGTAGACGCCGGAGTCGAGCAGGGCGATGGCGAGCCGCATCGCCTTGAGGCGGCGGTTGTGCGTCACGTACCACCCCCGCGGGCGACCCGGCGGCAGCGGCCGCTTCGCCACGGGCGCGCAGGGCATTTCGAGCTGGACGGCACGCTTCGCTGTGGACTGAGTGGGCATCGGCTTGAGTGCGGCAGCGGGCACAGTCATCCTCCTGTCGCGGTCAGGGTGTCCGCCGAGATCCATGCCGACCCCGGCAACATCCTCGAACACTGCTAACAGTTTACTGCCCGGCACTGACATCCGGGGAGCCCGAAGCAGCCATCGAATGCCCAGGTGAGGCGGCGAATCACGGCCGCGGAACATCCGGTTCGGAAGGGGCGCGTGAGGCCGGGGAGAAATCGAACAGGGCCGGACCGGGCGTACGGTGGGCGGCATGGAGATCTGGATCAATCCGGCCTGTTCCAAGTGCCGGAGCGCCATCAGCCTGCTGGACGCCGAGGGCGCCGGCTACACCGTCCGCCGTTATCTGGAGGACGTACCGAGCCCGGACGAGATCCGGGAGGTGCTGGAGCGGCTCGGGCTGGAGCCCTGGGACATCACCCGCACCCAGGAGGCCGCCGCCAAGGAGCTCGGGCTCAAGGAGTGGCCGCGGGAGGACGGATCGCGTGAGCGCTGGATCACGGCACTCTCCGAGCATCCCCGGCTGATCCAGCGCCCGATCATCACCGCCGAGGACGGCACGGCGGTCGTGGCCCGCACCGACGAGGCGGTACGGGACGCCCTGTCCCGCTGAAGACCAACCTCCTTGTGACACAGGCCACTTCGGAGAGTTGGCCGGAGCGCTGAGCAACTCCGTTCGGGATCTCGTACATAGCGGCGTACGCTCCCCTACCGTTTCAGGAGGCGCGCATGTCGCGCAGGAGAACGCTCGGCCCCAAGAAGAAGATCGCGCTGCTGGTGAGCGCGGTGACGGTGGCCGGTGGCGGCGCCTTCGTCATGGCGAGCACGTCGAACGCCTCCCAGACGCCCACCACCAAGTCGGCGGCCGACTCGACCGTCTGTCAGGGCCTCGCCACCGCGCTCGGCAACAACCAGAAGTTCATCGAGGGGCAACGGGCCGACCCCGACGCGCAGTCCGAGGCACGGATCGCCAACCGTGAAGCGGTCATCGCCCAGATCGAGCTCCAGCAGAAAGCGTCCGGGTGCACGGTTGGGGAGTCGGCTCAGGACTCCCAGCCCGCACAGCCCCAGCAGCCCGAGCAGTCCGAGCAGCCCGCCCCGGGCGAGCAGGCGGGCGGGGACGACGCCGCGCAGAACCCGGGCGGCGACGGCGCGGCGGCCTCCGGCGAGCAGGTGTGCAACGGCTCCACGGTCACCCTCTCCGGCGAGGACGGCGCCCCGGCGGCGTCCAGCAACCAGTTCCCGGCCGGGACCAAGCTGAAGGTCACCAACCTGGACAACAACAAGTCCACGACCGTCGAGGTCACCGGTGTGTCCGGCAGCTGTGCCCTGCTCAACAACGCGGCCTTCGAGCAGGTCCGGGAGCCCGGCAAGTTCCTGATCCGCCGGGCGCTCATCGAGAAGGTGGGCTGAGACCCGGGGGCAGGTCCCGGAACCCGGAAGCACTCGTAGAAGCCCCCTGAGGCGCAGACCAAGTTCGGGGAGCGGGGCGTGCCGCAGCGCGCCTCCGCCCGGTCTCGCCCGGGGTGGGAGCCCTCCCCGCTCGACCGCCGTCGAGAGCGGGGGAGGGCTCCCTGTCGTGTGCGGGCCGCCGTGCGCCGGCTGTCGCGTACGGCCCCTCGTACCGCCCAGTCGTGCCCGCCCAGTCGTACGGTCCAGTCGTGTACAGCCCCGTCGTGTACGGCCTCCTCACATGATCCCGTCGCATACGAGTCGCCCCTCCACGCCGTGCTCACAGGGTGATCCGGGGGACAACGGTCACCGGTAACACGGGGTTCGCACTCGGGCAATGGCCGGGAACCCGCCTGTTGACGAGCTACGTGCCGGCCGGCTCGCTCTCTCCCCCCGACACCCGCTGGTGAAGCGAGGGGTGCCCGTCCACCGGGTGCCCCTCGCTTCGTCGGGTTTCGGACCGCCCCGGGCATCCATGCTGTGAACGAGGCTCCTGCTGGGGCCAGGGGTCTGCTTCAATGGGGGCATGGACGGTTTCCGGGAGCTCATCGCGACAGGTCGCCATGACCTCGAGCCCTTCTGGCCCTCCCGTCAGCACGACGACTTCGACCGGGAGTGTTGCCGCGCGACGACCGCGCCGGCCCCCTGACGCCGTACATCCCGGCCTTTTGCCGGCGCGAACCGCGTACGTCCTCGACGAGCCCGGCCACGATCCCGCGGCTGTCGAGCATCTCGACGAACCCTTCGCGCGAAAGAGCTGACCTCTCATGGCGACCACTCGTCCTTTCTCCGCCGCGACCAACGCGGCCACCACCGTCTCCGCGACCCCCTCCGCCTTCCCCGCCCGGCCGGACGCCCCTCTGCGCACCTCTCCCCACCCGTCCCGTACCGCGCCGGTGAACGGTCATCCGCGCCACCGGCTGCGGGCCGTCGCCCCGGACGAGGATGGGGGCCTCCCCTGGTCGAACGAAGTCGAGAGCTTGGGGAAAACGGTCGCCGACCTGCTCCCGCCGGGTGCCACCTGGCTGCCCGCGCCCCAGCACACCCTGCCCGCCCTGCCCGGACATCCGCCGATGGTCGGCTATCTGGTGCTGGTCCCCGCCGATCAGCGGCCGCTGTTCCCGGTGGCCGTCCCCGGCCCCGAAACCGCGCAGCACCACAGCACGGCTTCCGCGTCCGCACCCGAGGCCGACTACGACGACATCGCCGTCGCCGGCCGGCGGATCCGGGTCGACACCGTGCAGCGCACCGCCGAAGCGGACGGGCGTCAGCTCGACCTCACCTACCTGGAGTTCGAGCTGCTCGCCCATCTCGTGGCCCACCCGAACCGGGTGCACACCCGCGACCATCTGGTCGCCACGGTGTGGGGCTACGGCCATGTGGGCGACGGCCGCACCGTGGACGTCCACATCGCCCGGCTGCGCCGCAAGCTGGGCGCGGAGCACCGGGGCACGATCCAGACCGTGCGCCGGGTCGGCTACAAGTACGCCCCCTGAGTCACCGCCGCTCTGCCCTCGGCAGATTCCTGTTCCCTCACGCCACCCTGTCCGGCAGAGTCCGAGGTATGAGGCTTCTGGTGCTGGGTGGTACGGAGTTCGCGGGACGGGCCGTCGTGGAGGCGGCCCTGGGGCGGGGCTGGGAGGTGACCGTCTTCCACCGGGGGCGGCACGCGGCCGTGCCGGGCGTGCGGTCGCTGCTGGGCGACCGCACCGCCGTCGACGGCCTGGCCGCCCTGGACGAGGCGGACGGCACGTGGGACGTCGTCGTCGACACCTGGTCGGCGGCCCCGCGGGCCGTACGGGACACGGCGCGGCTGCTGCGGAACCGTGCCGGCCGGTACGTGTACGTGTCGAGCCGTTCGGTGTACGCATGGCCCGCGCCCGCCGGAGCCACCGAGGAAGCCCCCCTGGTGGCGGACGCCCGCGCGGACGCCGGTCACACCGACTACGCGCGGGACAAGCGGGGCGGCGAACTGGCCGCCGTGGACGCCTTCGGCGCCGACCGGTCGGTGCTGGTGCGGGCGGGGCTGATCCTCGGGCCGTACGAGAACGTCGGCCGACTGCCCTGGTGGCTGAACCGGATGGCCCGCGGCGGCCCGGTCCTCGCGCCGGGGCCGCGTGACCTGCCCCTCCAGTACATCGACGTCCGCGACCTCGCCGAGTGGATCCTCGGGGCGGCCGAGCAGGGGATCGGCGGGCCGTACAACCTGACCGGCCCGCAGGGGCACGAGACGATGGGCACGCTGCTGGAGGCGTGCGCGGAGGTGACGGGGGGCACGGCCGAGCTGCGGTGGACCGAACCGGACACGATCCTGCGCGCGGGCATCGAACCGTGGACGCAGCTGCCGGTCTGGGTGCCGCCGGGCGGCGAGGCGCACGACGCGCTGCACGCCTCGGACGTCTCCCGGGCGCTCGCGACGGGGCTGCGCTGCCGTCCCGTCACCGAGACCGTGGCCGACACCTGGCGCTGGCTCCAGGACCTCGACGGGGCCGCGCCCCAGCGCCAGGACCGGACGGCCAAGGGGCTCGACCCGGAGACGGAGGCGAAGGTACTGGCGGATACCGGGGAGCCGGGCGGAGGTGGTGAGGAGGTGTAGGTAACACCACCCCGGGGTCGGGGGGTTCGGCCCCGTGACCGGGTGCCGTCGCTCGGCCAGACTGACGTCATGACCACGGAGCGCAGGACCACGGGCCACATGAGCGGTGCCACGACGACCACGGACCCCGCGAGCACGGAGGCCGGGAAGTCGGAGGCCATGGGTTCGGCGGCCGGGAGCGGGGGCGCGAAGAGGGGCGGCGGGCGCGAACGGCACACCAAGGGCCTTCTGAAGGGGGCGCTGCGGGGGCTGGGGCTGGGACTGGTGTCGCTCCCGCTGTCGGTGATCGTCTTCAGTCTGACCCTGGTGTCGATCGCGCTGATCCCGGCCGGTGTCGGCATCCTCACCACGCCGTACGTACTGAAGGGGGCCCGGACCTACGCGAACTGGCGGCGGGTGCTGGCCGCGGAGTGGGGCGGGGTGCGCATTCCGCCCGCCTACCGCCCGGTGCCGAAGGACGCCAATGCGTGGGCGCGCACCTTCGGGATGCTCCGCGACCCGGCGACCTGGCGGGAACTGCTGTGGCTGCCGGTCGACATGACCGCGGGGTTCATCACCGCGCTGCTGCCGGCCATGCTGCTGCTGTATCCGCTGGAGGGGTTCGCGCTGGCGGCCGGGCTGTGGCGGGTGGTGCCGGACCCGTACTGGTACGGCTTCGTCCCGGTGAGCGACGAGATGACCGCGTTCGCCGCCGGAGCCCTGGGCATCGGAATGCTCTTCTTCGCCCACTTCCTCTCTCCGAAGGTGCTCGCCGCGCACTACCGGCTCACCCGCGCCGTCCTCTCCCCCAGTCAGGGTGAACTGGAGGAACGTGTACGGGTGTTGACGGAGACGCGGCGGGACGCGGTGGACACCTCGGCCGCCGAGCTCCGGCGCATCGAGCGGGATCTGCACGACGGGGCGCAGGCCCGACTGGTCGCGATGGGCATGGACCTGGGGACCATCGAGGTGCTGCTCGACAAGGACCCGGAGAAGGCACGGCAGTTGATCGCGCAGGCCCGTAAGTCGTCGGTGGAGGCGTTGTCGGAGCTGCGTGAGCTGGTGCGCGGTATCCATCCGCCGGTGCTGGCGGAGCGCGGCCTGGGCGACGCGGTACGGGCGCTGGCACTGCGGCTTCCGGTGGCCACCGAGGTGAGCGTGGACCTGCCGGGGCGGGCCGAGGCGCCGGTGGAGTCGGCCGCGTACTTCGCCGTCAGCGAGGTACTCACCAACGCGGTGAAGCACGCGGAGGCGGACCGGATCTGGGTGGACCTGCACCATGCCGACGGACATCTGCGGGTGAGCGTCACCGACAACGGCAAGGGCGGTGCGGCGATCGGGGCCGGTTCGGGGCTGACCGGGGTGGAGCGGCGGCTGGGTACATTCGACGGCGTCCTCGCCGTCAGCAGTCCCGCGGGCGGCCCCACCATGGTCACCCTGGAGATCCCTTGCGAGTCGTCCTAGCCGAAGACCTGTTCCTGTTGCGTGACGGGCTGGTCCGGCTCCTCGAGGCCCATGACTTCGAGATCGTCGCGGCGGTGGAGTCCGGGCCCGAGCTCAGCCACGCGCTGGCGGAGCTGGACCCGGACGTCGCCGTCGTCGACGTACGCCTGCCGCCGACGCACACAGACGAAGGGCTGCAGTGCGCGCTCGAGGCGCGTCGGCGGCGGCCCGGGTTGCCGGTTCTGGTGCTGTCGCAGCACGTCGAGCAGTTGTACGCACGGGAGTTGCTGGCCGACGGCAGTGGCGCGGTGGGCTATCTGCTGAAGGACCGGGTGTTCGACGCGGAGCAGTTCGTCGACGCCGTACGACGGGTGGCGGCGGGAGGTACGGCGATGGATCCGCAGGTCATCCAGCAGTTGCTGGCGCGGAAGTCGGGCGACGACCGGCCGTTGACGCGGCTGACGCCCCGGGAGCGGGAAGTGCTGGAGGAGATGGCCCAGGGCCGGTCCAACGCGGCGATCGCGGGCAAGCTGGTGGTGACGGAGCGGGCCATCGCCAAGCACACCGCGAACATCTTCGCCAAACTGGGCCTGGAGGTCTCGGACGACGACAACCGGCGGGTACTGGCGGTTCTCGCTCATCTCGACCAGGGCCGGTGAAATGGGGCCCGGTCGCGCACCCCATGTGGCCGATCGACAACCCCCGGTGTCCCAGGGGCTGTTGAAACCAGTGCGTCGGTAGGAACTTCTCATCGATTTCCGTTACGGATGAACACCCCCGGGGCGGCTCCCGTATTCAAGGGAGCCGCCCCGCTTCTGTCGGGCGATTCGATACCCGTAAGGGGGTGCTCCTCAGCGAAGTCAGAGGAGTCCAGTGACTCGACCCACCGCTGAGGCGGCGGGCCTCCAACCCGAAGGCTGCGGGCCGGCCCGAACCGACCCCTTTGCGGGGCAAGCGCAAATTACCAGAGCACCGGGAAGGCCGAGGGCCCCCTTGCGAGGAGAATGATGGGACGCAATACAAGAAAACGCCGTATGCCGTTGGCCGCCAAGGCCGTGGCCGGGACGGCGGTCCTGGCGCTCGGTGGGGGCGGGCTGGTCTGGGCGAACTTCTACGCTTCGGCCGGCGAGTCGAACCAGTCGCAGAACCGGACGAAGGCGAACGCGGCACGGCAGATCGCCACGATCGACTGCCCGGACGTGGGCCAGCAGCTCCCCGACGTGCCGGACCCGGCTCGCGGTGAGGTCGACGGTGAACTGGCCTCGATGGACCAGCAGATCACCGACGCCTATCAGCGCCTGGTCACCACCCGTCAGGCGCAGGCCGGGGACTCGCAGTACGTCCAGAATGCCATTCTGGGTCCGCTCAAGGACCGGCGTAAGGCGCTCCTCGACCGGATCAAGCTGGAGATCAACCGCGCGGGTGGCCAGGCTCCCGGGAACCTGGACGAACTCGCCTCCTGCTCCGGCCGCCCCGCCGACCAGCCGCAGCCGACCGACGGTCAGAACGGTGACGGCCAGGACGGCGGTGGCCAGGACGGCGGTGGCCAGGACGGCGGTGGCCAGGACAACGGCCAGGACCAGGGCGACGGTCAGAACGACGGCGGCCAGGACCAGGGCGAAGGCCAGACCCCGAACGACAATGGCAACGGCGCCGCGGGCCCGTTCGCCGAGGACTTCGTCGACATCAACAACGTCCAGCCGAACTCGCGGAACCTGCCGAACGGTCTGGCCGCCAACGGCAGGTCCGGCTCCAAGGGCACCTTCACCACGAAGTGCGGTGTCAACGAGAACGAGCTGTACAACAGCGACAACATCATCGTGGCTCCCGGTGTCGCGAACGGCGCGCACCACATGCACGACTACGTAGGCAACCAGAGCAACAGCTCGCTCTCCAGCGACGACGACCTGGTCGCCGCCGAGACCAGCTGCCAGAACCAGGGCGACAAGTCCTCGTACTTCTGGCCGGTGCTGCGCGTGCAGGACGGCACCCAGGAGTTCGACGCGGCCGACCAGGGCGGTGGCGCCGAGGGCAACGTCGGCAAGATCCTGCAGGCTCAGGAGGCCCAGCTCCGGTGGGTCGGCAACAAGCGGAGCAAGGTCGTCGCGATCCCGAAGCTCATGCGCATCATCACCGGTGACGCCAAGGCGTTCACCAACGGTCTGGCGAACGCCAACACCTCGTACAGCTGCACCGGCTTCGAGGACCGGCAGTCCACGGACAAGTACGTGCTGTGCCCCGAGGGCAGCCAGCTCGTGCGCACGTCCAACTTCCAGAGCTGCTGGGACGGACAGAACACCGACAGCGCCAACCACCGCGCCCACGTGGCGTTCGTCCAGGCGGACGGCAGCTGCGCGAACGGCTTCAAGGCCATCCCGCAGCTCCAGGTCCGCCTGGTGTACGACGTTCCCACCCCGACCATCGAGAACGGTCAGGTGAAGAACCCGTACGCCGTGGACAGCTTCCCGGAGCAGCTGCACAAGCCGATCACCGACCACAACGACTTCATCAACGTCATGGACGAGAGCCTGATGAACAAGATGGTCAAGTGCATCAACAAGGGCAAGAAGTGCACGTAGTCCCCTCAGTCACCCACTGAGAAGGACCGGTGAGGTGAAAGGGCCGGTGGCGGGATTCCCGCCACCGGCCCTTTCCGTGTTCCCGGTGTTCCCGGCTGTCCGGTGTACTCGTCCGGGCTCCGGGCTCCCGACTGCGGGCTCGGCTTCAGCCCTCGTGCCCGGCGTGGCCGGAGTTCCCGCCCTCTTTTTTCTCCCCCGCCGGGCCGGACGGGTGCGCACCGCCGCCGTGGTCCATGCTGCTGTGGTCGATGCCCTCCTCCACGTCGCCGCCGAGCCGGCCGCGCAGGTCCTCGAGCAGGTTCTCCTCACCGACGGCGACCCACTTGCGGCCGACGAGGTAGAAGCCGCCGTAGTCCTTGGCCGTCTCGATCCACTCGCGCTGACCGCGGTCGGTGGCGAAGGTGGCGAGGACGTACTTCTCCTTGCCCTTCTTGCAGATGGCCTGGCGGATGGTGTCGGCGTCGGTCTGCATGTTCGGCTCGCACTTCACCTCGGCCGCCAGGTGTTCCAGGCTGCCGGTGGCCATGACCGGCGCCTCGCTCTTCCCGTCGCCGTTCGTGTCCTCACCGCCGGACCCGCAGCCCGCCAGCGCCAGTACCGCCACCGCGCCGGTCAACGCGAGCATCGGTCGGGTCAGCCTCATCAGTTCCTCCGGTCCTTCCGGCGACATGCCGCACGGAGCCCCCACGAGGGGCTCTCCGCCTTCGATACGGCTCGGGGGCCCGGAGTACTCAATCGGTGACCTGCGGGCGCATCGCTCGTTCTGCCTACCGTGCAGTCACAGCATGCCGCCAAGCGCCCCACGCCCTCTCTCCCCGACGGACCGCTCGTCGACGTCGGGCAGGCCGAGGCCGCCCTCGTCGAGCACTATCCGCGGCTCGTCCGGCTCGCGTACCTGATACTGCCGTCGGAGCCGGGCGGCCGGGGCAGGCGGGTGCTGACCTCGCACGCCCTGGTCCAGCGCGCGCTGCCCCGCGGCCGCACCGCGGCGCCGGTGATCCCCGCCCAGCCCCGGCAGTCCGCCGGTGGCCGGGCCGCGCATTCCGCCCGCTCCGGGCGGCGGCCGGACCGGTCCGCCCCGGCCGCCCGGCCCGCGGGGACCGACGACCGGGCCGACGACCGGGCCGGCGACCCCGGGTACGCGCTGGTCAGGCTCCAGGTGGTGCGTACCGCGCTGCGGGCGGGCCCGTCGCGCAGACGCGGGACACGGCGCAAGCGGGCCGGGCTGCCGGCCCTGCCCCCGCTGCCGCCGCCGCTGCCCCAGGTATGGGGGCTGCGTCTGTTCCCCCGGTCCGGAGGCGCCGACGAACTCGCCCTGGAACAGAGGCTGTCCGCCCTGTCCGGTCCGGCCCGCGCCGCCTGGGTACTGCGCGGTCTGGAGCGGCTTTCGGACGACGACGTCCGCGCGGTGCTCACGGACGCGGGTGCGGCCGACGCCGCGGGGGCGCTGCGCGAGGCCGACCGGGTGCCGGCCGAGGACCGGCTGCTCGGCTCTCCCGAGTTCGACCCCTGTTCGCTCCAGGCCCGGCCCACCGATCTGGTGCGGCGCCGCCGGCGTCTGAAGGCCGCGCTGGCCGCCGGGACCGCGCTCGTCGTCTGCGGTGCGCTGTTCGGGCTGCCGGACGACGGCTGGGGCCCCGACGGTGCCGCCGCACCCCCGTACGCGCTGAACCGGGCCGCGCAGGCGGCCCTGGACCCGGGAAAGCTGACCCGGGTCTCCCCCGCCGTCTGGAAGACCTCCGCTCGTACCGACTTCTCCGTGTGGCCGGCCCGCGGTGACCTGGCCGGTGACGCGGGTCTGCTGCGCCGCGCCCTCGCCGTGTGGGCCCGGCCCGGTGAGCGGGTGCGGGTGTCGGCGACGCCGGGCACCCCGTCCGGCGGTCCGGCCGGACCGCCCCAGCTGCTGTACGCCGGTGCGGTCGACAACGCGCGCGTGGTGATCCTCCACGACGGTCTGCGCATCGCCAGGTACGCCGAGCCCGTGGACGGCGCCGAGGGCGCCGCCCTCGATTTCGCCCGGGTCGACGGCGCGGACCGGGCCGGGGCCAGCGCGCTGGTACTGGGCCGGTCCGACGGCAACGTCCGCTATCTGACGGCGCCCTGGGTCCGTGCGGCGGGTGCGCGAGACCTGCGCGAGCCCGACGCGGACGCGGCGGACCTCTCGCTCACCGGCGGTGTGACCTCGCCGCTGGCCGGCCCGGCCCCGAAGCCCGGCTCGTGCGCCTCGTGGAATGTGCTGGAGCTGACCGACGACGCCGGCACCCGGTTGATGACCGACCTCGGCGAGCTGGTCCCGGCCGTGCTGACCGCGGGGCGGCCCGGGGCGGCCCGTGAGACCGCCGGTGCCGAGGTGTCGCGCACGTGGTCGCCGTTCGCCTGCTCGCTGGCGTCGATGCGCTCGGCGGGCGTACGGAGTGTGAACGCGTGGGCGTTCGCCGAGCAGCCGCTGCCGGACGCGAGCGATGCCGGCGGGGAGTCTCCCCGCCCGGAGGGTGGGGGAGGTTCGGCGGCCTGGGTGTGCACCCGGGCCGAGACCTGGCGGGGCGGCGGTACCCGGGTGCAGGCTCAGTTCCACACGCCGGGCGCACCGGTCGGGGTGGTGGCGGCCCAGGCCGAGGACGTACCGCAGTGCGGGGAGCGGGAGCCGCGGGTGCTGGCCGGGGTGCTGTGGAAGTCCGGGGCGGGCACCTGGTACCTGCTGGCCGCCGGCAGCCGCGGCACCACGTCGGTCACCGCGACGGGCGGGGTCGAGGGCACCGCTCAGGGCAACCTGCTGACCCTCGAGACCGAACAGGGGGTCCAGGCCGACCTCGAGGGCACCCTGGAGAACGGGGAGCCGGTCACCGGGCTCCGCTGACCCGGGGCGGGCCGGCCGGAGGGACGGATGGTCGCTGCCGCCCGGTCCGGACCGTTCACGGCCGGATCCGATCGGTAGGCTGTGGATATGACTACCGGGGTACGCCGCAGAATGGGAGTCGAGGAGCGACGGCAGCAGTTGATCGGCGTAGCCCTCGAACTGTTCAGCCGTCGCTCGCCCGACGACGTCTCCATCGACGAGATCGCGTCGGCGGCCGGCATCTCACGCCCGCTGGTCTACCACTACTTCCCGGGCAAACTCAGCC
This sequence comes from Streptomyces sp. NPDC005774, assembly GCF_042871645.1. Classification (NCBI taxonomy): domain Bacteria; kingdom Bacillati; phylum Actinomycetota; class Actinomycetes; order Kitasatosporales; family Streptomycetaceae; genus Streptomyces; species Streptomyces sp. NPDC005774. Next base: position 33,407 of record NZ_JBIAIV010000038.1, on the reverse strand, counting down.
TCTACGAAGCCGCGTTGAGGCGTGCCGCGGACGATCTGGCGTCGCGGTTCGTGGAGCCGCGCGAGGGTCCGCTGGGGGCGCGGCTGGTGCGGGTGATGGGCCGGTACTTCGACTTCGTCGACGAGCACGGGCCCGGTTTCTCCGCCCTGATGCGCGGCGGTCCGGCGGTGGGCTCCTCGACCACCAACGCGCTGGTCGACTCCGTACGGCAGCGGGCGTACGAACAGATTCTGTCGCACATGGGCGCGGTGGACCCGCCCGCGCGGCTGGAACTGGTGGTGCGGTCCTGGATTTCGCTCGCCGAGTCGACGGCGCTGATCTGGCTGGACGGCCGTCGCATACCGCGGGAGGAGCTGGAGGTCCAGCTGGTGCACGACTTCGCCGCGCTCTGTGCCGTCGCGGCGGCCCACGACGAGGAGTTGGGCGTGCTGCTGCGCGATCTGCTCAAGGACGAGCCGGGCGACGGACCGTTCACCGACCTGGTCACCCGGCTCATCGCGCTGGCGTCCCGGTGAGCACCACGACTACGTGGGGTCTGGTCGTCGAGACGACGGTGGGCTCCGGGGAGCGCAAGCACACGGAGGCCCAAGTGGTGGCGCACGTCACCGGGTCCCGGACGGAGGCGCTCGCGCAGCTGGAACGACGGGCGCGCAACCACACACCCATGCACCCCATGAGCCCCAAGCGTCGTCGCCTCCTGCGGGCCGGCGACGGGTTCCTGCTCGTCGTCGACGGGGCCTGGCAGTCGTTCGTGACCCGGTTCACCGTGGCGGAGCTGCTGGAGGACTCCGCCGCGCCTCCTGTCCCGGAACCCGTGGTCGAGGCACCGGCCCCACCGCCGGACGTCCCTGCCGCTGCCCCTGCCCCTGCTGCTCCGCCGGGTGAGCCGGCGGAGCAGCGGGCCGAGCCGGCCGTCGAGCTGGACGAGGACGGAGTGCCGGTGCGGCCGGCCTGGCTGGGCCGAGCCGACCTGACGTGAAACCGTCCGCCGGCCGGTGAGGACCTACTCGCCCTCGAACTTCCGGTAGGACGCGTCGAGCTCGCGTACCTCGGCGGAGGCGTGCAGGGTCAGGTCGCCGACCGTCCGTACGTGCCGCCGCACCAGTTCCAGGGCGGCCTCGGTGAGCCGTGCCTTGGTCTCCTCGGTCCGCCCGGCGAGCAGGGCGATGTGGACGTGCACCAGGGCGTGGTCCTCGGCCGGCTCGTGGCCGATGAAGACGTCGCCGGTCGGGCGCAACCGGGTCTTGCACGCCGGGAGCTTCGCCGCCGCGATCTCCACCACGGTGCTGTGCAGGTCCCGGACGAAAGCGGGCCAGTCGCACTCGAAGAAGGACGTCACTTGTGCGGAGTGGTCGACGGTGATCTGCGGCATGGGTGGGCCCTCCGGTTCCAGGTCGGAGGGCCCACCCTAGCTTCCGCTGCTTCGCGCCCGGCCTCTCAGCCGGCCGCGGTGAACACCGCGACCGAGCGGGCCGGGACCGTGAAGGTGCCGGTGTCCGACGCGTAGGACGAGGTCTTCACCACCGCGTCCGAGCCCGCCGCCTGCACCGGGTGCAGCCGGTGGTCCGTGCCGGCGAGGGCGCCGACGCGCTGTTCCTGCCGGTCCGGCGTGGCGTTGAGGACGACGACCAGGTCGCCGAGCCGCATGGTGATGACACCCGGTGTCTCGTCCTTCCCGGACAGCGGGAAGGACAGCGCGGCCTGTACCTGCTCCGCGGTGTCGAGGGAGAAGGCCCCTTCCGTCGTACGGATCTTCAGCAGGTCCCGGTACGCGGTCGAGGCGCCCTCGATCTGCGGGCATCCGACCTGCACGGCGCCCAGCAGCGGCTTGGCGTAGGGCCACTTGTCGGCGTTGTCGGCGGCCGGAGGCAGACCGCGGCCGAAGCCGTTGCCGTCGGCGCAGTTCCAGTGGATGGCGTTGAACCAGTCCCCGCTGTCGTAGGAGTTGCGGTCCAGGGACTTGGAGCGCAGCAGGTCGGTGCCGGCCTGGGAGAGCGCGGGGCCCTGCGACAGGGCGGCGGTCGCCATGGCGAGGACCTGCATGCGGGCCCGGTCGTCGGCGCTCACGGACGTCGGCAGCTTGAACGCGAGCGCGTCGAACAGCGACTCGTTGTCGTGCGCGTCGGCGTAGGCGAGGGCGTCGCCCGGGACGGCGGCGTATCCGGCCGGTGAACCGTTGTAGTCGACCTGGGAGCCCTTGACCTCCTTGCCGTCGGTGTCGGTGAAGCGGTACTCGGCGAGGTTGCCGCTCAGGCCCACCTTGATGAGGTCCTGGTAGTGCAGGAGCCGGGCCTTCTGCTCGGCCTCGGTGCCGTTGTTCTCAGAGGAGTTCGGGTCGGTGTAGAGGCCGGAGGCGAAGCCCTGGACGCCGGGGTCCTCGTCGAAGGGGCCGCCGCCGCGGACGGCGTCACGGGCCCGGTCGGAGAAGGTGGCGATGCCGGTGCCGGCCATGTTCTGCTGCGTGGCCTGCTCGAAGCGGACGTCGTCGGCGATCTCGCCGAAGTTCCAGCCCTCGCCGTACAGGATGATCTTCTTGCCGTCGACGCCGTCCTTCTTGAGGGTCAACGCGTCGAGGGCCTTGCGGACGGCGAGGATGTTGGCCTTCGGGTGGTGGCCCATGAGGTCGAAGCGGAAGCCGTCGACCTTGTACTCCTTGGCCCAGGTGACGATCGAGTCGACGACGAGCTTGCCCATCATGGCGTTCTCGGGCGCGGTGTTGGCGCAGCAGGTGCTGTTGGCGACGGAGCCGTCGGCGAGGAGCCGCTGGTAGTAGCCGGGCACGATCCGGTCCAGGACACTGGTGCCGGCCTGCCCGCTCGCCGCGGTGTGGTTGTAGACGACATCCATGACGACGCGCAGGCCGTCCTCGTTGAGCGCCTTGACCATCTTGCGGAACTCGACCGTGCGGGCCGTGCCGTCCGGGTCGGTGGCGTAGGAGCCCTCGGGGACCGTGTAGTGGTACGGGTCGTAGCCCCAGTTGTAGGCGTCCTTGGCGGCGGCCTTCGCCACGCACTCCTGCTGCTTGTCGGAGTCGGCGGGGTGGGCGGTGAGGTCGCAGTCGACGGTGGCCTGGTCGGACTTCTTCTCGGGGATGGTCGCGATGTCGAAGGCGGGCAGCAGGTGCACGTACGAGGTGCCGGCCCCGGCCAGCTTCCGCAGGTGCTTCGAGCCGTCGCTGTCCTTGTCGGTGAAGGCGAGGTAGGTGCCGGGCTGCTTCGCCGTGCGGTCCTCGACGGAGAAGTCGCGGATGTGCAGCTCCTGGATCTGGGCGTCCTTGAGGGGGACGGCCTTCGGCTTGTCCAGGCCCGGCCAGCCCTTGGGGGCGAGGTCGCGGTCGCCGAGGTCGACGACGAGGCTGCGCGCGGAGTCGGTGGTCAGGGCGACCGAGTAGGGGTCGGTGACCTTGTTGGTGACGAGCTCGCGGGTACTGGGCGCCCACACCTTCACCGCGTACCGGTAGGGCTTGCCCTTCCAGGACTTGGGGCCGGTGACGGACCAGACGCCGGTGGCGTCGTCGCGTTTCATCGTGGCGGTGGAGCCGCCGATCTCCAGCGAGACGCTCTGCGCGGTCGGCGCCCACACGGAGAGCGTGGGACGGCCGTCGCGGAAGACGGGGCCGAGCGCCGCCTTCGTCGCGCCGGCCGCGTACAGGTCGTCCAGGGCGCCCGCGATCTGCACGCCGGTCGCCGCGAGGACGGCGCCGTTGGCGGACCGCTGGGCGGCGACGACCTGGCCGCGCAGGGCCTCGCGTACGCGGTCCCGGTCGCGCGGGTCGACGGTCCAGGCAGTGCCGTCCTTGAGGTGCGGGAACTTCGCCTTCTGGGCGTCGGTCAGGGCCGCCGGGAGCAGCCGGATCACCCGTGTGTCGTCACCGATGACGAGCGTGCCGTCCTGCGCCTTGATCGAGCCGGTGCGGGAGGCGAGGAGCTGGGTGGAGGCGGCGCCCGCGGAGCCGTTCCAGACGACGGTGTTCCGGTCGATCCAGAGAGCCTTGGCGGTGGTCAGGTCGAGGGCGGCCGCGGAGCCCGCGGGCTGCGGCAGCAGGTGCTTCTCCTCGCCGCTCAACAGCCACACCTCGTGGCCGTTCGCCTTGAGGTCGAGCGACCGGTCGGAGGGGAGGTCCTTCTCGTCGCCCTTGTGGATGATGTAGCTGAGACTGGTGGCACCCTCGGTGAGCGGTACCTCGAAGACCGCGCCATAGGGATCGGTCTTCACCGGCTTCAGGGGCTTCGACCAGTCGGTGGGGTCGGCGGCGCCGGTCCACGTGTGGAGTCCCCAGCCGTCGTAGTTCCCGTCCGCGCGGTGGTAGTGCAGCACCGCCTTGCTCTTGTCCTGCGCCGGGTACTCGGGCCGTTCGGTGGTGACGGTCTCCTTGCCCTGCTCGATCCAGATCTCGCCGTTCTTCGTGACGTCGATCGTGCGGTCGGTGGAGACGTCCTTGTTGCCGTCCTTGTCGATGACGAGGAAGCCGATGTCCGAGGCACCGGGCTTGAGCTTGACGTGGGCGAAGGCGCCGTAGGCGTCGCGGCCGGTGAAGGGGTGGCTGTCCGGCCACTCGGTGGCCTCGCCGTCGGCGAGGTCGCCCCAGGCGTACAGGCCCCAGTCGTCGTAGTCGCCGTCGGTGCGCTGGTAGTGGACGACCACGTGGTCGCGGGAGGCGGCGGACGGCGGCTCCTCCACGGGCGGGGTGCCGGTGGTGGAGGCGGCCAGGGCGCTCGCGGTGCGGCCGGCGGAGTCGATCGCGACGGCCTTGTAGCGCAGGGCGGTGCCGGCGGGCACGTCGTCGCCGATGGTGTGGGTGACCTTGTGCGGGGCGTGGTCGGAGGAGCCGAGCGTGCGCCACTTCCCGTTGCCGGTCTGGGCGGCGAAGACGACGCGGTTGAGCTGTCCGCCCTCGACGTCGGCGGTGAGTTCGACGGTGCCGGTGGCGCCCGCTTCGGGGGCCTTGAGGGTGACCGTGGGCTTCGCGGCGGGCTGGGCGAGCTTGCCGGACGCCTTGAGGACGACCGCGGATCCTGCCGGGACGGTGACGGTGATCTTCCGGTCGGCGCCGCTGGTGACGGAGGCGTCGGTGCCGTGGATGCCTCGGAAGGTCATGCGGGCGGAACCGGTCGCGAAGGTGGCCTTCTTCGCCTCGTCGGCGTTGTTGAAGGCGACGACGTACTCGGTGGTGTCCTGGCCGGTGCGGGCGCCGGTCGCGGTGCGGGAGAAGGCGTAGACGCCGGGGCCGTCGGCCGCGTACCGCTCCTGCTGCACACCGTCGGTGAGAGCGGGGTGGGCCTTGCGGAGCTTGGCGAGGGCGCTGATCTGCCGGTAGAGCGGGGACTTCGTGTCGTAGGTGTCGTCGGCGTGGGTGCGGTCGGTGCCGAGGAGGTCGTCGTCGAGGTAGTCGTCGGTGCGGGAGGCGAACAGGGTCTGGCGGGCGTCCTTGTCGCCGCCGGCGCCGGTGAAGCCCTGTTCGTCGCCGTAGTAGACGACGGGGTTGCCGCGGCTGAGGAACATCAGCTCGTTGGCGAGCATGTCCTTCTTCAGCAGTTCGGCGTCGGACGCCTTCGGGTTGTCCTGCTTGAGGAACGTCCCGATGCGGCCCATGTCGTGGTTGCCGAGGAAGGTGACCTGCTCGTAGGCGTTGGCCCGGTCGGTCGTGTACTTGTGGTCGTCGCCGAAGACGGAGGCGAGTTTCTGTGCGCCGCCACCCTGGGAGGCGTACTGGCGGGCCGCCTCCTGGAAGGGGAAGTCGAGGGTGGCGTCGAGGCGGCCCTCGGTGACGTAGGGGGCGGTGACGTCGGTGTCGGCGGAGTAGACCTCGCCGAACATGAAGAAGTCGTCACGCCCCTTCTTCGCCGCGTAGGCGTCGAGGGCGGTGGCCCACTGGGTCCAGAACTCCATGTTGACGTGCTTCACGGTGTCGATCCGGAAGCCGTCGATGTCGAAGTCCTTCACCCACCGCTGGTAGATCTTCTCCATGCCGTCGACGACCTCGGGACGCTCGGTCCACAGATCGTCCAGGCCGGAGAAGTCGCCGTACTCGCTGGACTCGCCGGCGAAGGTGGAGTCGCCCCGGTTGTGGTACATCGCCGGGTCGTTGAGCCACGACGGGACCTTGACGTTCTTCTTCGCGGCGGGGACGGCCGGGGTGCGGGGGAACGACCCGGCGTCGACGCGCGGGAACTTCCGCGACCCGTCGGCGTAGTCGGCGTCGTCGAAGGGCTTCCCGTCCTTCGTCAGGTAGGGAAAGGCGCCCTTGGAGAGGTAGTCGTAGGACTTCTCTTCATAGTCGACGACGTCGGCGGTGTGGTTGGTGATGACGTCGAAGAAGACCTTCATGCCCTTGTCGTGGGCCTTGTCGATGAGGGTCTCGAGGTCCTTGTTGGTGCCGAAGTGCGGGTCGACCTGGGTGAAGTCGGTGATCCAGTAACCGTGGTAGCCGGCGGACGCGTCCTCGCCGGTGCCCTGGACGGGCTGGTTCTTGAAGATGGGCGCCATCCAGATGGATGTGGTGCCGAGCCCCTTGATGTAGTCGAGCTTCTGGGTGAGTCCCTTGAGGTCGCCGCCCTGGTAGAAGCCCTTGTCGGTGGGGTCGTACCCGGTGCTGAGCCGCGAACCGGTCAGCCCGCCCCGGTCGTTCTTCGCGTCCCCGTTGGCGAACCGGTCCGGCAGGACGAAGTAGAACTGCTCGCGGGTGAGGTCGTGGCGCGCGGGGGCCTTGGCCAGCGTGGCGTCGGAGGGGGGCGCGGGGGGTGTGGCGGCGCCGGCCGCCACGGGCGGGAGGAGGGTGGCGGCGAGCGCGGCCGCGGTGACGGCGGCCACTCGGCCTCCGTGCGCGGTGCGGCGTCTCCCGGACGCCGGCCATCTGGGTGTCACAGGCGTGAACTCCTTGCGATTACGGCTCGTTGAGGGTCCGACCCCGCACCACGGCACAACCTGTTCCGGCCATGTCACCGGGGTGTCGCGCGACCGTATCCCCGTTGAAAGCTTTACAGCAAGGGTTGTGAAAGTAACGGTAAGGACTTGCATACGGACGCGGGCCGCGCCGCCCTCCGTGAAGGGCGGCGCGACCCACGCACGTTCAGCAGGACGACTTACCCGCGTACACCGCGAGGGCCGAGTTCGAGCCCAGGGTGGCGGTGAGCTGGCCCGAACCGTTCACCGTCACCTGCGTGTTGTTCTGGACGTTGCAGTACGTGCCGGAGGGCAGCGAGGTCTGGTAGGTACGGGTCAGGGCGCCCGACTCGTGGTTGACGGCCACGAAGCCCTTGTTGCCCCGCCCGAAGGCGATGGCGTCGTTCCCGTTGTCCCACCAGTTCGTCACGGCCTGGCCGCGCGTGGTGTTGCGGAAGGCGACCATGGACTTGATCTCCGGCCAGGCGTGCTGGCACTTCCAGCCGTTCTGCCAGCAGGCGTTGACCTGGCCGCCGTTGGGCGGGCCGGCGTCGTGGTCGGAGAACTCGTAGCCGGAGTTGATGTCCGGGGAGCCGTAGGGCCAGGCCAGCATGAAGACGTTGGCCAGGGTGTAGTTGGCGTTGTCCTTGTAGCTGAGCGTGGAGCCGTTGCGCTCGGTGTCGTGGTTGTCGACGAAGACGCCGGAGACACCGCTGTTCATGTAGCCCCAGCCCTCGCCGTAGTTCTTCAGGTAGGCGAGGTTCTCGTTGTTGAAGACCCGCTTGAGGTCGTAGGCGTAGCGGAATTCCTGGACGTCGCCGGTGCCGGTGTACTCACTGGGCTGGACGGCCTCGCCGGCACCGTAGATGGCCTCCTGCTTCCAGTACACGTTGGGGTTGGAGAGCCGGGACTTGATGTTCGCCAGGTCGGCGGCCGGCATGTGCTTGGCCGCGTCGATGCGGAAGCCGTCCACCCCGAGGGAGAGCAGGTCGTTGAGGTATCCGGCGATGGCTCCGCGTACGTAGTTCTCGCCGGTGTCGAGGTCGGCGAGACCGACCAGTTCGCAGTTCTGGACGTTCCAGCGGTCCTGGTAGTTGGTGATCTGCGAGGTGCAGTTGTCGAAGTCGGGCGACGAGTACAGGCCCGGGTAGTTGTACTTGGTGTACGAGGAGCCGCCGGTACCGGTGCCGTTGCCCGCGGCCATGTGGTTGACGACGGCGTCGACGACGACCTTCACCCCGGCCGAGTGACACGTGTTCACCATGTTCCGGAAGGCGGTGCGGTCGCCGAGCCGACCGGCGATCTTGTAGCTGACGGGCTGGTACGACGTCCACCACTGCGCGCCCTGTATGTGCTCGGCGGGCGGGGAGACCTGGACGGAGCCGTACCCGGCGGGGCCGAGGGTGGTGGTGCACTCGCGGGCGACCGAGTTGAAGTTCCACTCGAAGAGGACGGCGGTGACGTCCTTGTTCCCGGGCGGCGCGGCCTGCGCGACAGTCGGGGTCATGACAACCGAGGCGACCGCGAGTGCGGCGGCCCCGGCGAGGGTTCTGCGTGCCATGTGGGGTTCCTTCTTCATCGAAGGGTGTGGGGAGCGCGAAGGCGCCTGAAGCATTTTGCTGAAACCTTCAGAAACCTTGCGGTGACGCAGATGTTAAAGCTTCACCCTCCGAAAGGGCAGCGGTCGGCGTGAAGTTGCGGCAAGAAATTCCGGAAGGACGGCCGGCCGGTCCGTCCGGGTCAGCCGAGCAGGCCCCGCCCGCGCACCCTCGTCGTCCCCCTTCTCGTGGGCGCGCGGCCACTCCTCGACGCACCACCGGGTGATCCGGTGGGCCTTCCACCGGCCCGTGCCGACACTCCGCAGTTGAGCCCGAGGACTTCGCAGGCCGCTTCTCCCCCGGGCGTCAGGGGCAGGTCCTCGCCCACCGCGAGCACCAGATGAAGATGATCGGACGGGCCCTCGCTCCGGATCGAGCACGTGTCCGATCTCGGTGGCCCGGACCGGCGCAGCTTCTAGGATCCGCGCATGGCGACAAGACTCGTGCAGATCAACATGAAGGCCCAGGACGACTCCGTGCTCGGCCGGTTCTGGGCGGAGGCACTCGGTTGGGGTGTCGACAGTGAGGCACCCGGTGTGACCAACCTCGAACCCGTGGGCTTCGCCTGTCCCGACCCCGTGGCAGTCTGTGTCGACATCGTCGCCCGCCCGGAACCCAAAACGGTGAAGAACCGGGTGCACCTCGATCTGGCCACCACCTCGACCGCCCATCAGGCGGAGTTGGTCGCGCGCCTGAAGGACCTCGGGGCGACGCTCGCCGACGTGGGTCAGGGCGACGTCCCCTGGACGGTCCTGGCCGACCCGGAGGGCAACGAGTTCTGCCTCCTCACCCCTCGCTGACCTCGAGCGACGGCTCCGGCCGTTTGCGGGTCAGCGGCGAAGACCGTGTGGCGTCGGCGAACGCCGCCGGAGACGGGGATGGTGTCTCCGGTGATTCAGCGCGCGACATCGTGTGGCCGCCGGAGGCGTATCGGCCCCCTGTCCCGCCGGTCTCGTCGAAGAGTCGGGTGGTGCTGCCACAGTCCGTCACGTCAACGAAAAGAAGGTGACACGGTGTCAACCGCATTGATGGGCATGCTGATGCTCATCAGCCTGGCCACTGGGGCGGCGGGCATCGTGACCGTTGTCCTGATGCTGGACAACCCGCCTCTGTCCATGTCCAGGCTCTGTGCCGTTCTCGTTCTGGTGTTCAGTTCCTCGGCAGCAGCCGTGTACTGCTACGGCTGGTTCTCCGTCGCCATGGGAGGGCCGTTTCCCGGGGTGTGCGAAGACCGGAACGCCTCCGGTGCCGAGTGGGCAGGTATCGAGCAGGAGCAGTGGCCTCTTCGCAGCGCCTGCGTCTACTCCGACGGCACGACGGTGGAGCACGTCTCCATGTTGATCAACGTTCTCGTCTGTGTGCCGGCAGGTCTTGCCGTCGTCCTGGCCTGTGCCGGCGCAGTCCTGCGCAGGAGGGCCCGACCGCCTTCTGAAGCGATCTCATGCCCCTCGGACACGCACACGCGCAGGGAATCTCCGCGGTCCCGACGCTACGGGGCCGGAGACGGATGCCTTGCGGAAAAGCGTGAGCAGTCGGCGGGCATGTGTCATATACGCGCTCAAACGAGCGCCATCAGGACAATGGGGGCCGAAGTGCTCACGGTTTCGGGACGGTGTGTCCTCCCCGGGCCGCAGGCGGGCGTCCAGGCATCACACACGGCGAGGCCCCCGTGGCGGCATCGGTCACGACGTCTTTGTCGCCGCTGCCCAGCCATCAGGCCGTCATGACCCGGCGACATCGAGCGGTCGGGGACTGCGGTCTTCTTTCCCTCCCCAACTCCTCGGCCGAGGCGTCATCTCATGTGGTGGGGCCCGGCATGAGGGCTCGTTCGCCTACTTCACGACGCTCGCAACGAACGTGTGGATCTCGGCGGTGAGGTTGCGCATGTCCTCGCCTGCCGCGTGCACTGTGGTGGTCTCGAACTGCCATTCCTCAGAGGGTGCCCGGTCACGGATGCCCCAGGTCAGTTGGACGTGGCCGCCAGGTCGGTGCTCCGCTGAGAGGGTCAGGTCGTAGCAGAGGGAGTGCCAGGTGCGTACTCCTTCCCAACCCCGGAAGTCTTCGGCAAGTGAGGCGAGGAAGGCGTCGAGGCCGTCGCCGTCCCAGGTCTCCACCGAGGTCTCGACACTTCCCCACGGCCCGCAGGCCCTGACGAGGAAGTCGAGCGTCGGTTCGTCCTCGAATGGCCGGGTCGGCTCCGAGAGCAGTAGACGGGCGGACCCGGGGCCTCCCACCCGGACTACAGGGCGGCCGGAATCGTCGTAGTCGATCACGCGATCACGTTAGCCCCGCCTACGGAGAAAGACTTCTGAATGTCCTCGTATGCCGCCACGCCCGCGGTCATCGCGAGCTGGATCGTGACCTTACCGCCGCCCGTCATTCTTGTAAGTCAAAGCGGAGCAAGCTCACCTGGCAGAAAGTCACCGACTTCGAGGGCTGCGGCGAAACAACGAGGTCGCGTCAGGGTAAGGACCCGTATCAGTGCGCGCCGGCCCGTATGCCGTCGATGAACGCCGCCCAGGCAGAGGCGCCGAAACGCAGGGTCATGCCGGTGGGGTTCTTGCTGTCGCGGACGGGGACGGTGCCGGGGATGTTGTCGGCGAGTTCCAGGCAGTCGCCACCACCGCCGTCGCTGTACGTGCTCTTGCGCCACACTGCGGCGGTCAGGTCGGGTCGGGTACCGCGCATGTCTCATACTCCTTCATGGCCCGCCGGATCAGGGCCACGGATGCCTCTGGCGGCAGGGCTCGGGCATGGACGAGATCGTAACGATGGGAGTGCCGGGTCACCATGGCCCGGTCTTCCACCAACTCACCCGAGTGCCCCGCCTCCAGGTAGGCCACGTCCGGCGCGTTGTCGAATGACAGGAGGGTGAGCGAGCCGCCCATGGCGGAGTGGGCCCCCGCGACGAAGGGCATCACCTGCACCTCGATGTGCGGGGTGCGGGCGGCTTCCAGCACGGAGGCCAACTGCTCCCGCATGACGGTCGGGCCTCCCACCGGGCGCCGGATCACCGACTCGTCGAGCACCACCCACAACAGCGGCGGTTGCGGCTTCCGGAGCAGACTCTGTCGGCTCAGCCGCGCCGCCACCTTCTCCTCGATCTCCTCCCCCGTGCACCACGGCTGCCCATGGCGCAGTACCTCACGCGCGTAGGCCTCGGTCTGGAGCAGACCCGGAACGCTGTGCGCCGTGTACTTGTGCATGGCGTTCGCCCTGGCCTCGTACGCCACGAACTTCCGTGCCCAGTCCGGGATCGGCGTCCGTTTGATGTGGGTCCACAGGTCGACCAGGTCGCCGTCGGCCTCCAGGATCTCGTCCAGCCTGGTGTTGACGTCCTCGGGCGGTGTCTCCTTGCCCAGTTCGAACTGGGCGATACGGCTGTGGGCGACGGGGATCAGGTCGCCGAGCCCGCGTTGCGTGAACCCGGCGCGGACGCGGAGCTTGCGCAGCTTCACGCCGTACAGCGCCGGCAGGGACGCGGACGGGTCGAGTTCCTTCGGCGCGGGCATCGCCTGTCCCCCGTTTTCGATCCGGTGCGACGAAAACCGTCACCCCTGGTGAGCGTAGCGTCACGCACCGATGATCGTGGGGAGAGTCGGGATCATCACGAAGGAAGGGCACCGCACTCATGGCACCACAGGAACGTACGAGGCGCGCAGCTGCGATCCAGGACGCCGACGAGGCCAGGAACGAACTCTCCCTGGCGCTGGACGACGCAGGCGTGCTCCTGCCCTCGTTGGGGCTGGACACGGTCTCGCTGGCCAGTGGCTACCTGCCGCCGCTGGTGGATCTCGGGCGCTGCAATCCGGGCACGGCGCGCAAGTTGGCGGAGGCGTTGCGGGAAGGTCGTCGCACCGCCGGGCTGAGCGCCAGGGTGCGTGAGGTGAACCGGCGGAGCGGGCAGCGGACTTGACGGCACACTCCGTGCATGGCGAGGGCCCGCCGTTCCCCGGAAGGGAGCGGCGGGCCCTGTGGCGGACGAGGCGTCAGGCCCGCGTCCACCACACCGTCGTGTCCGCCGGCACCTTCGCCTCGTCGCCGGTTTCGGCCACCTCACCGTTGGTGAGCAGCACCCGGCCGTAGGACGGCATGGTCACCGCCCGACCCGTCGTGTTCGCGACGCACACGAACTCGCCGCGCCGGAAGGCGAGGACGCCTTCGGGGGCCCGCAGCCACTCCACCGCCTCGCCCGCGCCCAGGTCGGCCTGCTCACGGCGCACGGCGAGCGCGGCCCGGTACAGCTCCAGGGTCGAGCCGGCCGTTCCGGTCTGCGCCTCGACGCTCAGCTCGCCCCAGTTCTCCGGCTGCGGCAGCCAGCTGCCGCCGCCCCCGAAGCCGTACGAGGAACCGGTGCGGGTCCACGGGATCGGTACCCGGCATCCGTCGCGGAAGCCGTCCTGGCCCGCGCCCCGGAAGTACGCCGGGTCCTGGCGCACCTCGTCGGGGAGGTCCACGACGTCCGGGAGGCCCAGTTCCTCGCCCTGGTAGACGTAGGCCGAGCCGGGCAGCGCCAGCATCAGCAGCGTCGCCGCGCGGGCCCGGCGCAGACCGAGTTCGCGGTCCCCGGCCTCCCGGATCTGGGTGCCGAGGCCCGCCGGGTTGCCGAAGCGGGTGGCGTGCCGGGTGACGTCGTGGTTGGACAGCACCCAGGTCGCGGGGGCGCCGACCGGGCGCATGGAGTCCAGCGTGCGGTCGATGACCACGCGCAGTTCCTCGGCGTCCCAGTGGGTGCCCAGGTACTGGAAGTTGAACGCCTGGTGCAGCTCGTCCGGGCGGACGTAGTTGGCGGTGCGCTCCACGGTCGGCGTCCACGCCTCGGCGACGAAGATCCGCTCACCCGCGTACTCGTCGAGGACGAGCCGCCACTGCCGGTAGATGTCGTGCACGCCGTCCTGGTCGAAGAACGGCATGACATCGTTGCCCAGCAGCTTCAGCTGCTCGTGGTCCCCCAGGTCGGGCAGGCCCTCGGCCTTCACCATGCCGTGCGCGACGTCGATGCGGAAGCCGTCCACGCCCATGTCGAGCCAGAACCGCAGGATGGAGCGGAACTCGTCGCCGACGGCCGGGTGCTCCCAGTTGAAGTCGGGCTGCTCGGGTGCGAACAGGTGCAGGTACCAGTCACCCGGGGTGCCGTCGGGTTCGGTGACCCGGGTCCAGGCGGGGCCACCGAAGATCGACTCCCAGTCGTTGGGCGGGAGTTCGCCGTTCTTACCCTTGCCGGGGCGGAAGTGGTAGCGGTCGCGCGAGGGCGAGCCGGGGCCCTCGGCGAGCGCCCGCTTGAACCACTCGTGCTGGTCGGAGGAGTGGTTGGGCACGATGTCGACGATGATCCGCAGGCCCAGTCCGTGGGCGTCCCGGATCAGCGCGTCCGCGTCGAGCAGGGTGCCGAACATGGGGTCGACGGCACGGTAGTCGGCGACGTCGTAGCCGGCGTCGGCCTGCGGGGAGGCGTAGAAGGGGCTGAGCCACACGGCGTCCACCCCGAGGTCGCGCAGGTACGGCAGGCGGGAGCGGATGCCCTCCAGGTCGCCCATGCCGTCGCCGTTGCTGTCGGCGAAGCTGCGCGGATACACCTGGTAGATCACCGCGTCCCGCCACCAGTCGTGGCTCCTGGTGACGGTGGCTACGGCAGCGTCGGTCGTCGGAGTGGGGGCCGGGGCGGCGGCGTGCTGCTGGCTCATGTCGTCCTTGAATACGTGGGGTCGGTCAGGGAGGCGAGTGGGGCCGAGGAGGCGGGAAGCGGGAGACGAGGCGGCCGCGGTGCCGGCGGGGTCGGATGTTTGTGCACCGCGACCGCCTCCCCGCGCGCGGTGAGGCGCGCGGGAGTCGTGCGGAGGGCGTCAGCCCTTCGTGCCGCCCGCGGTGAGGCCGGCCACCAGGTTCTTCTGCACGAGGTAGAAGAACGCGGAGACGGGTATCGCGATCAGGACCGCCGTGGCGGCCATGAGGTGGCGCTGGGAGTCGTGCTCGCTGACGAAGCTCTGCAGACCGACGGCGAGCGTGTACTTCTCGTCGTCGAGCATGAACGTCGTGGCGAAGGCGACCTCGCCGAACGCGGTGATGAAGCTGTAGAAGGCGGCGACCGCCAGGCCCGGCTTGGCGAGCGGCAGGATCAGCCGCACGAACGTGCCGAACGGGGACAGCCCGTCGACCCGGCCCGCTTCGTCGATCTCGAACGGAATGGTGTCGAAATAGCCCTTCATCAGCCACGCGCAGTACGGCACCGCGGTCGAGCAGTAGACGAGAATGAGGCCGAAGTAGGTGTCGATCAGCTGAAGGTCGGACAGGATCTGGTACATCGGGACCATCAGGACGGCCACCGGGAACATCTGGGTGACCAGCAGGACCCACATGAACTTCTTGTACCCGGGGAACCGCATCCGGGACACCGCGTACCCGGTGGTGGCGGCGACCAGGACGCCGATGACGGTCGTGCCGAGCGAGACGATCAGCGAACTCTTCAGCCAGTCGAAGAAGTTCGTTTCCTGCAGCACGAACGCGTAGTTGTCCAGCGTCATCTTGCCCCAGATGCCGCCGGGGCGCAGATAGTCGTCCTTGTCCGGGCCGAGGGACAGGAAGACCAGCCAGGCGACCGGGAACAGCGCGACGACGCTCGCCACGATCAGGATGCCGTGCGAGCCGAGGGCGCCGCCGCGGCTGATCTCACCGCGCCGCCGCGTCCCGGGCCGGCGGGGCGTGGTCCTCCCGGCCGGCTTGCCCGTCACCACGGCCGGCGGTGGGGTGTCGAGGGTGCTCATGGGGGCTCCTGCCTCAGATCGCGAGCTGCTGCTCATTGCGGTTCAGCCAGCGGCGGTAGAAGGAGGTGAAGACGATCAGGACGGCCAGCAGCAGCATGCCGTAGGCCGCGGACTGCGCGAAGTCGCGCGGCTGCTGCCCGAAGCCCAGGTAGTAGGCCCAGGTGACGAGGATCTGCGCGTCCGGCGCGGTGTTGCCGAACAGCAGGAAGATGACGGCGAACTGGTTGAAGGTCCAGATGATGCCGAGCAGCACGACGGTGGAGCTGACCGAGCGCAGGCTCGGCAGGGTGACGTGGCGGAACCGCTGCCAGGCGCTGGCGCCGTCCATCTCGGCCGCCTCGTACAGCGTCCCGTCGATCGACTGGAGGCCGCCGAGCAGGGAGACCATCATGAACGGCACACCGCACCAGGTGTTGACCATGATCGCGGCGAACCGCTGCCAGAAGGTGTCCTCGAGCCACAGCGGTGTCGGCAGGCCCAGGGACTCCAGGCCCGAGTTGATGATGCCGCTGTCGGCGAGCATGAACCGCCAGCCGAAGACGGTGACGAAGGTCGGCACGGCCCACGGCAGGATCAGGATCAGCCGGTAGAAGGTGCGGCCGCGCAGCTTCTGGTTGAGCAGCAGGGCCAGGCCCAGGCCGATGGTGTAGTGCAGGCCGACACAGGCCGCCGTCCAGACGATCGTCCAGATGAAGTGCGACCAGAAGCGGTCGTACGACGTCTCGCCCCAGAGGATGTCGGCGTAGTTGTCCAGGCCGATGAACTTGTACGTGGCCTCGATCTCGTTGACGCCGATGGTGCGGGCCGAGTTGAGGCTGTTGGCGTCGGTGAGGGTGAGGTAGAAGCCGTACGCCAGGGGATACAGCACGAGGACGCCGAGCACGACGACCACGGGCACGATCATGGCGAAGGCGTACCAGTGCTTCTGGTAGGCCCGCTTCAGGCGGCCGGCCCGGCCGGCGCGGGGCGGGCGGTCACCGCTGCGCTTGCCGGTCGCGCGGTCGATGGCGACTGTCATGGTTCGGCACCTTCTGGATGATCAAGGGGTTCGGCACACAGGCCGGTGGCCGCCGGATCCTCCCCTCCTGGCACAGGATCCGGCGGCAACGCGGGCTTACTTGCTGAAGTCCGGCACCAGCTTGGCGATGGCGGTCTCGGCGTCGTTCAGACCCTTGTCCAGGGACTCCTTGCCGCCCGCGATCTGGGGCAGTTCGTCGTCGAGCGGACCCCACAGCGAGCTGTACTCGGGCAGGGCCGGGCGCGGCTGGGCGGCCTCGAGGACCGTCTGGTAGCCGGCGATGCCCGGGTCGGCCTTGACCTTGTCGGTGTAGGCGTCGTCACGCGTGGGCAGCGTGGAGTTCTTCAGGGCGATGGTCTCCTGGGCCTTGGCCGAGGTCATGAAGTTGACGAACTTCAGCGCGGCCTCCTGCTTCGCCGCGTCGGAGCCGGCGTAGACGGAGAGGTTGTGGCCGCCGGTCGGAGCGCCCGCCGTGCCCGCGGAGCCGGCCGGGACGGTGGCGATGCCCAGGTTGTTCTTGTCCTTGAAGGCCGAGCCCTTGTAGAAGTTGGTGATCTCCCACGGGCCCTGGATGATCGCGGCGACCTTGCCGTTGACGAACGCGTCCTGGATGTGGGCGTAGGCGTCGGCGGTGGTGTCGGCCTTCTTCAGGCCCTTGCCGTCGAAGAGGTCCAGCCAGGTGCCGTAGGCCTTCTTGGCCTCGGGCGACTTGACGGTGATCTTCTTGGCGTCGGCGTCGACCGTGTCGGTGCCCTCGCCGTAGAGGAAGGACTGGGCGTAGTAGGCCTGGGTGGAGCCCCAGTAGCCGTCGACGCCGGTCTTGCCCTTGATGGTGGCGGCGGCCTTCTTCAGGTCGTCCCAGGTCTTGGGGGCCTCGACGCCGGCCTTCTCGAAGAGTTCCTTGTTGTAGACCAGCGCGAGCGTGTCCGTGACGAACGGGACGCCGTAGACCTTGTCCTCGTACGTCGCCTGCTCGATCAGGTTGGACTTGAACTTCGCCTGGTCCTTCAGCGCCTCGGTGCCGTCCAGCGGCAGGAAGAAGCCCTTCTTGGCGAAGGCGGGGGTCCAGCCGACCTCGGAGCGCAGCACGTCGGGCGCGCCCTTGGAACCGGCGGCGGTGTCGAACTTGTTCTGCGCCTGGTCGAAGGGGACGTTGACGTACTTGACCTTGACGTCCTTGTTGGCGGCCTCGAACTCCTTGACCAGGGCCTGGTACGTCGGCGCCTCGTTGGTCGCGTTGGAGGTGTCCCACCAGGTGATGCTGACCGGGCCGTCGGCCGAGTCGCCGCTGTCGCTGTCTCCGCCGCAGGCCGTCGCCGTGAGGGCGAGGGACGCCACCAACGCGGTGGCCGCTATGCCACGCCGCATGAGTTCTCCTTGAGGGTGAAAGCCCGTGTAGTGCAGGGACGGCCCCGTCTGCCGTCCTGCCGACTTGCCGACCGCGCCGATGGGGCCGCCGGGCGACGTGAACGTAACAGCGATGCAACCGATCCGAAAGACCTTGCTGAAAAATTTTGCAAGAAAGTCCTGCGGTTACCCCGCCGTGACCTCTCCTCGACCCCCTCCCCGTGGCACCCCGATCGCCGTGTCACCGCCGATTTTCCGGCGTCAGGACAGGAGTTCGGACAGCTGTGCAAGACTCTGCAAGTACTTGCCATCCGTTTCCGTCGGGGGAATCATCCGTTGCGGGACGGAACGCCGAGCACGACCGGCCGACCACGACATGAGGGACCCGCGATGACCCAGCAGCCCGCGACGGGCCGTTCGACCGCACGCGCCAGGCGTCCGGCCGGTGTGCAAGGACGGGGGCGGCCGATAGGGTCCGGTGCTGTGACCACACGTCTTGCCGACATCGCCGCTCAGGCCGGGGTGAGCGAGGCGACCGTCAGCCGCGTGCTCAACGGCAAGCCGGGCGTCGCCGCCACCACCCGCCAGTCCGTCCTCGCCGCCCTCGACGTCCTGGGCTACGAACGTCCCGTGCGGTTGCGGCAGCGCAGCGAGGGCCTGGTGGGACTGATCACTCCCGAGCTGGAGAACCCGATCTTCCCGGCGCTGGCCCAGGTCATCGGGCAGGCGCTGACCCGCCAGGGCTACACGCCGGTGCTGGCCACCCAGACCCCGGGCGGGTCGACGGAGGACGAGCTGACGGAGATGCTGGTCGACCGCGGGGTGGCCGGCATCATCTACGTCTCCGGACTGCACGCGGACACCACGGCCGACATGCAGCGCTACGACCGACTGCGCGCCCGGGGGGTGCCGTTCGTGCTGGTCGACGGCTTCTCGCCGAAGGTGCAGGCGCCGTTCATCTCGCCCGACGACCGGGCGGCGATGGCGCTGGCGGTCACGCATCTCGCCTCCCTCGGCCACACCCGGATCGGACTGGCGCTGGGACCGAAGCGGTTCGTGCCGGTGCAGCGCAAGATCGAGGGCTTCGTCCGCGCCGTGCAGGAGCAGCTGGGGCTGGCCGCCGAGACCGTGGAGACGGAGCTGGTCCAGCACTCCCTGTACACCCTGGAGGGCGGCCAGGCCGCCGCCAGCGCGCTCATGGACCGCGGGTGCACGGCGGTGGTGTGCGCCAGCGACATGATGGCGCTGGGCGCGATACGGGCGGCCCGGCAGCGCGGTCTCGAGGTGCCGACGGACATCTCGGTGGTCGGCTTCGACGACTCCCCGCTGATCGCCTTCACCGACCCGCCGCTGACCACGGTCCGCAAGCCGGTCCCGGCGATGGGCCAGGCCGCGGTGCGCACCCTGCTGGAGGAGATCGGCGGGACACCCGCCCCGCACAGCGAGTTCGTGTTCATGCCGGAACTGGTGGTCCGGGGCTCGACGGCTTCGGCACCCGGGGACCGCAACCGCTCCCGGTGACCTGAGCCGGGACGCGGCGCGGCGCCGGCCCACTGCCGGTGCACGGGGTTCTCGGCGTCACGGGTTCTCGGCGTCACGGGTTCTCGGCGTCAGGCGGGCCGATCGCCCCAGTCGAGGCGGAGCACGGCCAGGTCGTCGGAGTGGCGGCCGGCGTTCAGCGTCTGGGTCTCCTTGATGAGGAGGTCGACGTGGTCCGCCGGGTCCGCCGACGGCAGGTTCCCGATCAGCGCGAGCAGCCCTTCGACGCCGAGCCGCTCACCCTTCGTCCCGTTGTGTCCTTCGATGAGACCGTCGGTGTAGACGGTCAGGGCTCCGGTGGCCGGGAGCGGAACGACCGTGGAGGGCCAGCTGCACTCTCCGGGGACGATGCCCAGGGCGATGCCGTGTTCGGCGCTCACTTCACGGGTCCCCTCGGCCGTGGTGAGCAGGGGCTCGTGGTGGCCCGCCAGGTGCAGGACGACCGTGCCGGAGCGCTGGTCGAGAGTGAGCAGGGTGCAGGTCGCGAACAGTTGCCGGCCGTCGCGTTCGGCGATCAGGATGCGTTCCATCAGGTGCAGCAGGTCGTCTCCGCGGTGCCCGCCGAGCACCAGGGAGCGCCAGGCGATCCGCAGACAGACACCGAGCGCCGCGGCGTCGGGGCCGTGGCCGCTGACGTCGCCCACGACGGCGTGCAGCAGCCCGTCGTCCCCCTCCACCACGTCGAGGAAGTCCCCGCCGAGCAGGGCCATCGCGGCACCGGGCAGGTAGCGGGACGTCACCCTCACCGTGGAGGTGTCGAGCATCGGCTGGGGCAGCAGACTGCGTTCCAGGCGGGCGTTCTCCTCCGCGCGCAGCCGGGTGGCCTGCGCCTGGGCGCTCGCGCGTTCCGTCCGGCTCCGGTAGACGGCGTAGCGCAGCGTCCTTCGCAGCAGGTCCGCTTCGACCTTGCCCTTGACGAGGTAGTCCTGCGCTCCGGCGGCCATGGCCTCGGTGCCCGCCCGGTCCTCGGACAGCCCGGTCAGGACGATCACCGCGGTGTGCGGGGCCAGCCCGCGCACGGCCGTGACCGCGTCGACGCCCGCCACGTCGGGCAGGTGCAGGTCGAGGAGGATGCAGTCGATCGGGCTGCCGGCCAGTTCGGCGCGCGCCTCGGCCAGGGTGGTCCGGGTGGTCAGCGCGAACCGCATCCCCGTGTCGTGGAGGAGTTCCTCCACGAGCAGGGCGTCGCCCGGGTCGTCCTCGATCAGCAGGATGCGGTACACCGGCCCCTCGGAGGATGCTTCCGGCACGACCGTCATGACCTCGGTCATCGCGCCGGCTCCGCGTCGGCGCGGATGGCTTCCGGCACGGTGGACGGACCGGGGCTCTCCGGCGGCCGGGGGGCGAGGGTGAAGGTGATACGTGCGCCGTCGTGGTATTCCGGGTCGACCCCGATGGTGCCCCCGTGGAACTCGACGATCTTCTTGCACATCGCGAGGCCGATTCCGCTCCCGGTGTAGGTGTCCTTGGTGTGCAGCCGCTGGAAGATCACGAACACCTTGTCGGCGTACTCCGGTGCGATGCCGATGCCGTTGTCGGTGACGGTGAACCGCCACAGTTCGCCTTCCCGGGCCGCAGTGACGTGGATCTTCGGCGTTTCGCCCGGGCGGCGGAACTTGACGGCGTTGCTTATCAGGTTCTGCCAGAGCATGCCCAGCTGGGTGGGGTCGGCGACCAGGGTCGGCAGCGGATCGTGGGTGATCTCCGCTCCGGCCTCCTCGATGCCGACGCTCAGCTCGGACAGGGTCCTTTCCAGCACCTTGTCCAGGTCGACGCTCTGGTGGGCGTTGTGCAGCCGCCCGACCCGGGAGAAGTCGAGCAGGTCGTTGATGAGGGTCTGCATGCGGTTCGCCCCGTCGACCGCGAAGTCGATGTACTGGTCGGCCCGGCTGTCGAGCTGCCCTCCGTAGCGCCGCTGGAGGAGCTGGGTGAAGCTGGAGACCTTGCGCAGCGGCTCCTGCAGATCGTGGGAGGCCACGTACGCGAACTGCTCCAGCTCGGCGTTGGAACGCTGGAGGTCCGCGGCCTGCGCGTCCAGCCGCAGCCGGGTGTCCTCGCTGAGGGCCAGTTCCTGTACGAGACGCTGTCGCATGAAGTCGATCTCACGGCTGAGGCGCCGCAGGTCGGCGGGACCGGTCAGGGCGATGGGATGCCCGAAGTCGCCGCCGGTGACGGCGCGGGCGTCCGCGCCGAGCCGCTCCAGCGGCGTGTTGATGCCGCGGCGCAGTCCTTCGAAGATCAAGACCGTGAGGACGACGATGAGCACCGCGATGGCGCTGAACACCCAGTTCCTCAGGACCATCGTGTCCATCAGGTCGTCCCTGGCCCGCTCGCGGTCCGCGCGCAGTTGTTCCTGCTGGCCGCTCAGGGCGGTACGTACGTCGTCGAAGGCCGCCTTGCCCTCCTCCGCCCGCTGGGTGGCCATCGGCGAGGGTGAGCCGGCGGGTGCGGCGGCGACGGGCCGGGCGATCCTCTCCTGCCACTTCACCACGGTGTCCTGCACGGCCTTCAGGTCGTCCAGTCCCGCGCGGTCGCCCTCGAGCAGCCCGGTGAGTTCCGCAAAACTCGCTTCCTGCTCGGCGAGCCCCTGCTCGTAGGGGGTGATGAACTCCGGCAGGCCGGTGAGCCCGTAGCCGTGGATTCCGGTCTCCTGGTTGAGCACGGCCGCTTCCAGGCGGATCGCGACGGTCAGCGCGGGGGACCGTACGTCCACGAGCTCGTCGCTGATCGTCTGGGTCCGCCCCAGGACCCATGCGCCCGCTGTCCCGAGCAGGACCAGAACCACGAGGGACACGGCCACCCCCACGCGAAGCCACCGCCTGGTCGTCCACGTGGAAAACCCTCGTATGCGCGATTTCCTCTCGTCGGCGGTCATCCTGTGGGCTCCTCGTTGCGGCAATCACCTTGAAAGTTGGGCCAGCACACCTTAAAGGGCGACAACCCTTGTTGTCGCGGAGCTGCTCCGGGACCTAGAGTTTCGGACATGCCTGGCAAGGACTTCGTATCGTGGATCACCCCGCAGGAGACCGCCTCCCTCACGGACGCGGCAGTCGGTGATCTCGCGCAGCGCCTCGCCCGCCGGCTTCTGGGAGCGCCTTCGCACCCGGCACCGGACGACCAGGCACAGGCCCTGGCTCTGCTCCGCGTGCTGGATCACCTCAAGCAGGCCGCTGAACGGCTCCAGCAGGAGACGGCCGTGGCGGCCGCCCGCGCGGGTGCCGGCTATCCGCAGATCGGTGCCGCCTGCGGTATGACACGGCAAGGTGCCCGGCGCCGCTGGCCGGGGCTTTTCCACCATTCCACCGAGAAACCCACGGAGCATCCGACCATGACCACCCCCGCCCGCCCCTTCGACGTCCTGCTCGTCGAAGACGACATCGCCGACGCCATGCTCATCGAGGAAGCCCTCTCCGAACGCGGAGCCCGCAACCTCGTCCAGGTCACCGACGGAGTCGCCGCGCTGGAACACCTGCGGGCCCCGGACACCCCGCGGCCCGACCTCATCGTCCTCGACCTGAACATGCCCCGGATGAACGGCCGCGATCTGCTCAAGGTCCTGAAGAACGACGACGATCTGCAGACGATCCCCGTGGTCGTCCTGACCACGTCCACCGCTCCGGACGACGTCACCGGCGCGTACAGCAGTCACGCCAACGCCTACGTGACCAAGCCCGTGAACCTGGAGGAGTTCGAGCAGGCCGTCCAGAGCATCGACTCCTTCTACCTGGACACCGCCA
The DNA here is from genome assembly GCF_042871645.1 of Streptomyces sp. NPDC005774. Taxonomy (NCBI): domain Bacteria; kingdom Bacillati; phylum Actinomycetota; class Actinomycetes; order Kitasatosporales; family Streptomycetaceae; genus Streptomyces; species Streptomyces sp. NPDC005774. The sequence goes on along the minus strand of NZ_JBIAIV010000038.1, from coordinate 10,525 downwards.
CCCGGCCCCGTCTCTGAACCGCCCGGAATCCCACGCTTCTCCGGGTCACCGTGTCGTCCACAGGTCGCAGGCGGGGAGTCCTCGCGTCCTGCTCCAGGAGGAGGCGGCGGGCCCCTTCCCGAGGAGAACATGCGGGTCGGCCGCCCCTGGGAGAGGATCTCTCCCAGGGGCTTTTCTGGCAGACTCTGTACCCATGGGCGAAACGACGGTGACCACGCTGGAAGGTCGGCACCAGGCCGCAGCGCGCCCCGTCGAGGACCGGACGGGGCAGGGTCTCCTGCGCCGTCTGCGCGCCCCCCGCCGGCCGCGGTTGTGGTTCGAGATCCTGCTGATCGCGGTGAGTTACTGGACGTACTCGCTCGTCCGCAACGCCGTGCCGGAGCAGAAGTCCGAGGCGCTGCGCAACGCGGACTGGCTCTGGGACCTGGAGCGGCAGCTCGGTCTCGCCTTCGAGCAGTCGGTCAACCACGCCGTGAACTCGGTGACCTGGCTCGTCGTCGGCATGAACTATTACTACGCCACACTGCACTTCGTGGTCACACTGGGTGTCCTGGTGTGGCTCTACCGCAGTCACCCCGGCCGTTACGCGGCGACCAGACTGGTGCTGTTCTCGACCACCGCCGTCGCCCTGGCCGGTTACTACCTGTTTCCGCTCGCCCCGCCGCGCCTGATGAACGGCGGCGCCTTCATCGACACCGTGATGGTCCACGAGACCTGGGGTTCGATGGCCTCCGGTGACCTGAAGAACATGTCCAACCAGTACGCCGCGATGCCGTCGATGCACATCGGCTGGTCGGTGTGGTGCGGGCTGACCATCTTCGCGCTGGCGACGATCCCATGGGCGAAGGTCCTGGGCCTGCTGTACCCGGCGGGCACGCTGGTGGTCATCGTCGCCACCGCCAACCACTTCTGGCTGGACGCGGTGGGCGGCGTGCTCTGCCTCGCCTTCGGCTACGCGCTGGCGACCCTCTGGTACGGGAGCAGGCCGTACGCGCTGCCGCGCGAGGCGTCCGACGGCGGGGCCGGCTGGGGCGGGGGCGGCTGGAGCGGGGCCTTCTCGGGCAGAGGTTTCCCGGGGAAGGGTCTCCCGGGCAGGCGCGGCACGGACAGGGCCGTCGCAGGTTCGGACGGTGAGGGCGCGGGCCGTGCGAACCCGGGCGTCGTGAACCCGCGCGCCCCGGACGACTCCCCCGGCCCTCGCACGGCCGACGGCGCCCCCACCGCGAGCACCTCCGCCCGCGCGCCGGACACCCCGCGCCACTGAGGCGTCCGTCCCCTCGGGGAAACACCCCGGCACCGGGGAAGCGCCTCCTCGTCGGGGAGGCGTCCCGTGCCTCTGCGGCGCCCCGCGCGCTCCGGTGACCGCGCCCACCGCCTTGTTGCCGGGTGCCTGCCTGCGCCGGGTGCCCACGGCCCGCTCCTACGACCCGCCGTAGAACAGCTCTTCCATCACGCCCCGTGCCCTGCGGGCCGTGCGCCGGTACACGTCGAGCATGTCGCCGACGTGGCCCGCACCGTAGCCGAGGTAGCGGCCGACCGCGGCCAGGTCGCGAGGGTCCCCGGGGAAGGTGTCCCCGGCCCTGCCCCGCACCAGCATGACCGCGTTGCGTACGCCGGTGGCCAGCACCCAGGCCTCGTCGAGGACGCCCGCGTCGTCCGCGGAGATCAGCCCGGCCGCATGGGCGGCCGCCAGCGCCTCACGGGTACGGGTGGTGCGCAGCCCCGGCTCGTGCGCGGCGTGCCGCAGCTGGATCAGCTGGACGGTCCACTCCACGTCGGACAGACCGCCGGGACCGAGCTTGACGTGCAGCTTGGGATCGGTGCCGCGCGGCAGCCGCTCGGACTCCATGCGGGCCTTCAGACGCCGGATCTCGCGCACGTCGTCCTCGCCTAGCCCGGCGGGCGGGTAGCGCAGCGGGTCGATCAGGTCGACGAAGCGGCGGCCGAGGTCCTCGTCGCCGGCGACGGGCTCGGCGCGCAGCAGCGCGTGCCGCTCCCACACCAACGACCAGCGCCGGTAGTACGCCTCGTACGACCCCAGGGTGCGCACCAGCGGCCCGGACCGGCCCTCCGGGCGCAGGTCGGCGTCGATGAGCAGGGGCGGGTCGGCGCTGGGGGCCTGGAGGAGGCGGCGCATCTCGGCGACGACCTTGCCGGCCGCGTCGGCCGCCTCCCGCTCGTCCACGCCCTCGCGCGGCTCGTGGACGAACAGGACGTCCGCGTCGGATCCGTAGCCCAGCTCGTGGCCGCCGAAGCGGCCCATCCCTATGATCGCGAAGCGGGCGGGCAGACTGTCCCCCCAGCCCTCCCGGACGACCGCGCGCAGCGTGCCGGCGAGGGTGGCGGCGGTCAGGTCGGACACCGCGCCGCCGACCAGGTCCACCAGGGCACCCTGGTCGGCCTCGGCGGGCTGGGACTCGGTGCCGTAGGAGCCGATGATGTCGGTGGCGGCGGTGCGGAACATTTCGCGGCGGCGGATCCCGCGGGCGGCGTCGACGGCCTGGGCGGCGCCGTCGGCGCGGCGGACGGCGGCGAGGATCTCCTGTTCCAGGAGGGCGCGGGAGCGCGGCCTGAGGCCGCCGGCCTCTCCGTCGCCGAGCAGGGCCACCGCCTCGGGGGCGCGCAGCAGCAGGCCGGGGGCGAGCCGCCCGGCGGACAGGACGCGGGCGAGGTTCTCCGCGGCGGCGCCCTCGTCGCGCAGCAGCCGCAGGTACCAGGGGGTCTTGCCGAGCGCGTCGGAGACCTTGCGGAAGTTGAGCAGGCCGGCGTCCGGGTCGGCGGATTCGGCGAACCAGCCGAGCAGCACCGGCAGCAGGGTCCGCTGGATGGCCGCCTTGCGGGTCACGCCGGACGCCAGCGCCTCCAGGTGGCGCAGGGCGGCGGCCGGGTCGGCGTAGCCGAGGGCGACCAGCCGTTCGCGGGCCGCCGCGGCACTGAGCCGGGCCTCGCCGGGGGCGAGCTGGGCGACCGCGTCGAGCAGCGGCCGGTAGAACAGTTTCTCGTGCAGCCGCCGCACGACGGAGGCGTGCCGCCGCCACACGCGGGTCAGGCTCGTCACCGGGTCGGTGCGCAGGCCCAGGGAGCGGCCGATGCGGCGCAGGTCGGCGTCGTCCTCCGGAACCAGGTGGGTGCGGCGCAGCCTGAAGAGCTGGATGCGGTGCTCCAGGGAGCGCAGGAAGCGGTAGGCGTCGTCGAGCTTGGCGGCGTCCGCGCGGCCGACGTAGCCGCCGGCGGCGAGGGCACCCAGCGCGTCGAGGGTGGTGCCACTGCGCAGGGAGGCGTCGGCGCGGCCGTGCACCAGCTGGAGCAGCTGCACGGCGAACTCGACGTCGCGCAGTCCGCCGGGGCCGAGCTTGAGCTGGCGGTCGACCTCCGCGGTAGGGATGTTGTCGATCACCCGGCGGCGCATCTTCTGCACGTCGGCGACGAAGTTCTCCCGCTCGGCGACCTGCCACACCAGCGGCCGCAGGGCGGCGACGTACTCCTCGCCGAGGGCGAGGTCGCCGGCCACCGGACGGGCCTTGAGCAGCGCCTGGAACTCCCAGGTCTTGGCCCAGCGCTGGTAGTAGGCGCGGTGCGAGGCGAGGGAGCGGACGAGCGGGCCGTTGCGGCCCTCGGGCCGCAGGTTGGCGTCGACGGGCCAGATGGTGCCCTCGACCGTGTTCGCGGAACAGATCCGCATCATGTGCGCGGCCAGCCGGGTGGCGGCGCGCAGGGCCTTGTCCTCGTCGGCGCCGTTCACCGCCTCGCCGACGAAGATGACGTCGACGTCCGACACGTAGTTCAGCTCGTGCCCACCGCACTTGCCCATCGCGACCACCGCGAGCCGGCACAGGGCGGCGTCCTCGGGCGCGTCGGCCTCGGCGAGCGCGAGGGCGGCGCGCAGGGTGGCGGTGGCGAGGTCGGCGAGTTCGGCGGCGGTCTCGGACACCTCGGTGGTGCCGCAGACGTCGCGGGCGGCGATGGACAGCAGACAGCGCCGGTAGGCGACGCGCAGCGACACGGGGTCGGTGGCTTCGGCGAGGCCCTGCTCGAACTCGGTCACGCCGGGGTGCAGGTCCCGCGCCTCGTACGTGACGAGCGCCTGCCAGTCGTCGACGTGCCGGGCGAGATGGTCGGCCAGGCCCTCGGAGGCGCCGAGCACCCCGAGCAGCCGGTCACGCAGCGGCTTGGCGGCGATCAGGGTGTCCAGCAGCTCCTGCCGGCCGGCGGCGCCGGTCTGCGCCTCCAGCAGCCGGGCCAGCCCCAGCAGCGCGAGGTCGGGGTCGGCGGTACCGCCGAGCGCCTCGAGCAGCACCGGGTCGTCGCGCACCGCGACCAGCTCGGGGCCGTCCAGCAGCCGCTCGGCGGCCGACGGGTCGGTGAAACCGTGCCGCAGCAGCCGCGTGAAGGTACTGCTCCTGCGCCCCGGCACCGACGTCATCCCCGGTCTCCCTCGCTCCTCGGCCCGCGTCGGGCTCCCATCGGGCGCACATCGGGCTCGCCACGAACTCGTCCAGGCGACGAGCCTATCCGCCCCACCCCGCCCCGGCCCCGGGACGGCCGTGCGCGATGAGTTCCGGAGACGGGCGGACGGGGCCGAATCCTCCGGGCACGCTGTCGTGTTTTCGGTGGCGCCGCGCACCGTTTTCGGCTTCGGTGAGGGAGAGCCGTTCAGCCGGACCGGACGGCGGTTCACGTGACACCGAAAGCCCGCACCGACCGGACCCACCGCACTGACCGCGCCGACTCCGCCGGAGGAACCCCGATGAACATGGCCATGACCCTCGAAGTGCTTCCGCTGCCCGTCAGCGACATCGACCGGGCCAGGGACTTCTACCGGGACAAGGTCGGCTTCCACGTCGACATCGACCAGGAGGTCATGCCGGGCATGCGCGTCGTCCAGCTGACGCCCCCGGGCTCCGGCTGTTCGATCGCGCTGGGCGACAGCATCTGGGAGATGTCGGGCGACACCCGCCCGGCCCCGGGCTCGTACCAGGGCCTGCAGCTCTGCGTCGCCGACATCAAGGCGGCCCACGCCGAACTCACCGCCCGCGGCCTGGAGATCTCCGAGCCGGTCGTGTACGCCCCGGACGACGGCGCCACCTTCATGTACTTCAAGGACCCGGACGGCAACGGCTGGGCCGTCCAGGAGTACCGCCGCCGCGCCACCGAACCCCTCCACCAGCTCCTGACGAACCAGGCCACCGAGGCGGGCAGCCCGGACCACCCGTAGGTGTACCGCTCACCGCTCCCCTCTTCCCCTCACCCACCGTCACCGCCGTACCTACCGTGAGACGCCTCACGGTAGGCGCGGTACATGCCCTCCAGCGCGGGCGTCGGTTCGTCGCTGCCGAGGCCGGTCTCGCCCTGCGGACGCGGCTCAAGCTGCCGAGTCGCGTCCATCCGGTAGCGCTTCCTCCGGCTGATGGCGTCCGTACGGGGTGAAGGTGAAAGCCGACGTGTCACGATCCAGGTCGATGGTCAGTGACGCGTCCAGAGCCTTGGCCAGACGGGTGAGCAGCGGCAGAGTCGGTACGGAGTCCCCGCCCTCGATGTTGGAGATCTGCGGCTGGGTCATCTCCGCCCGCCGCGCCAGCTCGGCCTGCGACAGGCCGAGCGCGGTACGCCGGTCGTGGACAGCCTGGCCGAGGGCGAAGGCGTACCCGGCTTCGATATAGGCGGCGGACTCCTCGACCGTCTCCCCCAGAAGCTTCCTGGTCCGGCGGGTCTTCCACTCGGAGTGGTTCATGGGTTCCCTTCCTCCGTCCGGTCGTAGCCGTGCTCGGCAGGGCCGTGACCGGCCTCGCACACCTTCTGCACCTGCTGGGCACGCTCGACCTCGCCACTCTCGCGTTGCCTGGCCTTGCGGAACACCGTCAGCAGCACAATGCGCCGGTCGGAAGCGAGCCAGTACGTGATGCGGACGGCGGCGGCCCGCCACTGTACGGAGCAACCGCCCTTCTTCACCCTCACGCTCGCCGCCTTCACGGCCCTGAGTACGGTCTCACCGACCCCTGGATCACTCGTAGGTGTACCGCTCCCTTCTGCCCCTCACCCACCGTCATCGCCACACCTACCGTGAGAGACCTCGCAACGCGGTACGTACGACGGAGGGGTGCGGATGTCGGTGGACGGTGAGGCGGTACAGGTCAGGGACGAGGCGGACGAGCCGGGCTGGGAGGTCGACCCTGACGACGAGTGGGGGACGGCCGTCATCACCACGGTGGGCCGTCAGTTGAAGCTGCGGCGGGAGTCCGTGGGCATGCGGGTCGCCGACTTCGCGGCGGCGATGGGATACGGGGACGACCTCGCCTACAAGATCGAGGCCGGCAACCGGATCCCCCGCCCCGAGTACCTGGAGAAGGCCGACGAGATCCTGGGCGCGGGCGGACTGCTCGCCGCGATGTCGGAGGACGTGGCGAAGGTCCGGTACCCGAAGAAGGTACGGAACTTGGCGAAGCTGGAGTCCCAGGCGGTGGAGCTGCTGTCGTACGGCAGCCACAACCTTCACGGAGTCCTGCAGACCGAGGAGTACGCCCGCTCGCTCCTGAGTACGCGGCGGCCGACGCTCTCGGAGGACGAGTTGGAGAGGGCGGTCGCCGCGCGTACGGCTCGCACCGCCGTCTTCGAGCGGAGCCCCGCACCGGAGCTGAGCTTCGTGCAGGAAGAGGTGACTCTCCGACGGCCGATCGGAGGCATCATGGTGCTGCGCAGGCAACTCGAACACCTCCTGGAGCTGGCACAGTTGCGACACGTGTCGATTCAGGTGATGCCGACGTCCCACGGGGACCACCCGGGAACCGGAGGACGGATCCAGGTGCTCAAGTTCCACGACGGCACAGCGGTTGGACGGGCCGACGACGAGTTCGGCAGCCGCCCTGTCACCGACCCTCGGCAACTGAGGATTCTGGAGCTGCGCTATGGCATCATCCGAGCCGAGGCGCTGACCGGACGAGAGTCGTCGGCTTTCATCGAACAAGTGCTGGGGGAGACATGAACCGCAAGGGATCGGTCGCAGCCGACGTCGAACCGACCTGGTTCAAGAGCAGCTACAGCGACAGCAGCAACCCGAGCGACTGCGTCGAGGTCGCTATATCCCCCGGCGTCGGTACCGTCCTCGTCCGGGACAGCAAGAACACCCAGGGGCCTCGGCTCACCCTCGCCCCGGCCGCTTGGGCGGACTTCCTGGGGATGGCAGGGTTCGCGAGCCGGGGGTGACCGCCAGAGCGGACACCCCCTCCGCAGCGGAGCGTTACAGCACCGGCAGGTTCTCCTCGGGCAGACCCGTCCGGGTCTCCTTCCTGGGCCGCTTGAGGAGAGGAAGCGCCGTCACCACAGCAGTCACGCCAAGAGCCGCTGCCTCGGCAAGCAGGCCATGCCGACGTTCAAGGGCCGGCGTCTGCTGCGGAGGCCCCACTGCCTCCGCAAGGCCGGTCTCCGCCCAGGGTCCGTTGCATGATCAGTTCTGTCCGGGTTCATCCGGCGAGGCCGAGGGCAGCCAGGGGTCTGCGGCAGTCGCGGGCGGCGTGACGTAGCGCGGCGGCGATGTTGGTGTGGCCGTCCTGGCGGTGGATGCCGATGGCGAGATTGCGCAGGCCGGCCATGACGCGCGGGAGCCGGCCGATATGGATCTTGGAGTCGTCCTCGCGGAAGGTGCGGTCCCGGACGTGGTGCAGAAGATTTTCGATCTTCCAGTGTCCTCTGATCCAAGCGGCGAGCTGAGCGCCGCTCACGGCTCCCGGCGGCAGGCTGGTGATCAGGTAGACGCGCTCGATGGTGAGCTTGCCGCTGGTGAAGTCCTTGCGCCAGCGCACGACCTGGAGGGCCTGGCGGGCGTCGGGATAGTCGAGGTGCGCGAAGGAGGCGGTCTTCAGGCGCCGGATCTCCTTGCGGTGGTGGGCGCGGGTGCGCTCGTAATGGTCGAGGGTGATCTCGCGCCAGGGCAGGCGGCGGACGCGGTCGAACAGGCCGGGGTGGTTGGCCTTGACCTGGGCGATGTAGTGGGCGCCGCGGGTACGGAGGTAGGTGCCGTGGGCGTGCTGGGTGTGCAGGGCATCGGCGGTGATCACGCTGTCGGTGAGATCGATGTTGTCCAACAGGGGCTGGAAGGCGGGGATCTCGTTGCTCTTGTCGGCGATCTGACACTGGGCGAGAACGCTGCCGCTGTGGTCCATCGCGGCGAGCAGGGTGACGTGCGTGGCCGTGGCGGTGCGCGAGCCGCGCAGGGCCTTGCCGTCGACGGCGATCGCCCGCAGCCCGGGCTCGGCCGGGGTGGCCCGGGCGGCGAGGAAGGCGCCGATCGCCCGGTCCAGGGCGTCGCCGTCGAGCTGGACCAGGAGACGGCGCAGGGTGTGGGGATGCGGGACCGACACGGTGCCGGTCAGCCGGTCGACGGGGAAACCGAGGGCCCGGCAGGCCCAGGCCGGGGCATCCGTGACCCATTCCGTGATCGCGGTCAGTGAGCGGGCGCCGGCCAGGACGCTCGCCGCGGCCGCTGCGAGCAGGGCGGACAGCAGGTAGCGGCGGCCGCGAAGACCTCGCGGGTCGGGCATCGTCTCCAGGAACTGCGACAGACACAGTGCGTCCGTCAACGGGGCCGGTGCAGTGGCCTGAGCCAGTTGATCCAGCGCGGAGGGCATGAGGGAAGATGGAGGAGCAGGCACGGACTCACCAAGTGTTCATGGGACTTCGACACTCACATGATCACCGAGACCGTGCCTGCGCTGCGTTCACCCTCCGCCCGGACCGGGGCGCCCCACCCCAACTGCGAACCAACCCGACGTTCCAGACAGAACCGATCATGCAACGGACCCTGGGTCTCCGCCGCATCCGCTTCCACGGCCTTCGCCACCCGATGGTCACCCTCCTCGTGGAGCAGGGCGTCGAACTCGTCGTGTTCAAGGGACTCCTTGGCCACGCCCACATCGGGGCTACCGCCACCGTCTACGCCCACGTCCGCCTCCGCCTCCGCCTCCGCCTCCAGCGAAACGTCATCGAGGCCCTCGACATCGGGCTCGACGGCATAACGAACGCCAAGAACAGCCGAGTTGACGGCGACGGTCCACCTCCGCTCACCCCCCTTGCCCGTTGACGTTGCCGTCAAGTACTGCCGTCACCCCACGCAGAAGCCCCGCCAGAAAAAATCTGACGAGGCTTCTTTTTTGCTAACGCTATCGGCACTTCTTGGACCTCAATAGCGCTCAGGGCGCGCACTAACCCAACATTTGATCTTCGTCGAACCCGAGCTCATCTTCGATCCCCAGTTCGACAGCTGCATACCAGCGGACAACGTCAGGCCACGACTGGACTGTCATCTGGCGAATGTACTCGAAGGCTTCCGGCGTGCCAATTCCCCCCAGAGAGGAGATAACTTTCTGGCATAGCCAGTACGCCGGAGCATCCTCGTTCACCGAACCTTCCGCTACCCGAAACAAGCAGGTGACCGCGCCCACTTCCCGGATCTCACCCAGGATCTCCACGAGATCCTCTTTGTTGAATCCCACGAGATCTGAATCAAGGATCTCTTGAAGGGCCCCGCCAAGGCCCGGCACCCGCAAGAGGGCGGCCAAGTTGGCAAACTTGTCAACCCTTGCCCAGTTTCCCATGTGAGCGGCTTCACGGATCCAGGAGGCAATGAATTGAGTGACCTCAGGATACTTGGCCGCAATGAACCTGGCATTCCGCCCCGTGCCGTCTGCGAGTGTTTCCACCAGATCAGCCTGAGATCTCTCCTCCCCGGGGAATGTCACCAGTCCTCCACTCTTCCGAATCCGACGATTCTCGAATTGAACACTCCAACCGATCCGGGCCTGAGGCCGTACGTGTCATATCCACGCTCCGACTTCAGGTGCACGGCATTGACATCCTGGCCGATTTCGCACGGGAGAAGCATCCGCGGAGGCGGATTGTGGAAGCGATCTTCTACGTGGTGCGGACCGGGTGCGCATGGCAGCAGCCGCCGAAGCACTTCGCGCCGTGGCCGACGGTGTACTGATACTTCGCGTGGTGGCAGGACGACGGGACCGTCGAGCGCATCCATGACGTCCTGCGTGGCCAGGTCCGCCGGGCCGATAGCCGCAACGTCGAACCGACAGCGGGGTTGACCGACCCATAGTCCGTCCGCACCGCTGACACAGTCCCCGCCGCGACCAGGGGCTTCGATGCGGGTAAGGAGGTCAAGGGCTGTAAGAGGTTCATCGTCACCGACACTCTTGGCCTACTCCTGGCCGTCCACGTTGTCGCCGCAAACATTCAGGACCGCGATGGGCGCTCGGCGCCCATTGCTGTGGACCAGGCTCGACCACCCAAGTGTGCGCAAGATCTGGGCCAGCCAGGGTTTCGCCGGCCGCCTGGTCGACTGGGCCGCTCAGATCCTCGGCCTCAAGCTGGAGATCGTCCGCAAAGAACCCGGTCAGCGAGGCTTCCAGGTCCAGCCCAAGAGGTGGGCCGTCGAGATCTGTCAAGCACAGTGCACTCATGGAGTCTGTTGCTCTGCCGCCTCGGCGGTCTCGGTCCAGATGCGGCGGCTGTACCAGCCAGGCGG